>DASVVP010000067.1:0-19892 GCA_036386495.1 Allosphingosinicella sp.
CTCGTCGTCGTCGTCGACGATGACGACATCGGCGGGTTGGGGGTTCGCCGGCGGGTCCTCGGGAGGAGATTTCGACAGCTTCGACTCGGCACTGTCGTCGTCGATCGGCGCCTACACCGCTTCGCAGTCGGCGTCCTCATCCGGCGGCGGCAGTAGCGGCGGCGGTGGTGGGTCCAGCGGTGGCGGTGGCGGCGGAGGAGGAGGCGGCGGCGGTGGCGGCGCCGGCGGTGGTGGTGGTGGTGGTGGCGGAGCACCCCCTCCCGAGCCGACGGAATAAAGCGACCGGTTGCCGGCCGGGTCGTAATTTGTCGACACGTTGAGCCCGCTGTTCGGGCCGCCGCTGGTCGACACCGCGACCAGCCGGCCGAGCGCGTCGTAGGTGTAGACCATGGTCTCGCTCGCCCTGGCGCCTTGGCTCAGGACGAGGGCGCCGGCCGCCGCGCCGGCCAGATAAGCGGCTTTCCCCAACATGCTTGCGCCCCCGCGCAGATCTGCCCCGGCTGCTTTGGCGGCGCTGCGAGTCGCCGCCCCCGGCATCCGGTGCCTACGCCTGCCCCAAGGGTTCGCCTAAAAGAGAAAGCACCATAATGAACCTAGCGTGCCGGTGAGCGATCGCTCCGGCGCCGCTAGCCGCCATCGGCGCGCCCGGCTACACCCTCGGCCATGGGCGGCGTGCTGGAGGGAATAAGGATTGTCGAGCTGGCCGGGATCGGCCCGGCGCCGTTCGCCGGGATGATGCTCGCCGATCACGGCGCGGCGGTGATCCGCGTGGAGCGCGAGGACCAGCCGCCGGTGATCCCGCCCGCGTTCGACATCCTCGGCCGGAGCCGCGCCGCGACCGTGCGGCTCGATCTCAAGTCGGAGCAGGGGGCGGCGCGCGTGCGGGAGATCGCGCGCGACTGCGACGGGCTGATCGAGGGCTTCCGGCCCGGCGTGATGGAGCGCCTCGGGCTCGGGCCGGAGACGCTGCGCGCCGACAATGAGAAGCTGGTCTACGGCCGGATGACGGGCTGGGGGCAGGAGGGGCCGCTGGCGCAGGCGGCCGGTCACGACATCAATTACATCGCGCTCGCCGGTGCGCTCTCGACCTACGGGCGGGCCGGGGAGGGGCCGTTGCCGCCCGTCAACGCGGTCGGCGATTTCGGCGGCGGCGGCATGCTGCTCGCCTTCGGCATGCTCGCGGGGATCCTGTCGGCGCGGCAGACCGGCAGGGGGCGGGTGATCGACTGCGCGATGGTCGACGGCGCCGCCCTGATCTCGGCCCTGACCTGGTCCCTGAAGGCGGCGGGGATGTGGAAGGACAAGCGCGGCGCCAATCTGCTCGACACCGGCGCGCCTTATTACGACGTCTATGAGTGCGCCGACGGCAAATGGGTCGCGATCGGCGCGCTCGAGCCGCACTTCTTCGCATTGCTGAACGAGAAGCTCGGTCTCGCCCTTTCGCAGCACGATCCGGGCCTGCGCGAGGCGCTTGCCGCCGCCTTCCGCCAACATCCGCGCGCATATTGGTGCGCTCTTCTGGAAGGTTCCGACGCCTGTTTCGCGCCGGTTCTCAGCCTTTCCGAAGCCCCCGGCCACCCGCATCTCGCCTTCCGCGGCACCTTCGCCAACATCCGCGGCTATCCCGAACCAGCGCCCGCCCCCCGTTTCGAGGACCTCTGAATGCTCGACACCAGCCGCCGCACCGCCTTCACGCCCGAGCACGAGCAGTTCCGCGACAGCGTCCGCCGCTTCCTCGAGCGGGAGCTGGTCCCCCATCTCGACCGTTGGGAAGAGGAGGGAATCATCGACCGCGGCTTCTGGAACAAGGCCGGCGAGGCCGGTCTGCTCTGCCCGACCGTGCCGGAGGAATTTGGCGGCCCCGGCCTCGATTTCGGCTTCAACGCGGTCATCGACGAGGAACTGGCCTATGTCGGCTCCACCGCCGGCATCACCCTCCATTCCGACATCGTCGCCGACTATATCGTGGCCTACGGATCGGCCGAGCAGAAGGCGCACTGGCTGCCGCGGATGGTTTCCGGCGAGATCGCCACCGCGATCGCGATGACCGAGCCCGGCGCCGGCTCCGACCTCCAGGCCATTCGCACCAGCGCCCGGCGCGACGGCAACCACTATGTCATCAACGGCTCCAAGACCTACATCACCAACGGCCAGCACGCCGATCTCGTCATCGTCGCCGCCAAGACCGACCCGGCGGCGGGCGCCAGGGGCGTGTCGCTGATCCTCGTCGAAGCGGATCGCGGCGGCTATGCGAGGGGCCGCAACCTCGACAAGATCGGCTTCCATTCGCAGGACACGTCCGAGCTGTTCTTCGAGGACGTCCGGGTGCCGATCACCAATTGCCTCGGCGCCGAAGGGCAGGGCTTCGCCTATCTGATGAACCAGCTGCCGCAGGAGCGGCTGTCGATCGCCTGCGCCGCGCAGGCGGGCGCCCAGCGTGCATTTGACGAGGCGGTGAGGTTCACCAAGGAGCGCAAGGCGTTCGGCAAGACCGTGTTCGAGTTCCAGAACACGAAATTCACCCTCGCGGACCTGGCGACCAAGCTCCAGGTCGGCTGGGCGCATCTCGATTGGGCGCTGAAGCGGCACATCGAGGGCGCGCTCACCGCGGCCGAAGCCTCGGCCGCCAAGCTCTGGCACACCGAGCTCCAATGGGAGGCCTGCGACGCCTCCCTGCAGCTCCACGGCGGCGCCGGCTACATGAACGAATATCCGATCGCACGCCTCTGGCGGGATGCACGGGTGACGCGCATCTTCGGGGGCACCAACGAGATCATGAAGGAAGTGGTGAGCCGCGCGATCTGAGGCGCTTGCGGCGCCCGCGCGCGCGGCGCATGGTGTCCCCATGGGCGGGGACCGGCGCGCAGTTACGGCATTGTGGACGATCGCCTTGTTCTTCGCCCTGGTGACGGCGGCGGGGCTCGCCGGGATCGACGGCATCGCCGCCGGGGGGGTCGAGCAGCCGGCCGCCGGATCGCTCTGGGATCAGGGAGTGGCGTGGCTCGATACTGCGACCGCTCTCGAGACCTGGGACTATCTTGCGGGATCGGTCCTGCTCATCGCCGGCCTGCTGCTGCTCGTCCTGGCGGCGACGCGGCCGACCGGCTTTGCCTTGCTCTATATCGGCCTGGTCCAGCTCCTCTGCTACGGCGCCGCCGAGCTGTCCGCGTCCTGGTTCGGGCGGGTGCGGCCGGTCGAGGCCTTGTCGGGAGGAGACGTCTGGTTCGGCGGGGGCAACAGCTTCCCGTCGGTCCACGCCGCCTTCTACGCCGGGCTCTTCCTCCCCCTGATCCTCCTCTTCCCGCGCCTGACGCCGGTGTGGGCCGCGCCGCCTTTGTTCGTCGCAGCGGCTCTGATGATGCAGCAGCAGCACCGTCTGAGCGACGTCGGCGCATCGTTCGCTCTGGCTGCCGCTCTCGCCGCCCTGCTCGCTTTCATCGGCGAGCGGGCGCGGGCCTGATGCGGATCATCGGGAGCTTCGTCAGCCCTTATGTCAGGAAGGTGCTTGCCTGCCTTCTGCTCAAGGGCCTCGATTATGAGATCGACCCGATCACGCCCTTCTACGGCGGCGACGAATTCGAGCGGCTGAGCCCGCTGCGCCGCATCCCGGTGCTGATCGACGGCGACCTGACGCTGTGCGACAGCTCGGCCATCTGCGCCTATCTCGACGAAGCCTGGCCGCAGCGGCCGCTGCTGCCGGAGGCACCAAAGGCCCGGGCGCGGGCGCGCTGGCTCGAGGAATATGCCGACACGCGGCTCGGCGACGTCTTCATCTGGGGCCTGTTCTATCCCAGGATCGTCCACCCGATCGTCTGGGGCGCACCCGGCGACGGCGCGCGGATCGAGAAGACGCTGGCCGAGGACCTGCCGCGGGAGATGGACTATCTCGAGCGCGAGCTTCCCGCCGAGGGCTTCCTGTTCGGCGCCGAGATCGGCCTGGCGGACATCGCGGTCGCCAGCTTCTTTCGCAACGGCGCCTATGCGGGCTTCGAGCCGGATCCCGGGCGTTGGCCGCGCACCGCCGCCTTCGTCGGCCGCGCGCTCGCCCAGGACTGCTTCGCCGCCACGCTGCCCTTCGAGCGGGCGCAACTGAGCACCGACCCGCAGGGCCGGCGCCAGGCCCTGCTCGCCGCCGGCGCCCCGCTCAGCGCCGAGACAGTGGGAACGCGCGAGCCGCGCCGCGGCGTGATGCGGCTCTAAAACGCCCCGGCGGTCCGGTTCCCAGCCCTAGTTCGCCACGCGCAGCAGCGGCGTGCTGGGCAGGTCGCGGGCGGAACGGTTCAGATTGAGGAGCTGCTGGACGAGGTCGATCGTCTGCGAGCTTCTCCCGGCTCGCGCATTCAATCTCGCACCCGACAGAGGCACCGCATAGCGCCTTCCGCGATATTGAACTTCGACGAAGCGTTCCGATGCAAGCAACTCGCGCACCTCGACGACCCGCAGAATCGGCAAGCAATAAGGCTCGGCCTCGACGCACTCCTCATCGGCGAGGCGCGGGCTGGTCTGCGCATTTCGGATATACTCGCCCAGATAGTATAAGATGCCCTGGACCGACCGGACCGTCACATCGACGATGAGGTCGCCCCGATAGCCTGGCGGCAGGCTCGCGTCGAAGTAGCCGACGCTGTTGAAGGCGATCTCGCCAAGCTGTCCCAGGCTCTGCCGGCTGGCCTCATCGCGCACCTCGCCCGTCGAGGTAACCCTGACTCCGCTCTGATACGATTGCGCGTTACCCGCGGTCCGGCCGCCGCTGCCCGCTGCCGTGCCAGTCCCCGGCGGCGTGCTCTCGACGCTGCTCCTCAACGTTGCCGGGAGCGCGTGGCTCATCGCCCGTTCCAGCATGGCAGCGGTCAGGCCGCATTCCGCCTCTGCAGGCTGGGTCAGCAGCAAGGTGAACTCCGGCTGGGGCGGGGTAACGAGCTCGTACCGCATCTGCCCGGAGATCGGATCGGGGGTCGCGCGCACCCGCCGCAGAAGCTCGGGAGAGATCGGCGCCAGGCTGGACAAATCCTGGATCGGGAGGACTCTCTCCGGACTGTGGCGCATCGAATAGCCGAGCTGCCGGCAGCGGATTGCGTGGGCGAACTCGGCAGCCTTGGCGGCGTCGTCCGGATTGTTGACGACGGTCCGCAGATGGACGGTCCGGGGCTCGCCCACCGGTGGCGTAATTCTTGCGGAAAATTCGAGGCGCCCGATGACCAGGTGGCTGAGCAGGTCCGCCGGGAAGCCCTGGCGCAGATAATGGACGATCACCGAGGGAGCCAGCGGGTTCAATATGCCGCGATAGAATTCGTCGGATGCATTGGCGACGACCCTGAAATCCGTCCCCGTCGTCACCTGGACCCCGACGCTCGGCGTGAAGTTGGTCGCGCCGATGCTGTCCACAATCGTTTGCGTGGCGGTTGCGGAATTCCCGGTGACCGCCCCGGTGGCGCCGGTCGTCGTCGTTGCGGAGCTGGTCTCGGTGGCCGACCCGCTGTTCCCGTTGAAGGCTGATCCGATCGACGCGCTGCCAACGCCGCGCACCTGGCCGAAGACCTCCGAAAAGCTGGTGAAGTGCATCGGCTCGCGCTCGCGTGCCCGAAGGACGTTGAGGACGGTCTGCCGATTGGTGGTTTGCGCCACGAAGTCATTATATTCCACCGCCATTCCGGTCGTTTGCGAGCGGAAGGCGCAGGCATTCAGAAGAATGACTGCGCCGACCAGCGTGGCGCCCGCCCTCAGCCGGGCCAAGCCTGTGCAATTTCCGGAGCTGCGCGACGACCCCATGGCGTTTCCCCCAAAACGACCTCCGCGATACCTATCCCATTCATGCGGCTTGCAATCAATATGCGGACGATCGCGCTTTTAGTCTTGGCGCCGGCCAGTGCCGCGCGTCGGCGCGCCGCAACGGCGGTTCTGGGCAGCGGTCCGCAGGTCTTGCCATCGCCCGTCAACAATGGGAGGCTCCGCTTCGCCATCGCGGGGGCGGTTGGCGACAGGGAGGGGCTCATGGACGGGGATGCACGCAGGACGCCGGTTCATCTGTGGATCGTCGGGATCGTTTCGGCTTTGTGGAACGCCTTCGGCTGCGTCGACTATCTGATGACGCAGACCCACAACGAGGCGTGGCTTGCCCAGTTCACCGCGGAGCAGCGCGCTTATTTCGAAGGCCTTCCGGGCTGGCTCAGCGGTTTCTGGGCGCTCGGCGTCTGGGGCGCGCTGCTGGGCTCGCTGCTGCTCCTCATGCGCAGCCGCCACGCCGTCACCGCTTTCGCCGCCTCGCTTCTCGGCCTGGCCGTGAGCACCTTCTACACGCGGGTTGTGACCAGTCCGCCCCCCGGTCTCGAAGGCGGGGCGATGATGGCCGTCCAGATCCTGATCTGGGTCGCGGCGATCTTCTTCCTCGTCTACGCGATCAAGATGCGGGCGCGGGGCGTGCTGCGCTAGCCGAGGCGCGCGACCGGGTCTCTGCCTGCCACGCGCAACGGGCCGGGCGCGAAAGTCACGCTCACTGTTGAACAGATGGAGGCGTTCGAGGACCTTGCTGTCGGCGCGAGGTCTTGCCGCTTTCTTCGTCAGCGCACATGGCACGGCGAAATGGAACCGCCTCGCTTCGCCCGCTTCGCCGCGATCGATTGGTCCGGCGCCAAGGGGCGGCGGCACAAGGGGATCGCGATCGGCCTGTGCCCGGCGGGCGCCGGCCCCCCCGCTCTGGTCGAGCCGCCCGGCGCGGCCTGGTCGCGGACCGAGGCGATGGAATGGGTGCTGGCGGCGGCCGACGAGACGCCGACCCTGATCGGCTTCGACTTCAGCTATGCGCCGCCGATCGTCGAGCGCGGCGCCTATTTCCCCGGAGACGCGGGCGTGCCGGAGGACGCGAAGGCCTTCTGGGCCTATGTCGACCGCCTCTGCGAAGCGGACGAGGATTTCGGCGCAGCGAGCTTCGTCGACACCCACCATCGTCGCCATTTCTATCTCGGCGCCGCCGACGGGGCGAAGCGCGACTTCCTCCATCACCGGGTCTGCGAGCATGCCTTCAACGCGACCGGGGGCGGCAAGGCCTCTACGCTCTACGACGCGATCGGCGCCGCCCAGGTCGCCAAGGCGAGCTATGCCGGGATGCGGCTGCTTCACCGCCTCAACCGCCGCCTGCCGGTGTGGCCGATGGATGCGCTTCCCGCCGAGGGAAGCGCGATCGTCGAAATCTACACCCGCGTGTTCATCCTGATGGCCGGGCAGAGCGGCCGCAAGGTGCGCAGCCTGTCGCAGCTGAACCAGGCGCTCGCCGCGCTGGGCTCCGAACCCGTTGCTCTGCCGCGCGAGCCGAACGACCATGAGACCGACGTGCTGATCGCCGCCGCCGGTCTGCGCCGCATCGCCGGCGACCCGTCATACTGGAACCCGCCGTCGCTGACCCCCGCCATCGCGCGCGGCGAGGGCTGGACGTTTGGGATCGAATCATAGCGCAACCGTCGGACAAACTGCGCGTGTGGCAAACCTCACAGACCGTGCGTCCGGCGCTTGATATTTCGTCCCCAGGCGCATCCTCAGATGAGCCAGCGAAGCGACGTCGACCCAGTTGAAGCGTGCAGCGTCCCGCTTGGGCTCCGTCGAACGGAAGGAGAGATCACCATGGCACGGTCAAGCAGCAAGGGCGGCAAGGGTGGCCAGAGGGGCACCAGCGGGAGCGGCGATGGCGGCTCCTTCTCGAATCCGTTTCCCAGCGGCGGCGGCGTGGCGGCAACTCCACCCGAACCGCGAGACGGGAGCGGCCGCCTCAGCGTGCTTGTCGAGATGCGCAGTCCCGCGGGCGGCAGTCCGGCCTCGGCCATGGCTTCGATGGAAAGCATGAGCCTTCCCGGGGTGACCATCGATAACGAGTTCATGCCGGTGCCGATGGGCCAGAGCCAGGCGCCGGGCCATGCATTCTCTGCAGAAGCGTCGAGCGCAGAGGAAACGGTGGTTGTCCGCGCCATTGTCGACGACGAATCCCAGATTGAGGCGCTGCGTCAGCAGCCGGGCGTCCTCAATGTGTACAAGGACACGCCGATCGCTCCGTTCGCCTCCCGAACCAGGAAGCGCTCGCAAGGCGCAGCCTCCGACGAGATGCCGTCCATGGCGCCCTGTCCAATCGGCACGTGCGATTGCGCGCCGACCGTGCCGAAGGGCACCATCGCGGACGTCGCCACCTATCTCGGCTGCAACCAGATCTGGGCGGCGGGCTTCCGTGGTGCCGGTATCGTCGTCGGCGTCGTCGACAGTGGGATCACCGCGTCGGGAAGGCCGGTCAAGGCGGGCCAGACGGCGCGGCGCATCCCGCGCGTGATCGGCGGCTGGCCGACGTCAGACTGGGGAACCGAATCAGGCCAATGGGCCGATCACGGCAATATGTGCGCCACGGACGTCCTCGGCATGGCGCCCGATGCCCGACTTTACGACCTTCGGGTCGCGGGTGCCGGCGGTTCGCCCGGCACGATCAGCCGCGCGCTGCAGGCATTTCAATGGGCGATCGACCGATACATGGTCGACGGCACGCCCCAGGTGCTCACTAACAGCTGGGGTATCTTCCAGGAGAATTGGGACGCGACCTACGCGCGCAATCCCAACCATCCGTTCACGCGCAAGGTGGTGGAAGCAATCAATCTTGGCATCCTTGTTCTCTTTGCCGCCGGCAATTGCGGCGACACCTGCCCGGATGGGCGGTGCGGGCAGGATACCGGGCCGGGCCGCAGCATCTGGGGCGCCAATGGCCATCCACGAGTGATCACGGTCGGCGCGGTGAACCGGCTCGAACAGTTCATCGGCTACAGCAGTCGCGGCCCGGCCGCGCTGGACCCCAACAAACCGGATTTCTGCAGCGTTTCGCACTTCACGGGCTATTTCAACAGCGATTCGGGGACGTCCGCGGCGACGCCGATCACGGCCGGCGTCGTAGCGCTCCTCAAGCAGGCCAAGCCGTCCCTGACCCAGGACCAGGTGAAGGCGGCGCTGAAGTCCACGGCAAAGGACATCGGGCCCGCCGGCTTCGATCAGCATTCAGGCGCGGGAATCATCAACGCAAAACGCGCCTATGATCGGGTTCGCCAGCCTCCGACCAATCCGGTCCTCGACGCAGTGACCACCCATTCGGCCTTGGATCAGATCAGCACGAACTTCGGCGGCGACACGAACCCGGTGAGGGACGTGCTCAAGCATCCGATCTCAGATCCGGTCACCAACCCCCGTATCGACCTCCTGAAGGTACCGGCACGCGACATCTTTCCGGAGCGTCGCCTGCCGCCGGGCTTCCCCCCGTCGCTCGCGCGGCGAGGCTACGGCCGGCGACAGGCGCCGTTCGCGCTCGCCATGCCGCATCAGGTGGACTGGCAGGGCGAATCTGGCGAGGCAGAGCTCGAGGATCTGGAGGCGCAGATCGAAGCGCTGGCGGGCGCCATCGCCGCGCAACAGGACCAGCTTCAGCAACTGATAAACCTTCACCAGCAAATGGCCGGATGGGAGTGAGGGGTTGCGCCCGGAGTCGGCCCGACGGAATCCGTCGTGATCCTCATAGTCTCCAAGCCCGGCGACCTTCATGCCGAAGCGGTGATGCGGGAAATCGGCCTGCAGGGCGGCGCGAGCCACCTGCTCGATCTCTCCCGCTTCCCCGCCGAAGCGCGACTTTCTGTCGCCTATCGCGATGCGGGGCTTCAAATCGACTACGCCGAAATCGGCGAGGCTGTTGATCTGTCGGCGGTTCGAGCGGTGTGGTGGCGCCGTCCCCAGCCGTTCGGCTTCGAGGATGGGCTCGACTGCGGCATTAACGGTCGGTTCGCCCATAACGAGTGCAGGGAGGCGATCGACGGCCTGTGGCAGCTGCTTGATGCCTATTGGGTGAACGATCCGTTGCGCGACGACCGGGCTCATCGCAAACTGCTGCAGCTGAAAATTGCGACCGAGCTCGGGATCTCGATCCCGCGGACCCTGGTCACCAGCGATCCCGCGCGCGCGAAAGCGTTTCTTGCCGAAGGCACGAACATCTACAAACCGTTTTCCGGCCTCGAGGAGGCCTGGCGCGAAACCCGGCTGGTGGGGAGTGAGGAACGTTCCTCTCTCGACCTCGTCCGACACGCGCCTGTCATCTTCCAGCGCTATGTCGAGGGCGTCGACGTCCGGGTCACGGTGGTGGGCGACGCGGTGTTCGCGGCGGAGATTGACGTGCGAGCGGCCGACTATCCGGTGGATTTCAGAATGTCCATGGCCGGGGCGCGAATCGATCGATGCACATTGCCGGAGGCAGTTACGCGCTCGATTCACGCCCTCATGCGCAAGCTCGGCCTGGTGTACGGCGCGTTGGATTTCCGCCGAAGGCCTGACGGGACATACGTCTTCCTCGAGATCAATCCCGCCGGGCAGTGGCTGTTCGTCGAAGACGCTACCGGGCTCCCCATCGCCCGCCGGCTCGCTGCGCATCTTGTCGCCGCTGATCGCCCCGCAGCATTCGCTGCTTTGGGCTCGACCGCGCCCGACTTCGTCGTTCCCGGTTGATCGGGCCCCGCCGGGAGGGCTGGACGTTCGGCGTGGGATGACGCATTTCCCGCCTGCGCCGGGTTAGCTCAGCTGGTAGAGCAACCGCCTTGTAAGCGGTAGGTCGTCGGTTCGAGTCCGACACCCGGCACGGCCCGACGGCGCCGCAGAATCGTCAGTCGGCGGTGCGGCGCAGGACGACCGCGTCCTGGTGATCCTGCACGCCCCGCGGCACATAGTCGACGAGCTCGAAATAGCGCGACCACTCGCGCTCGACATAGGCGCGGCTGTGATAGGCCGACTGATAGAAATCGGGCAGCCCGTCCAGCTTGAGCTTTCCCGTTGCGCCGACCGCGAACAGGAAGCCGTGCGACTCCAGCCTGGCGAGATCGTCGGGCGGGAGCTGCCGGTAGACGTGCTCGCCGTGGACGGTGAGGATCAGGATCGCCCCCGGCCGCGCGATCCGCTTCAATTCGGCGAGCCAGGCGTGCTGATATTCCTCGTCGATATGGGTGAAGACCGAGATCGAGTAGATGAAGTCGAAGCTCGCGTCGGCGAACGGGCTCGGCGGCGTCGGACTGTTGAGGGTGAAGCGTGCCCAGGGCAGGTTGTCCCGGCACCATTGGACGAGCTCCGGATCGATGTCGGTGCCGTGGATCGTGCAGGTGGCAGGCGGGTTGGCGAAGTTGCGAAGGACGCGGCCGGAGCCGCAGCCGAAGTCGAGCACGTCCCCGAACGAATAGACGTTGCGCCCCATCGGAGCCAGCATCCGCTCGAGATCCCGCGCGATATTCTCGCCGGCCTTGACGAAGTCCTCGGCGCGCAGCCCGCCATGGACGCGGTAGCGCAGCTTCGCCGAAGGCAAGGGGCCCTCGTCGCCGCTGCGGCGCCGGTCCGCGACCGCCGCCAGAGCGAGCTTCGGCTTGTGGCCCAGATAGCGCAGGAACTGCGCGGCGCGCCTGGCGCCCGGAATCCGCTTCAGCGCGGCACGAGAGATCATCTGGTTGCTCCTGCGCCGCAGCCGGCCTGCACTATGAATATCATGGGCGCTCCCTATCCATCCGGGCGGGATCGCGAAAGCCCTCCGAGCAGGCTCAGGCGAACAGTGCCCGCGCCCTCTCCAGCCCGTCGAGCCCGGCGGCGAGCGTCTCCTCGCGCTTGGCGAAGCAGAGGCGGACGACGCTGGTGACCGGATCCTCCGGATAGAAAGCGCTGACGGGGATGCCGGCGACGCCGCATTCCCGCACCGCGCGCTCGCAAAAGGCGACATCGCCGGCCTGAACTCCCGAGGCGGCGAGGTCGATCGAGACGAAATAGCTCCCCTCGGCGGGCAAAGTGGCGAAGCCCGCGCTTTCGAGACCGGCGACGAAGCCGTCGCGCGCCGTCGCGAAGGCAGTCCGCATGCCTTCGAAATAGCTCCCGTCCTTGCCCAGGCCGTAGGCGACCGCTGCCTGGAGGTTCGGGGCGGTCGAGAAAGCGAGGAACTGGTGCGCGTTGGCGAAGGCGTTGGCCAGGGCCGGCGGGGCGATCGACCAGCCGACCTTCCAGCCGGTCAGCGAGAAGATCTTGCCCGCCGAGCCGATCTTGACCGTTCGCTCCGCCATTCCGGGCAGGGCCGCGAGGGGCACGAAGCGGCGTCCGTCGAAGACCAGATGCTCCCAGACCTCGTCGGCGAGGGCGATCGTGTCGTGCCGGACGCAATGGTCCGCGAGCAGGCGCAGCTCCTCCTCGTCGAACAGGCGCGAGGTCGGATTGTGCGGATTGTTGAAGACGACGAGGCGGGTGCGCTCGCCGAACGCTTCCGCCAGCGCCTCCGCGGTGATCCGCCAGTCCGGCGGCGTCAGCCGAACGAGGCGCGGCACGCCGCCGGCGGCGCGGACCATCGGCAGATAGCTGTCGTAGAGCGGCTGGAAGAGCACGACCTCGTCGCCGGGCGAAATCAGGGAAAGCAAGGCCGCCGCGATCGCCTCGGTCGCGCCCGAGGTGACGGTGACCTGCTCCGGCGAGAAAGCGAGGCCCTGATGGGTGCGATAATGGGCGGCAACCGCCTCGCGCAGCTCGGCAAGGCCGCGCATCGGCGCATATTGGTTCGACCCGTGGAGCACCGCCTCGGCGGCGCGCGCGAGCACATCCTCGGGCCAGCCGAAATCGGGGAAGCCCTGGCCGAGATTGACCGCTCCATGCTCGGCGGCGAGGGCGGACATGTGGGCGAAGACGCTGGTGCCGAGCGACGCGAAGAGCGGGTTCATCGCGCGACCCTAGCAGCATCCGCCGCGGGAGAGAATCAGGGCTCGCGGGCGCCCGGCGTCGACGCGGTGCCCGGTTGCGCGGCCGCGGGCGGCGAGGCGGCGGGGGTGCGCTGCTGCTGCGCGGCGGGCGGCGTGGCCGGCGCCACGGTCGAGCCGCTGGTCGGGTTGCGGCGCCCGAGCGGGGTCTGGGCGGGGCCGCTGTCGCTGCCGGTGAGCGCCCAGCGCTGGCTCGCCGACAGGGTGCTGTCGGAGCGCGTCCGCTCGGCGATCACGGCGTTGGCGGTCTCGCGGCGGAGCGGCTCGTAGCGGCGCAGCACGGCGCGCTGGAAGCTGTCGACGCTGGCCCCGGCCGGCGCCCCGCCGGCGGCGACCACCGCGGCCTCCGCGGCCTCGGCGGCGGCCGCGTCCCGCGCCTCAGCCAGCGCCTCCTCGGACACCGTCCCCGGCAGCGGCGGCGGCGCGGTGCGGCGGCGCACGACCGTCGGCTCGTGGCCCGCATAGCGGTCGGTGAACGCCCAGGGCCGTCCCCAGCCGCCGGTCCAGCGGTAGAAGATGTGGGTGCCGATATTGGCGGATTTGGTGAGGCTCGAAGCCCAGTAGGGAACGACGTAATTGGCGTGATAATGGGTCGAATAGCCCACCGGCCGGTGGACGTAGCCGCCGAGCGCCTCCTCGGCGACCTGGCGGGCCTGCTGCCAATAGGGCGCCATCGGCGCGCGGCCGAGCGAGCCGTCGCAGGTGAAGCTGAACTGGCAGCCGGTGCGCCGCTCGCTGCCCTGATAGACGACGCCGCAGACGCTGTTCGGATAGGCCGGATGACGGAGGCGGATGAGGATCACCTGGGCGACCGCGCGGCGGCCCTCGAGCGGCTCGGTCGCGGCCTCGTAATAGACCGCCTCGGTCATGCACTGGAGCGAGCGCTGGCGGTCGGCGTCGCTGGCGAAGCGCAGCGCGAAGGCGCTCGCGGCGGGCCCGGTGCCCTCGATCGGCATGGCGGCGTTGACCTGCTGGGCGGTGAGCGGGTCGAGCGGGCGCAGCGCCTGCGGAGTCATCAGCTCGGCCGCGCGGCGGGTCGCGGCCGCAACCTCCTGGGCCGAACCTGGCCCTCCGGGAGCGGTCCCCGGCACGGCGAGACTGAGGCCGGCGAAGGCGTAGAGGACGATCGTCACGGTGAGCAGCCCGACCCCCGCCCATTGCCGGCGCACGCCCGCGACCGCGCCCGCGCCGATGGCGCGGAAGTCGGGGAGCCGCCAGTCGGGCAGGCGCAAGGCAAGATCAGGTCGAAACACCGCTCTCTTCACATCAATGCCGGGAGGTCCGCCCCATATAGGAAAGCGCGTCTTGCTTCAACCTGAAGCCCGGGCGAGCCGTGCGGAAACCTTGGCGAAACGGAGTCCGCGCCTACGTGCCATCAGCCCCGCGCCGGGATCGGCCGGCGCCCCTTCAGCTCGAAGCGGTCGCCGGTGCCGAGGACGTGGACCTTTACGTCGTGCATCGAAAGCACCCGGTCCGGCCGCGCCTCGGCGAGGTTGGAATGGCTGACGCCCGTGCCGTCGACGACGTAGACCGCCCCGCTGCCGATCACCGTGAAGCAATCGTCCTCGATCACCGCCGCCGTGTCTTCGTCGATGCCGAGGCCGAGCACGCGGGGATTGTGGGCGACGGCGCCGATCAGCCGGCCGAAGCGGCCGCGCTCGGCGAAATGCTGGTCGATGATGACGTCGCGGATCAGGCCGAGGCCCGGCGCCATGTGGAGGTCGCCGATCCGGTGCGTCTCCGAGCTGGTGCCCTTGACCAGCATGGTGTCGCTCATCACCGACGCGCCCGCCGAAGTGCCCGCGACGAGGCCGCCGCGCTCGTAGAGGGCGCGCACCTTCGCCTCGATGCCGGTGTCGCCGATCTGGCTGGTGATGCGCAGCTGGTCGCCGCCCGAGAAGAAGATCGCGGCGGCATCGTCGAGCACGGAGAGCTTCTGGCGGTCGCCGGCTTCGTTGCGGTCCTCGACATAGAGCTCGACCAGCTCGCCGACGTCGAGATCGGCGAAGCCGCGCTCATAATCCTCGAAATAGCCCTCCGGCTGGTGGCTTGCGACTGTGGCGAGCACGAGCTTGCCGCCGCGCACGTGTCGCGCGACCTCGCGCAAAATCGTCCGCTCGCCGTCGGGGGAGCGGTCCTCATGACCGCCGATGACGATGAGGCAGCCCTTCTTGCGGCGTTCCTCCTCAGCCACCTTCTTCGTCTTTCTTTAAAAACACCTTGGGTTCTCCGATTTCGCTGGTGACGTAACCGACCACGAACATAGGACTGTTGTGCGCCCAGCCGATCGTCCCGTCCTTGTGAATGCCGATGCCGCCCCCGTCGGCACCGCCGCCGCCGGTGCCGGGCAGCTTCGCGACTGATTTGGCGATTGCTTCCTCCATCGCCTCCCCATCCTCGAGCGAGGCCATCACCCGCGCAGCGAGCGAGAGGCGCGAGATGGTCTCGCCGTCACCGGAGAAGGAGACCGCCCCGACATGATTGTCGGCGTAGAGCCCGCCGCCCGGGAGCGGACTGTCGCCGACGCGGCCGACTTTCTGGCCGCTGAGCCCGCCCGTCGAGGTGCCCGCTGCGAGGTTGCCGCCGGAATCGAGGGCGACCGCGCCGACCGTGTCGTGCGCGCCCTCGGTAGCGAGCTGCTTCTCCTCCTCGGCCTCCAGCTCGTCGTCGCTGGCGAGCGGGGCGCCCTGCGCCCTCGCGAATTTGAGCGCGCCTTCCCCGACCAGCAGCACTTCCTTTTCGGTCATCAGCTGCCGCGCGACCCCGATCGGGTTGCGCACCTCGCGGATCGCGCCGACCGCGCCGGCGGAAAGGTCGCGACCGTCCATCAGGCCGGCGCACATCTCGATGTCGCCTTCCTCGTTCGGGACCGACCCGCGCCCGGCGTTGAACACCGGCAGGTTCTCGAGCATGCGGATCGCGGCTTCGACCGCATCCACGGCGCCGCAGCCCTGTGCGAGAAGCGCCGCCCCCGCCTCGACCGCCCGGCGCACCCCGTCGCGATTGGCCTGCAATTCGCTGTCGTCCCACGGCTTGGCGCCGCCATGGACGATCAGGGCCCAGCGGCCCTCTTTCACTCCGCGCAATGTCTACTCCGCTGCGACGAGGGGGCCGCGATTGGCGGTCCTGATGGCCGCGGGCTTGAAATCGTTGACCTGGTGCCAGCAGGCTTTGACGTCGGTGGGGGTGATGACGATGAGGTCCCCGGGGCGGCCCATCGCGAGCCCGGCCGCGGTGGCGGCACCCTCGCCGGCGATCAGGTGGATGTGATCGGGAGAGCGCCCGGCGGCAAGCGCGCCGTCCCGGAGGAAGCCCATCACCTCCCCGCGCGGGCGCCCGCGCGGCGCCGGATCCTCCCGGAAGATCAGCTCGTCGAAGATTCCGGCCGCGATCTGGCCCATCTCGAGGAGATCCTCGTCGCGCCGGTCCCCGGCCATCGAGACGACGCCGATCGTCCTCTTGTAGCGGTGGGCGAGGCCGCGCACGACGTTGCCGAGCGCGTTGAGACCCGCGGCATTGTGCGCGTAGTCGACGATCACACGGAAGCCGTGCGCATCGTGGACGTTGAGGCGGCCGGGATTCTGCTCGTAGGTGGAGCGGAACTGGCTCATCGCCGAGCGGATGGTGAGGATCGGCACGTCGCGCGAAATCGCCACCGCGATGGCGGCGAGCGCGTTGGCGACGTTGAACTCGGCCATGCCGTGCAAAGTCGCGGGGATGTCGCCCGCCTGCATGATGAATTCGCGCCGGCCGTAATCGTAGAGCGCGATGGTGCCGCCGTCCGGCCCCGGCTCGCGTACCACGGCCATGCCGCCGCGATCGATATGCTCGAGCAGCATCGGCGACATCTCGGCGCCGCCGCAGAGCGTGAACCAGATGATCCGCCCGCCGGCCTGACGCGCCATCCGCACCGTCAGCGGATCGTCGGCGTTGAGGATCGAGAAGCCGCCGCGGCGCACCGCCTCGACCACCACCTGTTTGACGTCGGCGAGGTCCTCGACCGTCTCGATCCCCTTGAGGCCGAGATGGTCGGCGGTGACGTTGAGCGCGACGCCGATGTCGGCTTCCTTGAAGGCGAGCCCTTCGCGGAGCAGCCCGCCGCGCGCCGTCTCCAGCACCGCCACCTCCACGGTGGGATCGCGCAGCACCATCCGCGCGCTGCGCGGGCCGGTGGCGTCGCCCTCGTGGATCAGGATGTCGTTGATGTAGACGCCGGTGGTCGAGGTGAGGCCGACGGTGCAGCCGGTATAGCGCAATATGTGCTTGGCCATGCGCCCGACGGTCGACTTGCCGTTGGTGCCGGTGATGGCGATGACCGGCACCCGCGCCGGGCGGCCGCGCGGGAACAGCATCTCGATGATCGGCTTGGCGACGTCGCGCGGCGCGCCTTCCGACGGCTCGATGTGCATCCGGAGGCCCGGCGCGGCATTGACTTCGATCACGCCGCCGCCGGTCTCGCGGACCGAGCGGGTGATGTCCGGGCAGACGAAATCGACGCCGCAGACGTCGAGGCCGACGATCATCGCGGCCCGCTTGGCGATCTCGACATTGTCGGGGTGGATCTCGTTGGTCCGGTCGATCGCGGTGCCGCCGGTGGAGAGGTTGGCGGTGGCGCGCAGCTGCACCACCTGCTCGGCCTCCGGGATGCTGTCCGGCGTCAGGCCGGAGCGGCCGAGATATTCCTCGACGTGGCTGTCGATCCGGATCCGGGTCATCATATTTTCGTGACCGTTGCCACGGCGCGGGTCCCTGTTCACCTCGTCGACGAGCTGGCGGATGGTCGAGACGCCGTCGCCGAGCACCTGCGCCGGCACCCGCTCGGCGACCGCGATCATGCGGCCGTCGACGACAAGGATGCGGTGGTCGTTGCCGGCGAAGAACTGCTCGACGATGACGTCGCGGCCCTTGGCCTGGCGCTGCGCCTCGGCGAAGCCGAAGCGGAGCTGCTCCTCGTCCATGATGCCGATGGTGACGCCGCGGCCGTGATTGCCGTCGAGCGGCTTGGTGACCAGAGGAAAGCCGAGCCGCCGCACCGCCTTCACTGCCTCCCCCACCTCGCGCACGACGATTCCGCGCGGCACCGGAATGCCGCTCTCGTCGAGCAGCTTTTTGGTCATGGCCTTGTCCGAGGCGAGCTCGGTGGCGACGAACGAGGTCTGGCCGGTGATCGAGGCGCGGATTCGCTTCTGATACCGGCCGTGGCCCAATTGGATCAGGCTCTTGTCGTCCAGCCGCATGACCGGGATTCCGCGCCGCTCCGCCTCGTCGACCAGTGCCCTGGTGGTCGGCCCGAGCTGGTTCTTGCGGACCAGCCGCTTCAGGCAGTCCATCCGCTCGTCGAACTCGTAGGCACCGTCGAACGCCCAGATGCGGTCGAGGCCCTTGAGCCCGCGCAGCTCGTTCGGAAGCAGCGATTCGACCAGCTCCAGGGCGAAGCGTCCCGCCGCGAGCCCCGCTTTCTCCTCATTGTAGGCGAACATCACATTGTAGACGCCCGGGCGGTTCTTCACCGAGCGCGTCTTGCCCCGCGTCGCGCGCGATCCGGCCAGCGTCTGCAGCTCCAGCGCGACATGTTCGACCACATGACCAAGCCACGTCCCCTCGCGCAGCCTTTTCTCGAAGCCGCCGCGCACCTTGAGCGAGCAGCCGTGGCGGCCGACGCCGGGGAGGAGCTGCAGCAAGACCTCGGTAAAACCGGGGAGGCGGCTCGTCGGCCACTCCTCCAGCCGGCCGAGATCGACCTGGACGCGGATCATCGGCGTGTGGCTGTAATAATGGGGACCGCGATAGACGCCGACCTCGGTCACCGCCGCCTGCGCGATCGTCAGATGCGCGCCGCTATCGTTCTTGTTGTGGAAAAACATGGCCTTCGCCCCGTCGGATCCGTTCGGTTCGGCCCCGTCGGTCGCGGGCACAGGCGAAGACTGGTTCGGGGCCGACATGAACTCGCTAAACCCGCGAAAACAGGGCCAAGTTCCGGCCCGGGACGCTGATCCAGATCAGCATTGCGGCCCGCCTTGGAGTCGGTCGGCCGCGATTGTGACAATTCGCACAGCTGCCGCGGTTGCCGCGGAATACAATGTGCCAGGCGCGCGGCCGCGCCCGGACGATTGTGCGACGCGAGGTGACGGCGGTGACGATCGAAACGCGAATCGAGACAGGTGGAACGAAGCCGGCAGCGACGGGCGATCCGGCGGCCGCCGATGCCGAGATCGTTGCGGAAATCGCAGACGAGCTGGACACCGCGAATTGGAAGTCGATCCACGCTGCCGAGAAGACGACGATCAAGCGGCGAAGGCATAATCTTCGCGCCTACGGAAACTGCAACTGCCGTAAGAACAGGGACGGCGCGCCCGGCGATGGGGAGGATGCGCCTTATGTCGGACTCGCTTTGTCCGGAGGCGGCATCAGGAGCGCCACCTTCAGCCTCGGGCTGCTCCGCGCGCTCAGCGCGAAGCGGCTGATCCACAAGGTCGACTATCTCTCCACTGTTTCCGGCGGAGGATATTCGGGCACTTTCTTCTGCAGCCTGTTCGTGCCGCGCGAGTTGCGTGGAACGCTTTCCGCCAAGGAATGGGCAGCGAACCACAGCTGCGATGTCGCCTTCGACGCGCCCGGAGCGCAGCTTGCAAGAAGGCTCGGTTGCGATCCGCTCGGCTCACCGCGGGGGACACGGGCGATCGCCCAGTTGCGGCAAGGCGGCCACTATCTGGCGCCGAACGGAACCAGCGACGCAGTGTTCGCCGCGGTCATCGGGATCCGCAACTGGTTTGCCGTCGCGATTACCACCGGGCTCGCACTGCTCGCGCTGTTCCTGTTCCTAAACGTGGCGGTGACGGCGCTTGGGCTCGCGCTCGTCGAGGCGCGGCCGGCAATCGAGCGCATCGGGTTTCGCGCAGTCCATCCCTGGAAGGCCGTGCTCATCGGCCTTACTTTCTGGCCGGCCGCATGCGCCTGGGCCTATTGGTTCGCGCGCAGCGGCAACGTGCCGCGCAGCCGTGTCCGGCGGCTCGTCAGTATGCAGACGCTGGTCGCCGGACTGATCTTTTTGCTCACCCTGCTCTGGCCGACGAGCCGCGAGGGCTGGCATCTCGGTCTCAAGGCAGCAATCCTGGTCCTTTG
>DASVVP010000068.1:0-17443 GCA_036386495.1 Allosphingosinicella sp.
GCGGGGCGCGACACGAGGGGCAGGATCGTCCAGGCGGCGATGGAGCTGTTCTGGGAAAAGGGTTACGGCTCGGCCTCGATCGCGGATATATTGAGCCGCAGCCAGGTCAATAGCGGCAGCCTCTATCATTGCTTCCCGGGCAAGCAGGACCTGCTTGTCGCCGTGCTCGAGGCCTATCGCGACGGCATCGGCCCGATGCTGCTCGATCCCGCCTGGGCCGGCGTGGAAGACCCGATCGAGCGGGTCTTCGCCCTGCTCGCCAAATACCGCTCGCTGATCGTCGAGACCGAATGCTCCTACGGCTGCCCCATCGGCAGCCTCGCGCTCGAGCTCCACGAGCCCGACCCGGTGGTACGGCAGCGGATCGCCGAGAATTTCGATGCGTGGACGGCCGCGATCCGGGGCTGCCTCGATGAATCGGAGCGACTGCCGCCCGGGATCGACCGCCAGGCCACGGCCGAGTTCGTGCTAACCGTGATGGAAGGCGCCGTCATGCAGGCGCGCACCTATCGCGACGTCGCCTATTTCGACCGCGCGGTGGCGCAGCTGCGCGTCCATTTCGACCATCTCGCCACAGAGGGTATGACATGCTGACAGCGAGCCTCGCGGCCTTCGCCCTGACTGCCGCCGAGCCGCCGCCCCTTCGCCAGGGACTCGAGCCGCTTGCCTTCCTCGTCGGCCATTGCTGGCGCGGCACCTTGGCGCGCGGCGAGCGGGACACCCACTGCTTCGAGAGCGTCTATGGCGGGCAGCATGTCCGCGACCGCCACGAGGTGACCGGCGGCGCGCGCACCTATCGCGGCGAGACGCTTTACAGTTGGGACGGGACGGCGAACGCCGTCACCTACACCTATTGGAACTCGCAGGGCGGCGTCAGCCGCGGCACGATGCGACCGCGCGACGGGCTCCTCGACTTCGGCGACGAAAGCTACACCGATCCGCAGGGCCGCCGGGTCACGATCTCCACGCGTTGGCGGCTGGCGCCGACAGTCTACCAAGCCTTCACCACGTCCGCGACCCTGCCGTCGATGAACCGGATCGTTACCTATGAGCGAGTCGAGGCGGTGACCGTGTCGAGCGGACAGGGCCCGGACGGACGGCACAATCTCGTCCACGAGGTAATCCTTCCGGCGGCCCCGGCGGAAGTGTGGCGTGCGATATCCACGGCCGAGGGATGGCGGACCTGGGCCGTCCCGGTCGCGTGGACGCCCCGGCCGGACACGATCGAGACCAGCTACACCCCGACCGCGCGATCCGGAGACCCGACGACGATCCTGCAGGGCATTTTCGTCGCGGTGCCCGAGCGCATGCTGGTCTTCCGCACGGTTCGCCCGCCCGTCGGCTTCCCGAATTTCGAGACTTATGCCCAGGTCACCAGCATCCTAGAGATCGAGGCGGCCGGTGACGGCCGCACACGGGTCCGGCTTACAGGCGCGGGCTATGCCGACAATGAGGCGGGCCGCCAGCTGATGGACTTCTTTCGTGAGGGCAACCGCGTCTCGCTGGAGCGGCTTCGCCGCCGCTTCGTCGACGGGCCGATCGACTGGACCGCCGAGCTGGCCCGCGAGCGCTGAATCAGCCGCTCCAGACCTCGGCGAAAGTCTTGGGCTCGGCAGGCGGGGCGGCGGCTCGGGCAAGCGGGCGCTGCCACAGCCCGACGTCGATCCAGCGATCGCACTTCCAGCCGACCTGGCGGTAGGCGCCAGCGGCCGTGAAGCCGAGCGCTTCGTGCAGGCGGACGCTGGCCTCGTTGGGGAGGCTGATCGCGCCCACCGCCTGGACGAAGCCCTGGCGTTCGAGCAGGTCGAGGAGGCGCTCGTAAAGCGTTCGGCCGAGGCCCCGGCCGCAGGCGTCGGGCGCGAGATAGACGGAGGTCTCGACCGCGTAGCGATAAGCGGCACGGGCGCGGAACGGGGAGGCCGCGGCGTATCCGCACAGGCGGCCGCCGACCTCGCCGGCCAGCCACGGATGGAGCGCGCCGCCGGCCGCGATCCTCCGGCGCATCTCGGCTTCGTCCGGCGCGTCGGTCTCGAACGAGACGAAGCTGTCGGTGACGTAGGGCGCGTAAACGGCGGCGATCGCGGCGGCGTCGCCGGCGGTCGCGAGCCGGACGATCACATGCCTGCCAGCGCCAGCAGCCGCCGCGTCACGGACCGCACCGCACGGCGCGGCGCGGGGGTGGCGGCGACACCCGGGCATTCGAGGCACCGCGCCTGCAGCGCCGGGCCGGAGGCGAGCGCCTCGGCCTGCTCCACGGCCAGAGCGAGCAGGGCTTCGGGACGCCGGGCCAGGCGGCTGAACACGTCGCGGCCGCCCGCGTCGGCCTCCTCGCCCCCGGCGAGGCTGCGCACCATTTGCGACCAGAAGTCCGGCTTCGGCTCGAGCCAGACCACGCCGGCGTCGCCGCGGTCGAGACGGGCGCGCCGCGCCGCCTCATTTATGGCGTCGTCGAGCGAGCCGAAGCGGTCGATCAGGCCGTGCTGATGCGCGATGCCGCCCGCCCAGACCCGCCCCTGCGCGATCTCGTGGACCCGCTGCGGCGGCAGGCGCCGCGCGCGCGACACCAGGCCGACGAAGCGGCGATAGGTCGCCTCGACGCCCATCTGGATCAGCCGGTCCATCTCCGGCGAGGGGCCGCGCAGCAGATCCGGCTCGCCCGACAGCGGCGTCGTGCGGACGCCGTCGGCGCCGAGGCGAAGCCGCTGCACCGTTCCTTCGAAGCTCGGTAGGATGGCGAACACGCCGATCGAGCCGGTAATCGTCGAGGGCTCGGCGAAGATCGCGTCGCCCGCGGTCGCGATCCAGTAGCCGCCGCTCGCCGCGACCGAGCCGAACGAGACGATTACTGGCACGCCCCGCTCGCGGACCGACTGGACGGCGCGGCGGATCCGCTCGGACGCGGTCACCGAGCCGCCTGGCGAATCGACTCGAACGACGAGTGCCGCGAGGTTGTTCTCCCTGAGGCCCTCCTCCAGATTGGCGACGAAGCGGTCCGCGCCGGCGTTGCCGCTGCCGCCCTCGCCGTCGACGATGTCGCCGGCCACGGTGATCACCCCGATGCGGCCTCCGCCCGGCGCCGGCGGGTTCTCGGCCAGCCAGGCGTCCAGCCGCACGGTGCGGAAGCTGCCGGGAACCTCCTCCTCGTCGGTGCCGACCAGAGCGGCGACGCGGCGGCCGAACTGGGTGCGGTCGCCGATCCGGTCGACGAGGCCCGCATCGACGGCGGCGCGGGCCAAATCGCCGCCGGCCGCGGCGATCCGGTCGGCGGGCGCGGCGGCATATTCGGCGATGCGGGCGCGCGGCCGGGCGCGAGAGACGTCCTGCAGCCAATCCTGCCAGAGCGCATCCGCGAGCGTCTGCGCGGCCTGCCGCGCCTCGGGCGACATGTCGCTTCTGGTATAGGGCTCCACCGCGGCCTTGTAGGCGCCGACGCGGTAGACGTTGGCGGTGACGCCGAGCCGCTCGAGCAGGCCGGCATAATAGAGGTTGGCGCCGCCGCGGCCGGCGACCACCACCGCGCCCAGCGGGTTCAGCCACACCTCGCTGGCGTGCGAGGCGAGCTGATAGCTGTCGTCGCTGTAGCCGGTCGCGTAGGCGAGCACCGGCTTGCCGGCGCGCCGGACCCGATCGATCGCGTCGGCGACGTCGCCGATCGTGGTCTGGCCGCCGCCGACGAACAGGTCGAGGTCGAGCACGACGACGCGGATACGGTCGTTCCCCGCCGCGGCGTTGAGCGCGTGGATGAGGTCGCGGGCGCGGTGCTCGCGCACGGCGCCGCCGCTCAATATCTCGGCCGTGCTCTGGTCGGTTGCGCCCTCGACGATCGGGCCGGACAGATCGAGCAGCAGGGCGCCGCTGGGTGCGCTGTCGCCATAGGGGCTGGCGGAGAGGCTGGCATAGAGCAGGCCGAAGAAAAGCAGCATCAAGAGGAGGACGAGCCCGTCCTTGATTCCGACCAGCACCTTCCAGATCTTGCGCGCCACGTCTCGCCTCCGCTTCACCGGCGAGCGGGCTAGACCAGGCCCGTCTTGCTGTAAACGTGCCTTGCCGCCGCGCCGGGCCGACATTGCGATTTCCGCAGGGCGGGCCCTTGACCTGCGATGAACATGGCCTAGATCGGCCTCATTGGCACTCGCGCTTCGCGAGTGCTAACAATGTTCAACCGGCGGCCGCAGCGGCACCTCGAAGGGGGGCGATGCGGGCCGCAGCAAAAGAAGAGGTGACGCGCATGACTTTCCGTCCGCTCCATGACCGGGTGCTCGTGCGCCGCGTCGAGGCCGAAGAGAAAACGGCCGGCGGCATCATCATCCCGGACACCGCCAAGGAGAAGCCGCAGGAGGGCGAGGTCGTCTCGGTCGGCTCGGGCATCCGCGCCGAGGACGGCACCGTGACCCCGCTCGACGTCAAGGCGGGCGACAAGATCCTGTTCGGCAAATGGTCCGGCACCGAGGTCAAGCTCGACGGCGAGGACCTGCTGATCATGAAGGAGAGCGACATCCTCGGGATCGTCGGCTGACTTTCCTTAGTGCTCCGGCGAAGGCCGGAGCCGTGCGCGCAACGCTCCGGCCTTCGCCGGAGCACACAGAATTAGAAAGGACTTAGCAACATGGCAGCGAAAGACGTTCGCTTTTCGCGTGACGCCCGGGAGCGCATCATGCGCGGCGTCGACATCCTCGCCGACGCGGTGAAGGTGACCCTCGGTCCCAAGGGCCGCAACGTGGTCCTCGACAAGAGCTTCGGCAGCCCCCGCATCACCAAGGACGGCGTCACCGTCGCCAAGGAAATCGAACTGAAGGACAAGTTCGAGAATATGGGCGCGCAGATGCTGCGCGAGGTGGCCAGCAAGACCAACGACCTCGCCGGCGACGGCACCACCACCGCCACCGTCCTCGCCCAGTCGATCGTCCGCGAGGGCATGAAATCGGTCGCGGCCGGCATGAACCCGATGGACCTGAAGCGCGGCATCGATCTCGCCGTCACCAGGGTCGTCGCGGACCTCGCCGCCCGCTCGAAGCCGGTCTCCGGCTCGAACGAGATCGCCCAGGTCGGCATCATCTCCGCCAATGGCGACACCGTCGTCGGCGAGAAGATCGCCGAGGCGATGGAGAAGGTCGGCAAGGAAGGCGTGATCACCGTCGAGGAGGCCAAGGGCCTCGAATTCGAGCTCGACGTCGTCGAGGGCATGCAGTTCGACCGCGGCTATCTCTCGCCCTACTTCATCACCAACCCGGAGAAGATGCAGGTCGAGCTTTCCGACCCCTACATCCTCATCCACGAGAAGAAGCTCTCCAACCTTCAGGCGATGCTTCCGATCCTGGAGGCGGTGGTGCAGTCCGGCCGTCCGCTCCTGATCATCGCCGAGGATATCGAGGGCGAGGCCCTCGCTACGCTCGTCGTCAACAAGCTGCGCGGCGGCCTCAAGGTCGCTGCGGTCAAGGCGCCCGGCTTCGGCGATCGCCGCAAGGCGATGCTCGAGGACATCGCGATCCTGACCAACGGCGAGATGATCAGCGAGGATCTCGGCATCAAGCTCGAGAACGTCACGGTCGGCATGCTCGGCCAGGCCAAGCGCGTCACCATCGACAAGGACAATACGACCATCGTCGACGGCGCCGGCGAATCGGACCGGATCAAGGGCCGGGTCGAGGCGATCCGCTCCCAGATCGAGAACACCACCAGCGACTATGACAAGGAGAAGCTCCAGGAGCGCCTCGCCAAGCTCGCCGGCGGCGTCGCCGTGATCAAGGTCGGCGGCTCCTCCGAGATCGAGGTCAAGGAGCGCAAGGACCGCGTCGACGACGCGCTCCACGCGACCCGCGCCGCGGTCGAGGAAGGCATCGTTCCGGGCGGCGGCGTCGCTCTGCTCTACGCCACCAAGGCGCTCAAGGGCATGGACGGCGCCAATGACGACCAGACCCGCGGCATCGACATCGTCCGCCGCGCCCTGCAGTCGCCGATCCGCCAGATCGCCGAGAATGCGGGCTGGGACGGCGCGGTCGTCGCCGGCAAGCTGATCGACGGCGACGACGAGACCCAGGGCTTCAACGCCCAGACCGAGGTCTACGAGAATCTGGTCACCGCCGGCGTGATCGATCCGACCAAGGTCGTGCGCACCGCGCTCCAGGACGCGGCCAGCGTCGCGGGCCTGCTCATCACCACCGAAGCGGCGGTGAGCGAGCTGCCCGACGACAAGCCGGCCGGCGGCCCGGGTGGCGGCGGCATGGGCGGCATGGGCGGCATGGACTTCTAAGCCCACTCGCCGCGGGCCGGCCGGCGGGGCCGCGATCCAAAAGATCGCCGAACTCGTCCGACGCCAGCGCGGGCTTTGCCCGCGCGTCCGAACGCTCAGCTGCAAGGGAAGAAGGGCCGGGGAATCGCCTCCCCGGCCCTTTTTCATTGGCTTGACCGTGCTGCCGATGCGTTCGATCCTCCGCGCAGGAGGATAAGGCGTGGCTTGGCGGAGGCTCGTGTTTCTGGCGGTTCTGCTGCTCGCCGCTCGGGCGGGGACGGCGGCGGCCTGTTCGGTCGCCGGCGATTATGTGCGGCCGTCCAACTTCGAGCTCGTCCAGATCGCCGAGGCGATCGTCATTGCGAGGCCAGAACGCCGCATCGGCCGCCGCGACGATTCCCGGCTGCTGTTTCGAGTCGAGGCGACGGTCAAAGGCGCGCCGCCCGAGCGGTTGGCGCTCGAGGATGCCGAGCTGGGGAGGACCCAGCCCAGCGATCTCGAGGACCTCTCCGCGTCGAATGCGGAAAGCTATTCGGGACCGTGCGAGCGGATGACCTTCTCGCGCGCCGGGCGCTACCTGCTTTTCCTGGAGCGGGGACCGGACGGCGGCTGGCGACAGCTCGGCTTCGCCTTCTCGCGCATCAACGAAGATTATGCCGGCGAGGACAATGCGTGGATGCGCTCGGTGCGCCGCTATCTCCGCCTCCAGCAGGCGCTTGCGCCGATGGACCAGATCGCGGCGCTGAGGAGAATGGCGGAGACCGGTCGCGACGCGGAAGGGCAAATGCTGTCGGCGGCCGAGCGCGCCGACATCGCCGATCATCTCGGATCCATCTCACAGTGGAAGCCCACGCCTTTCCTGCTCGACCTGTACGACCGCATCGCGCGGGGAGCGCCGCTTCCCCTGGAACCGCGCGCCGACGCCGCAAATGGTGAAAGGGGAGAGGTCGATCCTCTGCTCGCGCTGGCCACCGACGAAGGGGAAGCCCCTCCCGCGGAGGGCCCCCATCGCGAGCGCTTGATGATTCTGCGCGCCCTCGCCGAAGGGGACCATCCCGTTGCGCTTGCGCTGTTCGACCGTCTCTGGGCGGCTCCGGATACGGATGCGGCGATCCGGGGCATCGCGCTGCGCTATTTCGCACGGAACGGACAATATTCCCGCGCCTATCAATGGATCGAGACGCGGTTGCTGGCCGAGCTCGCGGCGCTTGCCGACCGCGAGGCGATCGCGCTGATTCGCGCCGTCGCGCTCGTCCAGCAAGGCGATTCCTGGGAGGCGGGGCGGGAACGCTGGCGCGCCGATCCGCGCGCGGCCGCGACCTGGCCCGAGCTCGCCTTAAGGCTCTATCGCTATCAGGTCAGCCGGTTCGGGTTCGACCGCGCCTTGTCGTTCCGCGACGCCCTGGGGGCGATAGACGCCGCCGATTATCGCGCGCGGCCGGACCTTACCATCGCGCTCGCCGCCAATTTCGACCCGGGCGCGCTGCGCTGGGCCACCGCCGAGCTCGACCGCACGTCGCAGGATCAGGGGGCCGGCGGAGGGGCGGGCGAGGAGCACCCTGCGTGGTTGCCTGTTCGGGCCTTGGCTGCCGCCTGGTCTTCGAACCATTATCCGCTGCTGATCCGCACCTTTTGCGAGGGGGGTGATCGCCGGCGGCTGGTCATTCACGCACTCGGCGAGGACGGGCGCGGCCAATACCGCGATCTGCTCGCCGGGATGGCGGCCTTTCCGGGTCTTTCGCAGCAGGAGCAGTCCTGGCTGGCCGCCGCCGTCGACCGGATGACCGCGCGCGAACGGCGAGACACGGGCCCGATCAACGTCTTCGACTACGGCGCGGAGCATCCGCGGCGGGTGACCTGCCAGGGCCGCCGCTAGCCCCCTCCTGCGCGGATTATTGACTGTTCGCGGTCTCGCCAGTCTCCGTGCCGTTCGCCTCATCGGCCGCGACGAGGCTGTCGGGCGAGGCGTCGACCACGTCGGGGCCGCCGTCGAGGCTCGCCGCGGCGGCGTTCAGCCGGTCGCGCTCGCTCTGGGTCAGGCCGTCGGCGCCGCGCTGCTCGCCGCAGGCGGCGAGAGCGACGAGCGCGGCCGCGCAGGCGGCGAGCTTGACGAGGGGGTTCATCGGCCGGTCTCCTCTTCGGCTTTTGCGCGAACCTAAACGATCCGGCGCAAAGAAAAAGGGCCGCGCGCCGGGCGGCGCGCGACCCTCTTTCGGTCGCGAAGCTCTGAAAAGCTTAGCGGGCGGCGTTGGTGACCGCATTGGCGGCGTCGCTGGCGGCGTCGCTCACCGTGTTCGCGGCGCTGCTGGCGGCGTTGCCCGCATCGGAGGCGACGTTCGAGCCGGTCGAGGCGGCCTGGTTGAGCGCGTCGTCGGCGGCGTTCTGCGCGTCGGTCGCGTTGCCGACGTCGCCGTTCGCCTCGTTGGCCGTCTCGGACTCGTTGGCGGCGGCGTTGTTCGCCTCGTCGCCGCCGGTGCAGGCGGCAAGGCCGAGGGTGGCGACGGCAGCGATGGTGAGTGCAATCTTCTTCACGGCATCTTCCTTCGATGGAACCGGTTGTCGAGGCTGGGCGAGGTGCCGAAGGTTCCCATCCGGCAATCCAGCACGGGAAAGCTACTATGCGCCAAGGGGAATGTCTACTACTTTAGTCAACAATCCTTCGCAGCTTTCCATTGACGGATATAAAGATATCTTTATGTCCGCAAATATGTCTCCCGCTTCGGAAATCTTCCGCTCGCTCGCCGATCCGACCCGGCTGCGCATCCTCGCGCTGCTGCGGGCGATGGAGCTGTCGGTCGGCGAGCTTGCCCAGGTGCTGGGCCAGAGCCAGCCGCGCGTCTCGCGCCACGTCCGCATCCTGATCGACGCGGGCCTCGCCGAGCGCCGCAAGGAGGGGAGCTGGGTCTTCCTCAGCCTTGGCGCCCGGGAGCGGCTCGAGCCCTTGTTCGACCTGCTCGACAGCTGGATCGAGGTCGACGGCGAGGATCCCTGGGGCGTTGCCGACGCCGCCCGCCTTGCGGCGGTGCGCGCGGACCGGGCTGCCGCGGCGGAGCGCTATTTCGCCGCCCACGCCGATCACTGGGACGAAATCCGCTCGCTCCACATCGCCGAGACCGACGTCGAGGCCGCGATCGCCCGTGCGCTCGGCGACCGCGGCGTCGGCCGGCTGATCGACATCGGCACGGGCACCGGCCGGATGATCGAGCTGTTCGGACGAGACGCCGCATCCGCGCTCGGCGTCGACCGCTCGCCCGAGATGCTGCGCCTCGCCCGCGTGAAGCTCGCGCAGGCGGGGCTCGAGGCGGAGCTTCGCCAGGGGGACATGTATTCGCTCGCCCTGCCCGCCGCTTCGGCCGACACGGTGATCATTCATCAGGTCCTCCACTACGCCCAGCAGCCCGCCGCCGCCGTCGCCGAGGCGGCACGGCTGCTGGCGCCGCGCGGCCGGCTGCTGGTGGTCGATTTCGCACCGCACGAGCGCGAGGAGCTGCGGAGCCGGGACGCCCACGCCCGGCTCGGCTTTGCCGACGAATCGATGCTGTCCTACATGGAGGAAGCAGGGCTGGAGGGCCGTGTCGTCGAGCATCTCGAAGGCGGCGAGCTCACCGTCACGATCTGGGCTGGCGAGCGTCCCGAGGCGAAATTGAAGGTGGTGGCATGAGCGCGATGATCGGCCATCGCCGCGAGCCGCTGTTCGCCGACGTCGCCGGCGACGTCCAGGTCTCGTTCGAATTCTTCCCGCCCAAGACGGAGAAGATGGAGCAGACCTTGTGGGAGAGCGTCAAGACGCTCGAGCCGCTCGCTCCGCGCTTCGTCTCGGTCACCTACGGCGCCGGCGGCTCGACCCGGGAGCGCACCCACAATACGGTCGTCCGCATCCAGCAGGAGACGCCCCTCCACGCCGCCGCGCATCTCACCTGCGTCGAAGCGAGCCGGGACGAGATCGACGCCGTCGCGGGCGCTTACTGGGCGGCGGGAATCCGCCACGTCGTCGCCCTGCGCGGGGATCCGCCCGATCCTGCCCGCGGGTTCGTCGCCCGGCCCGACGGCTATGCCAATGCCGCCGAGCTCGTCGCCGGACTCAAGCGGGTCGCGCCGTTCGAGATATCGGTCGCCGCCTATCCGGAGATCCATCCCGATTCGGCGACGAAATCGGCCGATCTCGACAATCTGAAGCGCAAGATCGACGCCGGCGCCGACCGGGCGATCACGCAGTTCTTCTTCTCGCCCGACGCTTTCTTCCGCTTCCGCGACGAGGCCGCCGCGGCCGGCATCCACGCCGAGCTGGTGCCGGGCATCCTGCCGGTCTCGAATGTCGCCCAGACGCGCAAGTTCGCTGCCTCCTGCGGGGCGACCATCCCCGGCTGGATGGACGCCTTGTTCGAGGGGCTGGACGACCTCCCGGCCGCGCGCCAGCTCGTCGCCGCCACGGTCGCTGCCGAGCTGTGCGGGCAGCTTTATGCCGGCGGCGTCCGCAATTTCCATTTCTACACGTTGAACCGCGCCGAGCTCGCTTACGCGATCTGCCACCTGCTCGGGCTGCGGCCGAAGGATAGAGCCGATGAACGTCGCCCAGCAGCTTAGGGACGCCGCCGCCGGGCGCATCCTCGTCAAGGACGGCGCCTACGGCACGCAGATCCAGGCGCGCAGATTGAAGGAGCCGGACTATCGCGGCGCCTGCGACCTGGCGCGCGACCAGAAGGGGAATAACGACCTTCTGAACCTGACGCGGCCGGATGTCGTGCGCGCGATCGCGCAGGACTTCGCCGATGCGGGCGCGGACATCCTCGCCACCAACAGCTTTAACGCCAACCGCATCAGCCAGGCGGATTACGGCGCCGAGCATCTCGTCCACGAGATCAATGCGTCGGCGGCGCGGATCATCGCCGAGGTCGCCGACGCCGAGGCGCAGAAGGACGGCCGCAAGCGCTTCGTCGCCGGCGCGCTCGGCCCCACCAACAAGACGCTGTCGCTGTCGCCCAACGTCAACGATCCCGGCTATCGCGAGGTCGATTTCGACTTCGTCTCCGACGTCTATGTCGAGCAGATCGAGGGCCTGGTCGAGGGCGGCGCCGAGATCGTTCTGATCGAGACGGTGTTCGACACATTGAACGCCAAGGCCGCGATCCACGCCGCCCACCGCGTCGACCGGGACCTGCCGATCATGCTCTCGATGACGATCACCGACCTTTCGGGCCGCAACCTCTCCGGCCATTCGATCGAAGCCTTCTGGGCGTCCGTGCGCCACGCGCGGCCGCTGACCATCGGCCTCAACTGCTCGTTCGGCGCCTCGCAGCTCCGCTCGCACGTCGCGGCTCTGTCCGGCGTCGCCGACACGCTCGTCATGGCCTATCCCAATGCCGGCCTCCCCAACGACCTCGGGGAATATGACGAAGACGCCGAGACCACTGCGGCGCAGGTGCGCCAGTGGTGCGAGCAGGGCATCGTCAACGTGGTCGGAGGCTGCTGCGGCACGACGCCCGCGCACATCGCCGCCATCGCCCGCACGGTTGCGGGCTTCGGACCCCGCAAAATCCCCGAGCGGCGGCGCACGACCCTGCTCGCCGGCATCGAACCAATGACACTGGCCGCCTGACCCATGACCGATACCGTTCGCCCTGAGCCTGTCGAAGGGCTTTCCTTCACTGCACCCGAAGAACAGGGAGGGGCTTCGACAGGCTCAGCCCGAACGGGTGAGGAGTCCCGGTCGTCCACCGCGACCTTCGTCAATATCGGCGAGCGGACCAACGTCACCGGCTCGGCGAAATTCAAGAAGCTGGTCATGGCGGGCGACTATGCGGCGGCGGTCGAAGTCGCGCGCCAGCAGGTCGAGAACGGCGCCCAGGTCATCGACGTCAACATGGACGAGGGCCTGCTCGACGCCGAAGCGGCGATGACCACCTTCCTCAAGCTGATCGCGGCGGAGCCCGACATCGCGCGGGTGCCGGTGATGATCGACAGCTCGAAATGGAGCGTCATCGAGGCCGGCCTCAAATGCGTGTCGGGCAAGCCGATCGTCAACTCGATCAGCATGAAGGAAGGCGAGGCCGAGTTCCTGCTCCACGCCCGCAAGGTGCGCGATTACGGCGCGGCGATGGTGGTGATGGCGTTCGACGAGGTCGGCCAGGCCGACACCAAGGAGCGCAAGGTCGAGATCTGCGGCCGGGCCTACCACCTGCTCGTCGCCGACGGCTTCCCGCCCGAGGATATCATCTTCGATCCCAACATCTTCGCGATCGCCACCGGCATCGACGAGCACCGCCGCTACGCATTAGACTTCATCGAGGCCTGCCGCGAGATCAAGGCGCGCTGCCCGCACGTCCACATCTCCGGCGGCCTCTCGAACCTCAGCTTCTCGTTCCGCGGCAACGAGCCGGTGCGCCGGGCGATGCATTCGATCTTCCTCTATCACGCCATCCCGGCCGGGCTCGACATGGCGATCGTCAATGCCGGCCAGCTCGACGTCTACGACACGATCGATCCGGTGCTGCGCGAGGCCTGCGAGGACGTCATCCTCGACCGCACGCCGAAGGACGGCGGCGATGCCACCGAGCGGCTGGTGACGCTCGCCGAGAAATATCTCGGCTCCGATCCCGTGCGGGAGAAGGCCGAGGCCGAATGGCGCGGCTGGGAGGTGGGCAAGCGGCTCGAGCACGCTTTGGTCAAGGGCATCGACGCCTATGTGGTCGCGGATACCGAGGAGGCGCGGCAGTCGGCGGAGCGGCCGATCCACGTCATCGAAGGTCCGCTGATGGACGGCATGAACGTCGTCGGCGACCTCTTCGGATCGGGCAAGATGTTCCTGCCGCAGGTGGTGAAGTCGGCCCGCGTCATGAAGAAGGCGGTCGCCCACCTGATCCCGTTCATCGAGGCGGAGAAGGAGAAATCCGGCGCCAGCCAGGGCAAGGGCCGGATCGTGATGGCGACCGTCAAGGGCGACGTCCACGACATCGGCAAGAACATCGTCGGCGTCGTCCTCCAGTGCAACGGCTTCGAGGTCATCGATCTCGGCGTGATGGTGCCGTGGAAGGCGATCCTCGATGCGGCCAACGAGAATAATGCCGACATGATCGGCCTCTCCGGCCTGATCACGCCGTCCCTGGACGAGATGGTCACCGTCGCCGAGGAGATGAAGCGCGCCGGCATGTCGGTCCCGCTGCTGATCGGCGGCGCGACCACCTCCAAGGTCCACACCGCCCTCAGGATCGACACCGCTTATGACGGCCCCGTCCTCCACGTGCTCGATGCCAGCCGCGCGGTCGGCGTCGCCTCCTCATTGGTCTCGGACACGCAGAAGGATCCGCTCGTCCTCAAGACCGCGGAGGATTATGAGCAGGTCCGTCTGACCCGCGCCGGCCGCGGCCAGAACGAGCTCTCCTCGCTCGACGAGGCGCGCGCCAATGGCTTCCCCTGGGACCCGTCCGGCAAGGCGCCGCCGCCGCTCCATCCGGGTTTCCAGAATTTCGGCGAATGGCCGCTCCGCGATCTCAGGACCGTCATCGACTGGACCCCCTTCTTCCGCGCCTGGGAGCTTGCCGGCAATTATCCGGCTATCCTCGAGGATCCCATCGTCGGCGAGAGCGCGACCGCATTGTTCGCGGACGCCCAGGCGATGCTCGACAGAATCATCGCCGAGCACTGGCTGACGCCGCGCGGCACCGTCGGTCTCTGGCGCTGCCGGCGCGAAGCCGACGACGTGCTGGTGCTCGCCTCCAACGAGGAGACGCGCATCCCCTTCCTCCGCCAGCAGGTGAAGAAGCGCGAGGGCCGGGCGAACATGAGCCTCGCCGACTTCATCGATCCCGAGGGCGAGGACTGGATCGGCGGCTTCGCGGTCGGCATCCACGGCCTCGAGCCGCATCTCGAGCGCTTCAAGGCCGAGAATGACGATTATTCGGACATCTTGCTGAAGGCGCTGGCCGATAGGCTCGCCGAGGCCTTCGCCGAGCGCCTCCACCAGCATGTCCGCGCCAGCGTCTGGGGCTATGAAGGCGAGGACCATCAGACCAACCAGGACCTGATCCGCGAGAATTATACCGGCATCCGCCCCGCGCCGGGCTACCCCGCCTGCCCGGACCACAGCCTGAAGCCGGTGCTGTTCGACATGCTCGGCGGCAGCCCGGCCGGCGTGACGCTGACCGAGAGCTACGCAATGTGGCCGACCTCCGCGGTCTCGGGCTTCTATTTCGGCCACCGTGACAGCCAGTATTTCGGAGTCGCCCGCATCGGCCGCGACCAGCTCGAAGATTATGCGAAGCGCCGTGGCTGCAGCATCGAGCAGGCCGAGCGCTGGCTGCGCCCGAACCTCGACTGAGCGCGGCCGGGATCGACTTCGGCCATCCGATGCGGTAGGTTGCGCGCGACCGGAGACCCATCATGTCCATCTTTCCGAAGATCCAGAGCCCGTGCCCCTACAAGAGCAAGCTCGCCGAGATCATGGACGGCGACGTCTGCCGGATGTGCAAGCGGCAGGTGTTCGACCTCACGTCGATGACCGACGGCGAACGCCTCTCCTTCCTGTCCGCCTGCGAGGAAGAGGTCTGCGTCTCTTATGCGATCCGCCCGGCGCTGCGGGCGGCGGCGGTCGCCGCGGCGCTTGCGATCCCGACGGCCGCCGCGGCGCAGGAGGAAATGTGGATCACGGTCGGCGGCATCAACGATCCGGCCCGCGTCCAGATGATCGAAATCGCGGATGATGGGACGCTTCCCGAACTGCCGGTCGTGTACGAAGAGGACACGCAGCCCGAGGCGCAGGCCGAGGCCCCGGGCGACACGCCGGCCGCGGAGGCGTCGCGGGACTGACCCTCAGGGCGACGGCCGCGGCCGCACCTCGCTCATCTCCTGCCACTCGAGCAGGCCGGCGAGCTGGCCCGCCGCCGCGATCGAGCGCGCGTCGCCGTCGCCGATGGTGAGCGCGATATGCGTGGCGTCGAACTGCCCCAGGGCGGCATCGAAGCTCCGCCAGCGGCCGTCGACATAAGCGAGCACCCAGCTGTGCGGGATGAAGACGTTGCTGACGCCGTGATAGCGCTGGCGGGAGTAGACCAGGCCGCTCGCCACACGCGTGGGGATGCCGGCGGCGCGGCCGAGCGCGGCGAGCAGCACCGCTGCCTCGGTGCAGTCGCCGGCGCGGCGTGACAGCGTCTCGAGCGCCGAGAAATGGCCTGTAAAGTCGATGCGGGCGAGGTAGGGCTCCGTCCGCGCGCGAAGCATCTCCATCTTGCGCGTCCCTGAGATCGCCAGCCGCGCCACCGGCTCGGCGATAGCGCGGAGGCGGCGGTCGCCGCTTTGCAGCCATGCGGTGGGCCGCAGCGCGTCGGCGAGCGTCGCCGGGTCGGTCGCGAGGCCGGGGCCGCAGGCGCCGCAGATGTCGAGCGTGACTCCGTCGGGCGCGGCCGCGGCCCGCTGCTCGCCGGTCCGGGGCAAGGGGAAGGAGATGCCGTCGCGATAGCCGAAGCGGTAGCGCAGGTGCCCTTCCAGCGCCGATTCCGTCAGGCGATAGGGGGCGCGGATCAGCGCCGCCCTCAGCGCGCTGTACGCCGTCGCCGGCCGCAGCGCCGCTTGCCGATCGATCGCCCGCCAGCGGATCGTGCCGCCGAACATCGGCTGCTCGATCTCAACGATCGCGCCCGCCCGGTCGATCAGCAGGCGTGAGATGCCGCGCAGCTCGCCGCGCTCGTAGCGCCGGCGGAGCACCGGCAGCCGCCCGGCGGAGTCGCGCGCGGCGCCGCGGAGGGCCTCGACCACGACGTGATCGACGCTCATCGCGCTGGCGTTGAAGGCATCGAACTCCAGCCGTGGCGTCGCCTCGGGATTCCAGCGCGCCAGCAGTCCTTCGCCGTCATCGAAGCGGACCGTCTCGGCAAGGGCGATGCTTTCCGTGTCGGTGCTCGCGCCGGTGCGCCGCGTCGCTTCCGCGCGCCCCGCGCGGACGACCACCTGGATGCGGGTCGACCTGGCGCCGTTCCGGGCTTCTTCCGCGATCGAGAGCGTTCGGCCCCGCCGGTCCTCGCGGCGGACGGTCCGCCCGGAGATTGCGGTCGGCGGCTGGTCTTCTTCCTGAATGCGGATCGTGTAGCTCTCGACGATCTCCCGCCCGCCGGGCCTCTCGACGACCTCGCGCGCGGCGTGGCCGATCCGGCTGCCGTCGGACGCGAAGATGCCGTACCAGCGCGCCGGCTCCCCCGGCGCGGCTGCGGCGAGGAGCAGGCAGGCGGCAGCGGCGAGGAGGCTTTCGGATCTGCGCAGCATTGCGCCAGGCTATCGCGCCCGCAACCTTTGCGGAAGGGGCCGTCCCGCTTCGAGGCAGTGCCGGCGTTAACCCCCTTCTCCTCTCGACAGCCGGGCGCCGGGAGGTCAGCCCCGGACCATGACCAGGATCGCGCTCGCCGCTCTCGCCCTTCTCCTGACCTCCGCGCCGCTGCTCGCGCAGCGCGGCGGCGCCCCGTTCACGGTCGAGCAGACCGGCGAGGGCTATGACAGCCTGCAGGCCGCGGTCGACGCGATCGGCGCCGGCACGGGCACCATCGTCATCGCGCCGGGCACCTACCGCGAATGCGCGGTGCAGCAGGCCGGACGGGTCTCCTATGTCGCGCGCGAGTTCGGCACCGTGATCTTCGACGGCGTCGCCTGCGACGGCAAGGCGGCCCTGGTGCTCGGCGGCAGCGAGGCGCGGGTCGAGGGGCTGATCTTCCAGAACATCGCGGTGCCGGACCGCAACGGCGCCGGCATCCGGCTCCAGGCCGGCAACCTCGTGGTGCGCGAGAGCCTGTTCCGCGACAGCGAGCAGGGCATCCTCACTGGCAACGATTCGCGCGGCACGATCCGGATCGAGCAGTCGACCTTCTCCGGGCTCGGAATCTGCGTCGACGGCGGCGACTGCGCGCACAGCCTCTATATCGGCGACTATGGCAGCCTCAGCGTGGTCCGCAGCCGCTTCGAGCGGGGCACCGGCGGGCACTATGTCAAGACGCGCGCCCCACGCGTCGAGATCGTCGATTCCAGCTTCGACGACAGCGCCGGCCGGTCGACCAACTACATGATCGACCTCTCCAACGGCGCCACCGGCACGATCGCGCGCAACGCCTTCGTCCAGGGGCGCAACAAGGAAAATTACAGCGCCCTGATCTTCGTCGGGCCCGAGGCCCAGTCGAACAGCTCGGACGGGCTCGAAATCGCCGACAACGACGTCTCCCTCGCCCCCGGCGCCAGCGC
>DASVVP010000069.1:0-14032 GCA_036386495.1 Allosphingosinicella sp.
CATGTCACCGGCGAGGTGCCGGTGCTCCTCAACAGCTTCGTCATCGGCCGCGGCATGGTGCTGATGCCGAGATGGGACGCCGGCGAGGCGCTGCGGCTGATCGAGCAGGAGCAGTCACCTATTTCGTCGGCGTGCCGACGATGAGCCTCGAGCTCATGCAGCATCCCGATCGCGAGAAATACGACCTCTCCACCCTGACCGACATCGCCGCCGGCGGCGCGCCGCGGCCGGTCGCGCACGTCAAAAGGCTGCAGGAGAGCTTTCGCGGCACCAAGCCGGCGCTCGGCTACGGCCTCACCGAAACCAATGCCGTGGGCTGCGGGAATTTCTGGGAGAACTCTGCCGATAAACCTGCCTCGACCGGTCGGTCGCACCGGCCCACGGTCGATCTCGTCATCCTCGGCGACGGCGACCGGCACCTGCCGGCCGGCGAGCGCGGGGAGATCGGCATCAAGGCGGCTGCCAATATCCGCTGCTACTGGCGCGACGAGGAGGCGACCCGCGCCGCCTTCACCGAGGACGGCTATTTCCGCACCGGCGACGTCGGCTATCTCGACGAGGACAATTATCTGTTCATCGTCGACCGCAAGAAGGACATCATCATCCGCGGCGGCGAGAATATCTCCTCGGCCGAGGTCGAGGCGGCGATCTACGCCCATCCCGCCGTCTCGGAAGTCGCCGTGTTCGGAGTCGCCGACGAGCGGCTCGGCGAAGTGCCGGCGGCAATCATCTATTCCGAAGACGACCGCACGCTCACCAGCGAGGCCGTGCTCGCCTTCCTCGAAGGCCGGCTCGCCCAGTTCAAGCACCCGGCCCATTTCTGGTTCGTCGATCAGCCGCTGCCCAAGCTCGGCACCGGCAAGATCGACCGCGTCACCCTGAGGGCCGAATATCGTGGCAGGCTCCCCGGCGGGGACTAGTCCGCCTCAGCGCAGCGAGCCCGACCCCGCGCTTGCGAGATAGGGCGGGAGCCGTCGCTGTTCATGGTCGCGGCGGCCCCCGCCCTCGGGGGTCCGGAAGGACGCGCGTCCGCCGACGCGTGACAGGGGAGCCGGCGAAGCGGCCTTCCGGGCAAGACAGAATTGAAGCGCGAACCTTTTCCTGTAGCCGTTGTCCTCCGGCTGGGCGAAGGTGAGGCCGGCCTGGGTCATCAGCACCGCCGCTTCGGCGAGGCTCTTCACCGCCAGTTTCTCGAGGATGTGGGCGCGGTGCATCTCGACCGTGCGGACCGAGATGCCGAGCTCGTGCGCGGCGCTCTTGTTGGCCATGCCGCGAAGCAAAGCGAGGCCGATATCGACTTCGCGCGCGGTGAGGCGCGCCACCCTGTCCTGGGCGCCCTGGCGGGCGAGGCTCGTCTCGAGCGTCCGTTCGAGCGATTCGAAGGCGAGCTCGAGCGCATCCTCGAGCGGCTCGCGCTGCAGCGGCTTCTGGAGGAAGTCGACCGCGCCGAGCTTCATCGCGTCGATCGCGACGGCAAGCTCGCCGCGGCTCGAGAGCGCGATCACCGGCCAGTCGACGTCCTGCCGCACCAGCTCGGCGAGCACTTCGAGGCCGCCCATATGCGGCATCTCGATGTCGAGCAGCACGCAGGACGGCCGCAAATGGCCGAGCATGGCGACGAACTCGGCGCCGCTGGCGAACGGCCAGGCCTCGATGCCGAGGCCGCCGAGTTGCGTGGAAAGCGAACGACGCACTGCCGCGTCGTCGTCGATCAGGTACACAGTCCGTTGGTGCGACATACGCCCGCCCCTCCGTTCGGGCCAGATACAGGGCCCAAGTTCCGAGGATTCCGATGAACCGCTCTTCCCGCAACCTGTGGAAAATACTGTGAATGGTTCCTGCACGCGGCTCGCAGCCCCTTGAAACTGCGACGGAACGCCCTGCGATTCGGCCGATCCGCAGTCGCGCGATGCGGTAAATACGACCGCGCCACGCGGTGCGACTCCGCAAGCAGCCGAGAGGAACGGCAGAAGCAGCCATTCCGCGCCTGATCCATGTTTGGAAAGGGCCGCGCAGTAGATTCCGAATCGATTGCGCCGGGTTATTCCAGTCGTGCAAAGGAATTCTTAACCATTATCCTCCGCTTCACAGTTCGTTTGCCGCAGGGCCGACGAGCGCTTCCGGGTGGGGGCGAACAGTGCAGATCGAACACCTTTACGGCGGCAGCGCGCTTGCGCCCGTCGACGGCCAGGGACGCGTGCGGCTTCCGCGCTTCGTCCGCGACGTGGCGGCCCGCCGCTCCGACGCGCCGGTGGTGGTGCTCGGGCCGCACGAAAGCGATTCCTGCCTCACCGGCTACGACCCGACCTACAGGCGGGCCCTGTTCGAAGATGCGGAGCGTCTGCGGCTGCGCGACGAGTCGGCAGGCGCCGGCGCGCATCACGGCCGGGCCCGCCGCACCTTCGGCCTTACCGAGCAGGCGGAGATCGACTCGAAGGGGCGGATCGCGCTTCCCCCGATGACGCGGCGGCTCGGACAGATCGGAGACCTGGCCCTCTTCGTCGGCACAGGCGGTGCCTTCGAGATCTGGAACCCGCATCTCGCCGCCGAAAGCGGCGACCCCGCTTTGGCCGAGCTCGCCCGCTGGCGGCTCGGCCACGACCAGCCGCACTTCAACGAAACGGAGGACTGAAATGTCGATCTTGTGCTTCATCCAGGGCCATTCCCCCTCAGACGAGCAGGTCTGGAACCGGGGATATTCCTTCGCCCGGTGCCGCCGCTGCAGCTGCGACATGATCCGCTCCGACGCCGACTGGGAGGTGGTGCCGGCAGGTCACCGCGTGGTCTGGAGAACGGGGCCAGGCGAACATAGCCGCCCCGCCGGCTATGCCCGCAATCTTCCGGTCCTCTATCGGGAGGTGCGCGGCGGCGTGCCCGCTTTGTGGTCGGGGGGCTGGTACAAGCAGGTGCTCGCGCTCGCCGGCGGCGGCACTGCCGAATCGATTGCCGCGCCCGCTTTGGCGCTCGACGATCCGGAACGCGAGCCGAAGCAATATCCGGTGCTGATCGCACTGGCGGCCGTCGCCGGCGCCGGAATTCAGCTCATCCTCGCGAGCCGCTCCCGGCACCGGCTGTGATCGCGGGGCCATGCCTTATTACCGGCTCTATTCCATCGACCCGGACGGGGCGATCGACAGCGTCGAGGAATTCAGCGCGCGCGACGATCAGGAGGCGGTGCGGATTTCGCGCGGCTCTCCGCGGCTCAGGCCGGTCGAGCTCTGGTGCCGTTCGCGCATCGTCGAAAGGCTGGGGCCGCAAATGCCGCGCAGGGGCGGCCATGCGTGAATCGCGAAGCGCCCCGGGCAGGACCGCCGCGAACGTTCGTGGCAATCCCGGCCGAGGCGCTCCTCGCGTAAGGCAGATCGTTTCGTCAACGTTAGGTTTAAGCGGATGAACGGCCGATGACGTCCGCGTTCAGACGCCGCTCAACCGCAGCCGCTATAAGCACGTTTCGCTTGCTCGACCGCGCCATCTTAGCCTGTTCGCAGCCAGGACGCAAGTGCTTCAAAAACAACAGCTTTCCCTCGCGTCGCGTAACGAGGGAGGGGCCGGCGTTCCTTCGGGAGCGCCGGCCCCGTTCGTTTCGGAACGCTGCGGGCGCCCGGCTCGTTCTCCCCGCCGACTCGGGCAAGGAACGCGCGAATGGACGGTCACGACAGCGATTCGGAGCGCGGCAAGCGCGCCTCCTTCGACCGCAGGACCGGTGAGGTTCACGGCGCCGGCTCCGGCGCCGGCGGCGAAGGCAATCCCGGCGAGGATTACGACCAGGACCCTATGGCGGGCTCCGGCGCCGAGCCGCTGAAGGGTCCGCGCCCGGCGGCAGATGCGGCGCGCCGGCCGATCGATCCGGACGAGGGGACCTGACATGAGCGAAGGCAAGGGCCATCCGCTGCCGGCGAGCGGCGAAGCGCGCCACAACGAGATCCCGGAAAGCATCGAGGAAGAGAAGGGCCCGGGCCAGGATCCCACCGAAATCACGACGCCCAACCCCGACGGAGTGAACCCGGACGGCGAGACCTACCGCTATGACGACCTTGGTCGCGGCCCCGGGAGTGAAAGCCATGAACCCGAGCCGGGGCCGTGAGCAGGTCCGGCTCCAGCGAGAGGAACTGACCATGGATGACGGATTCGACCGCAACGACGTCCGCGACGACCTGAAACAGCGCAACTCCGGAGAGGGCGGCCGCCAGCTCGGCGGTGGACCAGAGGCGAGCGACAGCGACGCGGCGGGCGGATCGAGCGGCAGCGGCGGATACGGCAGCGACCAGCATGCCGAGAACCTCCAGGGTCAGGGTCAAAGCGAGCGCAGCCAGGCGCCCGAACCGGGGCAGTCGCGCGGCGAGCGCTTCGACGAACAATCGGGCGGCGGCCGCAGCGCCGATACGGTGAGCATCGATCGCGAGCGGGACGGCGTCGACGAGCTGGCGGCGGACCAGCGCGCGCATCAGGACCGCGGCCAGAGCGAAGCCGAGGACGAGGTCGAATAGCGGCCCACTGCAGGCCGCGCCCGGCGGCGCGGCGAGGGAACCCATCGCCGCGCCGGTCTGTTACGCCCCGGTTACGAACAATCGGAGAGGCATGATGGCAAGGAAAGCTTCGTCCAGAGGCGACTCCGGCGGCTCCGGCAGCGGCTCCGGCGGCAGCGGCAGCGGCAACAAAAGCGACAAGGACGGCGAATCGATGTTCGGCGACGCCCTCCGCGACGCCGGACGGCGCGCGGCCGAGCTCGCCCAGAATCCGGTCGCGCGCAGCCTGCTCGCCGCTGGGCTGGTGACCGCGGCGGCGGCGCTGGCGACCAACAAATCGGTGCGCGAGAGCGCCCGGCGCGGCGCCCGCGAGGCGCAGGAAGCGGCCGAAACGGCCGCCGAGGTCGCCGCGGACACCGCCAACAAGATCGGCGCCGCGATGATCGACGCCGCCACCGAAGCGGTGCGGCGGATGATGTCGATGGGCGGCGCCGAGGGCCAGAGCGGCGGCGCGGCCGCGGCGGCGAGCGGCGGCGGCGCCGGCTCGACCGCGTCTTCCGCGCGGCGCAAGGCCTCCGGCTCGAGCGGCCGGACACGCGGCAGCGGCGGCGGCACGGCGGCCAAGGCAAAGCCTGCGGCAAGCTCTCGGCCGGCGCGCTCCGGTGGCGCCACCGCCTCCGCGGCCAAGCCCGGCGGCACCAAGAGAGGCGCGACCACCCGCGGCTCGACCGGCGGTGGCGGACGCAAGCGTGGCGGTGCCTCGTCGAGCGGCGGCAAAAGCGGTGGGGGCGGGGCCGGATCGGGCGGCGGCGCCTAGACGAGCGCCAGGCTCGGTCGGACCTCTGGATCCGACGCAGAAAAAGCGGGGCGCCTTCGTTGAGGGCGCCCCGCTCCACATCTTCAAAAAAGAACGGCTCTTAGCGGCAGCGCCTCGTGCTGCGGCTGCGGGCGACTTCGCGGCCGACCAGGGCGCCGGCGGCGCCGCCGATCACGGTGCCCACGGTGCGGTTGCCGCGGCCGGCGATCGAGCGGCCGACGAGAGCGCCCGCGGCGCCGCCGACGATCAGGCCGGTGGTGCCGTTCGAGCGGCGGCAATGGATGCGTCCATCGCGCCCGCGCCAGGTCGGGCCGACATAATTGCCGTTGCGGTAATAGCGTGACTGCGCTTCCGCCGAATCGGTCGGGACCGCGATCGCGACCGGGACGGCCATGGCCGCCGCGGCGACGGCAAGGGTGATGTTACGCATGATACGTCCTCCACGAGAATGACTCTCGCAAGGGACAACGCGCCGCTTTCCCGGCTTGTTTCATTAACCTCACACAACGATTCGGCCCGCTGGACGGGGTCCGGGCGAAGCCGTAGAGCGCACGCGGTTTTCCTAACAGCAAAGCGAGCGGCCCGTGGCCAACGTCACCGTGATCGGCGGCCAGTGGGGCGACGAAGGGAAAGGCAAGATCGTCGACTGGCTCGCGAGCCGGGCTGAGCTCGTCGTGCGATTCCAGGGCGGCCACAATGCCGGCCATACGCTCGTCGTCAAAGAACAGGTCTACAAGCTCTCCTTGCTGCCCTCGGGGATCGTGCGCGGCACCCTCTCGGTGATCGGCAACGGCGTCGTGCTCGATCCCTGGGCGCTCCGTTCGGAGGTCGACCGGCTCACCGCGCAGGGCGTCGAGATCGGACCGGCCACCCTGCAGATCGCCGACACCTGCCCGCTCATCCTCCCCTTCCACCGCGATCTCGACGCGCTACGCGAGGATGCCAGCGGGCAGGGCAAGATCGGCACCACCCGCCGCGGCATCGGCCCGGCCTATGAGGACAAGGTCGGCCGCCGCGCGATCCGCGTCTGCGACCTCGCGCATCTGGGCGCGCTCGGCCCGCAGCTCGACCGGCTCTGCGCCCATCACGACGCCCTGCGCGCCGGCTTCGGCGAGCCGCCGATCGATCGCGCCCGGCTGATGCGGGACCTCGCCGAAGTGGCGGATTTCGTGCTCCGCTTCGCGCAGCCGGTCTGGAAGACGCTGAACAGGGCGCGGGCGGAGGGGCGGCGGATCCTCTTCGAGGGGGCGCAGGGCGTCCTGCTCGACGTCGACCACGGCACCTATCCGTTCGTCACCTCGTCCAACACGGTGGCGGGCACGGCGGCGGGCGGGACCGGCCTCGGCCCGTCCGCGGCCGGCTTCGTGCTCGGCATCGTCAAGGCCTATACCACCCGCGTCGGCTCCGGCCCTTTCCCGACCGAGCTCGACGACGAGATCGGCGAGCGGCTGGGGACTCGCGGGCGCGAGTTCGGCACGGTCACGGGCCGCAAGCGCCGCTGCGGCTGGTTCGACGCGGTGCTGGTCCGCCAGTCCTGCGCGGTCGCCGGCGTCACCGGCATCGCGCTGACCAAGCTCGACGTGCTCGACGGCCTCGAGGAGATCCGCATCTGCACCGGCTATCGCCTGCGCGGCGACACGCTCGACCACCTCCCCGCCCACGCGGCCGACCAGGCGGCGGTCGAACCTCTCTACGAGACGGTGGCGGGCTGGGCCGAATCGACGGCCGGCGCGCGAAGCTGGGCGCAGCTCCCGGCCAATGCGGTCAAATATATCCGCCGGGTCGAGGAGCTGATCCAGTGCCCAGTGGCTTTGGTCTCGACCAGCCCCGAGCGCGAGGACACGATCCTGGTGCGCGATCCGTTCGCGGGCTGAGGAAGGGGGTAAGGGGCTCCGCCGCGGAAAGGAGTCAACGCGGCGAAGCCGATAACCCGTCACCACCCCTTCGACGAGTCGTATTGATCTATATCAGGAATCCCGCGCCAAGGAATCAGATTCGTATCTCTTCTCGAACGCAGGGAGCCGTTCTTCCTCGGCCGGCTCGACCCGGACCTGCTCGACGCGCGCTGCGGGCGGACCGATCCGGCAGCGTTCGGCCAGCGCGGCAATCGCGTCCTCCGAGCCGATCGCGAGGATCTCGACGCCGCCGCTGCGCAGGTTCCTGACCCACCCGGCAAGCCCGAGCGCCCGCGCCTCGGCGACCGTCCAGTTGCGGTAGAAGACGCCCTGGACCCGACCGGAAACGAGGATCCGGCGCGCCGCCATTTCCGCCTCAGACGGTGGCGATGTCGGGCGCGTCCTCGGCCTTCATGCCGACGACGTTGTAGCCGGCGTCGACATGGTGGATCTCGCCGGTGACGCCCGAGGCGAGGTCGGAGAGGAGGTAGAGCGCGGCGCCGCCGACGTCCTCGATGGTGACGTTGCGGCGCAGCGGCGAATTATATTCGTTCCACTTCATGATGTAGCGGAAGTCGCCGATGCCGCTCGCCGCCAGCGTCTTGATCGGCCCGGCCGAGACGGCGTTGACGCGGATGCCCTCGGGGCCGAGGTCCATCGCCAGATATTTGACGCTCGCCTCCAGCGCCGCCTTGGCGACGCCCATCACATTGTAGTGCGGGATCACCTTCTCGGCGCCGTAATAAGAGAGAGTGAGGATGCTGCCGCCCTCGCGCATCATCGCGCGCGCGCGCCGGGTGACGGCGACGAAGCTGTAGGCGGAAATGTTCATCGTCAGCAGGAAATTCTCGAGGCTGGTGTCGACGAACTTTCCGCGCAGCTCGTTCTTGTCGGAAAAGCCGATCGCGTGGACGAGGAAATCGATCGTCTCCCAGCGCGCCTTCAGCGTGTCGAAGGCGCGGTCGACGTCGGCCATGTCGGCGACGTCGCATTCGATCAGGAAATCGGCGCCGAGCTGCTGCGCCAGCGGCCGGACGCGCTTCTCGAGCGCCTCACCCTGATAGGAGAAAGCAAGCTCGGCGCCATGCTCGGCGAGGGCCTTGGAGATACCCCAGGCGAGCGAGCGGTCGTTGGCGAGGCCCATGATCAGCCCCCGCTTGCCGTGCATGAGACCGGTCATTTCCTCTCCTCCGCGGCGCTGACCGCCGCACTCTCCTCGGCCATCGCGACCGCCTCCTCTTCGGCCCGGACGGATTCCTTCTCGGCCACCGCCTCATGCACGGCGGCGGTGACTTCCGCCGGCGTCGGCGTCGGCGTCTCCGCCATCGCCGCGTTGAGCTCCGCGCCGATTACCAGACCGAAGCCGATGATGAAGAAGAAAAACAGCGCGATCACGATTCCGGCGAGGCTGCCATAGGTGAGATCGTAGCTGCCGAGCTGGCGCATGACGACCGGAAGCAAAGCGGTGGTCGCGATCCACCAGATTGTGACGAAAGCCGCGCCCGGCCATTTCGGGCAGCCGGTCACCCGGTAGCGCTTCGGCGTGAGCGCGTAGAAGAGCAGGAACAAGGCGCCGAACAGCATCAAGGCGGGGACGATGCGCAGCAAAGTGAACAGGCCCACTATGTCGTCCGCGCCGGGCACGTTCGAGACGATCAGCTGCTGGACGCTGGAGAGCAGCACCGAGGCGCTGAACGCCACCATCGCCACCAGCACGGCGGCGATGATCATCCCGATCGATCCCAGCCGATATTCCCAGAAGGGCCGGCTGAACGTGACGCCGTAAGCGCGGCGGATAATGTCGCGGATGGTCTCGATGAAGCTGCCCGTGGTCCACAGGCCGACGATGGCGCCGAGCCAGATGAGGTTGCCCGAGCGCGCCTCGAGCACGTCCTGGATCGGCTGCTGGAGCACCGTGCGGACGTCTTTCGGCATCGTTTCGAGCATGCCGTAGACGGCGCTCATCCCTTCCTCGCTCTGGCCGAGCAGCCGCGCGATCGCCGCGGCGACGATCACGAACGGGAACAGCGAGAGCAAGGCGAGATAGGCGAGGTTGCCGGCGTGGATGAAGCCGTCATTGTAGACGCCGACCGCGACCCGCTTCAGGATCTCGTAGGTCCGGGTGCCCTTGCGGGGGCCGATATGACCGATCCTGGCCTTGGCGGTGGCGAGCTTCTTGCGTCTCGCTTCGGGCGATTCGGGTGAAATCTGCAGCACGAAGGCTCAGACTCCCAAAGCCGCGCGAGGGTTTCCTTGAGACTTGCCGCTCCATCCCTCGACGAAGCGGGCGAGCTCCGGATCGTCGGCGGGAAGATCGACCATCAGCGAGACGAGCTGGTCGCCGCGCTCGCCGGATTTGGACGTGAAGCCGCGGCCCTTGAGGCGCAGCACCCGGCCCGAGGTGGATCCCTTCGGAACGGTCACCATCACCGGCCCCTCCACCGTCGGCACCTTGACCTTGGCGCCGAGCACGGCCTCGTCGAGCGTCACCGGGAGATCGAGCCGGATATGGTTGCCGTCGCGACGGAAGAAGCGGTGGGGCTGGATCGAGATGGTGACGATCGCGTCGCCCTTGCCGGCCGGGCCGGCCTGGCCCTGGCCGGCGAGCCGGATCTTGGTCCCCTCCTCGACGCCCTTGGGAAGCTTGATGTCGACGGTCTTGCCGCCCGCCAGCGTGACCCGCTGCGGCTTCAGCGCCGCGGCGTCCTCGAAGCGCACCGGCAGGCGGTAGGCGACGTCGGCGCCCTTCTGCGGCGGGGCCGAGCGGCGGCCGAACCCGCCGAACCCGCCGCCGCCGCGCCGGCTGGCGCCGCCGAACAGGCCGTCGAACAGGTCGGAAATGTCCGCGGTCTCGCCGCCGAAGTCGAACTCGGCCCCGTTCGGGCCGCGGCGGAAGCCGCCGGGGGCGCCGCCGCCCGGGCCGCCACCGAAGCCGAACGGGGCGCGCGGATTGCCGGTCTCGTCGATCTCGCCGCGATCGTAGCGGGCGCGCTTATCCCTGTCGGTGAGGATGTCATAAGCCTGGGTGACTCGCGAGAAGCGGTCGGCGGCGGCCGGATTGTCCTTGTTGCGGTCCGGATGCAGCTCCTTGGCGAGCTTGCGATAGGCTTTCTTGATGTCGGCCTCGCCAGCGCCTCTGGCGACGCCAAGCTGTGAGTAGAGGTCGGCCATGGCCGCTTCGTTCTCCACTAAGCCCTAAAAGTCCACTGTTGCATTCCGGCAACAGCGCGAAAGATGGGAGGGGCTGCGACGGCTTGCAAGCCCGCTTGTGTGCCAGCTTCATGCGCGGCAGAGGAGCGGCATGGCCGCCGATCCGCACGCTTTGTTCGAGGAATGGCTCGCCGAAGCGCGCCTGTCCGAGCCGAACGACCCCGTCGCGATGGCGCTCGCCACCGCCGACCCCGAAGGCCGGCCGTCGGTGCGGATGGTGCTGATGAAGGGCCATGACGCGCGCGGCTTCGTCTTCTACACCAACTGGAAGAGCCGCAAGGGCGCCGAGCTCGCAGCCAATCCGCACGCCGCCTTGCTGTTCCACTGGAAATCGGTGCGCCGCCAGGTGCGGGTCGAGGGCAAGGTGGAGCCCGTGGCGGAGGCGGAGGCGGACGCCTATTTTGCCACCCGCTCGCGCGACAGCCAGCTGGGCGCCTGGGCGTCCGACCAGTCGCAGCCGCTCGACCGGCGCGAGACCTTCGAAGCGCGCTATCAGGACATGGTCGCCCGCTTCGGAGCTGGGGACGTGCCGCGACCGCCGCACTGGTCGGGCTACCGGGTGGCACCCGAGCGAATCGAATTCTGGAGCGACCGCGCCCACCGCCTCCACGAGCGGCGGCTGTTCGTCCGCGGCGCGGCGGGCGAATGGAGCGAAGGCCTGCTCTACCCGTGAGCGACGTCCGGCCCGCACCGACGCACGGGACGCTGGCGACGCGGGCCGCGATCGCGAGCGTCGCGGTCGCGCTCTTCCTGCTCCTCCTCAAGGGCTATGCGGCCTGGGCGACCGGATCGGTGGCGATGCTCGGCTCGCTCGCCGACACCGCGCTCGACGTCCTCGCCTCGCTGATCACGCTCGGCGGAGTCCGCTACGCCGCCACCCCGGCCGACCACGACCACCGCTTCGGCCACGGCAAGGCCGAAGCGCTCGCCGCCCTGGCGCAGGTCGGAATCATCGGCTTCTCGGCGCTCGGCATCTTCTGGCGCGCGATCGAGCGGTTGCTCGACCGCGGCGCGACCACCGCCGCGGAATATGGCATCGGCGTCTCGGCGGTCGCGATCGCGGCCACGCTCGGCCTTCTCTGGTACCAGCGCCGCGTGATCGCGCGGACCGGATCGGTCGCGATCGAGACGGACCATGTCCATTATCAGAGCGACCTTTTGCTCAACCTCGCGGTCATCGTCGCCCTCGCGCTCGATCAATATGCCGGCCTGCCGGGGGCGGACCCGGTGTTCGGAATCGCGATCGCTTTCTGGCTGCTCTGGGGCGCCTGGCGGGCCTCGTCCCGGGCCGTCGACCAGCTGATGGACAAGGAATGGCCCGAGGAGAAGAGGCGGCGCTTCGTCGAGGTCGCCGCCCGTCACCCCGCGCTGAAGGGGATCCACGATCTCAGGACCCGCACCAGCGGCAGCCGCAACTTCGTCCAGTTCCACGTCTGGGTCGCTCCGGACATGACGGTCGCCGCCGCGCACCGGGTGATGGACGAGGTCGAGCAGTGGCTGGAGCACGAATTCCCCGGCACCGAGATCCTGATCCATCTCGACCCCGAAGGCCAGGTCGACGAGCCCGGCAATCCGCTCGCCGAGACCGACCTCACCGAACCGAAAGGCGCGACATGACAGCCTACCACCTCGTCCAGGTCGACGCCTTCGCCGACCGGCCCTTCACCGGCAATCCGGCGGCGGTGGTGCCGCTGGAGCAGTGGCTGCCCGACGAGATTCTGCAGGCGATCGCCGAGGAGAACAACCTCGCCGAAACCGCTTTCACGGTCCCCGCGCAGGACGGTGACGCCGATTACGAGCTGCGCTGGTTCACGCCGACGACCGAAGTCGCTTTGTGCGGCCATGCGACGCTGGCCAGCGGATTCGTGCTGATCGAAGGCGACGAGATACGCTTCCGGACCCGCAAGGCGGGCATTCTCACGGTCCGTCGAAAGGGTGAGGCCCTGGAGCTCGACTTGCCCGCGACGCTCGTTCGCAAAGGCGAAGATGCGGCGCTGCTCCAGGCGCTCGGCACCGCACAGGCCGAAGTCTTCGCTTCGTATCACGGCGCGGAGGCGACCTCGATCGTGCTGGTTGAGGACGAGGCCGCGGTCCGCGCCTGCGCGCCCGACATGCGCGCCTTGCGCGGCATCGATCTGATGGCGATCGTCACCGCCGCCGCCGATCCGGGCCGGGCCTACGACGTCGCCAGCCGCGTCTTCGTCCCCGCCTGGGGCGTCGACGAGGATCCGGTGACCGGCTCAGCTCACGCCGCCCTGGCGCCCTTCTGGGCCGAGCGCCTCGGCCGCGACGCCTTCACCGCCTTCCAGGCGAGCCGCCGCGGCGGGATCGTCGAGTGCCGCGTCGAGGGCGAGCGCGCCATCCTCGGCGGCCGCTGCGTCAAGGTCATCGAGGGAACCCTGTTCGTCTAGTCAGGCGGGCTCCAGCTCGGCCGCCACCGTCTCTTCGATCCACCCGCCGCCCAGAACCCGATCGCCGTCATAGAGGACCGCAGCCTGTCCGGGGGCGACCCCGAACTCCGGATGCTCGAATCGGATGGCCGTCCCGTCGAACGAGACAGGAGCGGGCCTGGCGAGCGAACGCACCTTCGCGCTGAGCCCTTCGCGCTGATCCTCGCCGAGCCAGTTGATCCCGGAGAGCCGGGCCGCGCGCACCGCCAGGGCGCTGCGGGGGCCGGCGACGACGCGGCGGTTCTCTGGCTCGAGGCGGACCACATAGAGCGGCTCGGCGCGGCCGCCGATCTCGAGTCCGCGGCGCTGGCCGACGGTGAAGTGGATGAGGCCGCGATGCGTGCCGAGGACGCGGCCGTCCGTATCGACGATCTCGCCCGGCTGCGCCGCTTCGGGGCGCACCTTCTTCACCACCGAGGCATAGTCCCTGTCGGGGACGAAGCAGATGTCCTGACTGTCGCGCTTGTCGGCGACCACGAGCCCGAGCTCGCGCGCGATCTCGCGCACCCTCGGCTTGGGCAGGCCGCCGAGCGGAAAGCGCAGATAATCGAGCTGCTCGCGCGTCGTCGCGAACAGGAAGTAGCTCTGGTCGCGGGCGGGATCGGCGGCGCGGTGCAGCTCGGGCCCGTTGGGGCCCGCCACGCGGCGGACATAATGGCCGGTGGCGAGGCAGTCCGCGCCGAGATTGCGGGCGAGGGCGAGCAGATCGGTGAACTTCACCCCCTGGTTGCAGGCGATGCAGGGCACGGGCGTGCGGCCGCGCGCATATTCGTCGGCAAAACGCTCGATGACGCTGCCCCGGAAGCGGCTCTCATAGTCGAAGACGTAGTGCGCGATCCCCAGCTTCGCCGCCACCTCGCTCGCATCGTAAATGTCCTGGCCGGCGCAGCAGGTCTTCGAGCGGCCGGCGGCCTCGCCATGATCGTAGAGCTGGAGCGTGATCCCGATCGTTTCGGCCCCGGAGCGCGCCGCCAGCGCGGCCACGACCGAGCTGTCGACGCCGCCCGACATGGCGACGACGATACGCGCCCCCGCGAGCGGGCGGGTGAGCTGGAAATCCGGGTCCATGGCCGCGGCTACATAGGCGCTCGCAGGGGAATCGTCACGTCGAGACTCCGGGCCGGCCGAGACCGTCATCCCGGCGAAGGCCGGGATCTCGGGACAAGAAATCTCAGGAGTCGCTGCAGCCCGCCC
>DASVVP010000070.1:0-25423 GCA_036386495.1 Allosphingosinicella sp.
GGCTCCTGCTGGCGCACGGAGGCGATCGCGCCCGGCGCAAAGCGGGTGATGTCGAGCGGCTCCAGCGACTTGCCGCGTGCGCGCATCACTGCCTCGAGCTCGAAGGCGATGTCGAAATGGTCCTCGAGCGCGCCTTTGCCGCGGCCGGTGACGAAGATCATCTGCTCGATGCCCGCCTCTTTGGCTTCGTCGACCGCATATTGGATCAGCGGCCGGTCGACGATCGTCAGCATCTCCTTCGGGATCGCCTTCGTCGCTGGGAGGAAGCGCGTGCCGAGCCCGGCGACGGGGAAGACTGCCTTGCGGACGGGTTTCATTCGGGCTCCCGAAACCGGCCGCTGCGGCGGCCAAAGTGGACGAACTGGACGCTATTGAGGAGGCAGGTCGAAGCGGTCCTCCTCGCGCTGCTGCGAGCGGGTGAGGAGCTCGTCGACGCGGGCGGGAGCGGCGATCGGGGGGCGTTCGAGCAATTCCTCCGACGTCGGCTGCCGCGCCGCCGTCTCGGGCGCGACCGGAAGGCTCTGGCCGGGCTCGGGGGTGAGCGGCGCGCGCACGCCGCAGGCGGCGAGCGCCGCGAGCAATGCTGCGGCCGTGAGCAGCCTGTGCTTCATTCGTTCATTCCCAGACTCTTCTTCGCCGCCTCGATCCGGCGCCGCACCTGCTGCGGCGCGGTGCCGCCGAAGCTCGTCCGGCTCCTTACCGAAGCGTCGACCGCGAGGACATCGAAAATCCGCCGGTCGATGCGCGCGTCGACCGACTGGAGATCGGCGAGCTCCAGCTCCCAGAGCCTGGCGCCACGCTCGTCGGCGAGGCGGACGGCGCGGCCCGTGACGTGGTGCGCCTCGCGGAACGGCAGGCCCGCCTCGCGCACCAGCCAGTCGGCGAAGTCGGTCGCGGTCGCGTGGCCCGCTTCGGACGCCGCGCGCATGCGCTCGGCGTCGAACCCCAGGGTCTCGGCCATGCCGGTCATCGCGGCGAGCGAGAGGATCAGCAGATCGTGCGCCTCGAAGACCGGCGGCTTGTCGTCCTGCATGTCCTTCGAATAAGCGAGCGGCAGGCCCTTCATCGTCACGACCAGGGCCGTCATCGCCCCCGCGATGCGCCCGGAATGGCCGCGCACCAGTTCGGCCGCGTCGGGATTGCGCTTCTGGGGCATGATCGAGGAGCCGGTGGAATAAGCGTCGGGCAGGCGCACGAAGGCGAAAGGCTGGCTGGCCCAGATCACGATCTCCTCGGCGAGGCGCGAGAGATGGAGCGCGCACAAAGTCGCGGCCGTCAGGTAATCGAGCGCGAAATCGCGGTCCGAGACGCTGTCGATCGAATTGGCGGTGGCCCGGTCGAAGCCGAGCGCGAGCGCGGTCGCCTCGCGGTCGATCGCGAAGCCGGTGCCGGCGAGCGCGGCGGCGCCGAGCGGACACTCGTTCATCCGCTTCCTCGCATCGGCGAAGCGCGAGCGATCGCGGCGCAGCATCTCGTAATAGGCCATGAGGTGATGGCCGAGGGTCACGGGCTGGGCGGCCTGGAGATGGGTGAAGCCCGGCATCACCGTCGCCGCATGCTGCCCGGCGCGGGTCACCAGCGCCCGCTGCAGCGCCTCGATGCCCTCCGCTGCCTGGTCGATCGCCTCGCGCACCCAGAGGCGGAAGTCGGTCGCGACCTGGTCGTTGCGCGAGCGGGCGGTGTGGAGCCGTCCGGCGGCGGGACCGATCAGCTCGCCGAGCCGGTGCTCGACATGCATATGGATGTCCTCGAGCGCCGCATCCTCCGGCACGCCCGACGCCTCATATTCCTCCTCGATCCGCTCCAGCCCCTCGCAGATCGCATCGGCGTCCTCGGCCGCGACCACCCCTTCGGCCGAGAGCATCGCGACATGGGCGCGGCTCGCCTCGATGTCCTGGCGCCACATCCGCTTGTCGAAGGCGATAGAGGCATTTATCTCCCGCATCAGCGCCGAGGGTCCTTCGGCGAAGCGCCCGCCCCACATGCTGCCGGAGTTGCCGTTGCGGCCCGAAATCTTCTGTCTCCTGGGGTTCGCGGCCCTCGCCTCGGCCTCCTGCGATAGGCAAAAGGCCGCCGCGCCGCAAGGCGGCGGCCCGGCGGCCAATGCCGCAGCGCCGGCATCCGCGGCCTATCCGACCGGCCGGCTCGACCGCTCCCACGCCGGCAGCGCCGCGCCCGCCGTCCAGTTCGAGGACGGCGAAGGCGAGCCGGCGACCCTCGCCGACTTTCGCGGCCGGCCGCTGCTGGTCAATTTGTGGGCGACCTGGTGCGCGCCCTGCGTCCGCGAGATGCCCTCGCTGGACCGTCTCGCGACGCAGCAGGGCGGGAGCGGCGTCCAGGTGATCGCGGTCAGCCAGGATCTCGACGGCAGGGAGAAGGTTGCCGACTTCTTCGCCCGGCGGCGCCTCGCCGCGCTCGATCCCTATCTCGACGGCGACATGGCGCTCATGACCGCGCTGCGCATCGAGACGCTGCCGACCACCCTCCTCTACGACGCCGACGGCCGCGAAGTCTGGCGCATGACCGGCATGGCCGAATGGGACGGCGACCGCGCGCGGCAACTGCTGACGGAGGCGGGCCGGCGATCGGTCAGGTGATGTAGATCACGTGCTCGACCGCCGCGCGCACGGGCTCCTCCGTCCCAGGCCGCACCCAGATGCGCAGCTGCGTCCCCCAGCTCTGCACATCGAAGCAGTCGGCGCTGGGGAATTCCGGATCGTGGCATGTGCCGATCAGATAGATGTTCTCCAGACGCATGGCCCCGGCTTCGGCGAGGCAGGCCGCTTCGGGAGAAGGCTCGGCGCCGTCGTCGAGTCTGCAGGCGAGCGGCACCACTGCCCGCCCGGTGCGCGCCGTCCGCACGAAGGCAAATGCGAGACGCAGGCCGCGGGCGGCGACACCAGCGCTCGGTGCCCTGATCCGGCCGACTTCACGCGGATCGACGCCTGCGCAGGCCACGCCTTCCCGCTCGGCCTCGCGCTCCGTAACTTGGCCGCCCGCTTCTATTGCGGCGATTTCGCGCGCGACGAACTCCGTGGTCACCTCGATACGCCGGGGCCGAACCCTGGTGTCGCCGCCCTGGATCAAGCCGACCGGCTCCATGCGGACGAGCAGGAAATCGGTCTCGCAAAGGCCTCGCTGGCCGGCGAAGCGCGGCGGCGTGAGGAAGGCGACCTCCCGCAGAACGGGGGCGCCAGGCCAGTGGTCCAGGGGCAGGATCGTCAGAGGTAACAAGGTGCGCGAATAGTCGCCAAGGACCCGCCTCGCGAGCCGGTCGGGCGAAAGGGCGCTCGCTTCGTTGCGGGTCAGCGGCGGCGGCGCGGACGGATCGAAGCCTGCGCAGCCGCTGCACAGGATGAGGAGGAAGAGGGCCAGGCTGCGCATCAGTCCCGCAGCAGCTCGTTGATGCCGGTCTTGGACCGGGTCTTCGCGTCGACGCGCTTGACGATGACGGCGCAGGCGAGGCTGGGACCGCCGTCCTTCGCGGGAAGAGTACCGGGGACCACCACCGAATAGCTCGGCACCCGGCCGTAGATGATCTCGCCGGTGGCGCGCTCCACGATCTTCGTCGAGGCGCCGATGAAGACGCCCATCGAGATCACCGCGCCCTGCTCGACGATCACGCCCTCGGCGACCTCGGAGCGGGCGCCGATGAAGCAATCGTCCTCGATGATCACCGGACCCGCCTGGAGCGGCTCGAGCACGCCGCCGATGCCGGTGCCGCCCGAAATGTGGACGTTGCGGCCGATCTGGGCGCAGCTGCCGACCGTGGCCCAGGTGTCGACCATCGTCCCTTCCCCGACCCAGGCGCCGATATTGACGAAGCTCGGCATCAGCACCGCGTTGCGCGCGATGAATGCGCCGCGGCGGACGATCGCGCCGGGGACAGCGCGAAAGCCCGCCGCGGCGAACTGATTGTCGCCCCAGCCGGCGAATTTGGAGGGCACCTTGTCCCACCAGTTCGCGCCGCCCGGTCCGCCGGGGATCGCCTCCATTGGCGTCAGGCGGAACGAGAGCAGGACCGCCTTCTTCAGCCACTGGTTCACCGTCCAGCCGCCGTCCGCGCTCTTCTCGGCGACCCGCGCCTCCCCCGAATCGAGCAGCCGGATCGCAGCCTCGACCGCTTCGCGGACCTCGCCGTCGCCGCCGCCGAGCGCCTCGCGGCGTTCCCAGGCCTCGTCGATGATGCGCTGGAGCGTCTCGGTCATTCGACTTCCTCTTTGGTAATCGCTTCGAGCCATGCGCCGATATCGTCCGTGCGGAAATCGATAAAGGCGGGGTCGGCGTCGCGCCCGGCCTGCTCGGAGCCGTTGTCGACCCAGACCGTGATCATGCCGAGCGCCTTGGCCGGCTCGAGGTTGCGCGCCATGTCCTCGACGAACAAGGCGCGCGCCGGATCGATCGCATAGCGCGCGCACATCGCCGCATAGGCCGCCGGCTGCGGCTTGGGGACATAGTCCATGGCGTGGATGTCGTGGAGTCCGTCGAACGCGTTGGCGAGCCCGAGCCTGTCGAGGACTCGGGTGGCATAGCCCTCGTCGGCATTGGTGAAGACGAACTTGCGCCCCGGCAGCCGGTCGAGCGCAGCGACCATCCTGGGATCGGCCGAGAGGCGGGCAAGATCGATGTCGTGGACGAAATCGAGGAACTCGCGCGGATCGGTGCCGTGCGTGCGCATCAGACCGGCGAGGGTGGTGCCGTGCTCGTGGAAATAGCCTTTCTGGATCCGGCGGGCCTCGGCGGCGTCGCAGCCGACGAGGCGCTGGATGAATTCGCCCATGCGCCGGTCGATCAGGGCGAACAGGTCCGCCGAGGCGGGATAGAGGCTGTTGTCGAGATCGAAGATCCAGCTGTCGATGTGGCGCAGTTCGGGCAGCATCTCAGTCGCCGGTCTCCCGCCGGACGATCAGCACCGCAAGGTCACGGTCGGGCCGCCAGTTGCGCCGCCGCATCTCGAACTGCGTCGGCGATATCCGCCGCAGGCCGGAGCCGCAGAAGCTGACGATATTCTCCGGCCGGCCCTTGTCGACGATCAGCCGGAAGTCGCCGATCGGCGAGCGCCAGTTGCCGCCGGTGGTGAGGATGTAGCGCACCCTCTGCTCCGTCATGTAGCCGCCGCCGCGCGATTGCGCCGCGGACCAGCGGTCGAGCGTCGCCAGGAAGGCGCGGTCGGTGCAATAGTCCGCCTGGGCGCGGCGGCCGTCCTCGGAGCTGCGATATTCGCGAGAAGCGAGCGGGACGCCGGCGGTGCCGCCGGTGCCGGGCGTGTAGCGGTGCTCGACGACAAGGGGGCGGCCGGCCGGGAAGACCTGCTCCCAATGCCAGGTCTCCTTCACCGTCCAGCGCGGCAGCAGATGCCGCCGCATGCCGCCGCCCTCGTCCCATTCGCTCCATTCGGCGAGGCCCAGGCGGACGAGGCGCTGCTGGCGCTCGGACGGGAGGGCGTCGAGACGGTTGCCGATGACCGGCACCGGGCTCTCCTCCTCGACGACCGGCACGCCGTAGCTGCTCAGGAGGGCGCTGTGGTCGGTCGTCCCCAGCATCGCCCGCCGCTCGACCTGCATGGTGACCGGGCGGCCGTCGACGCTGGTGGCGAAGTCGGACGGGAAGGCGGCGTCGCTCTCGGCCAACTCGGCGAGGTTGCGGTCCGGCATCGGGAAGGCGACGATGGTGCGCACGTCGCGGGCGGTGCGATTGCGGAAGACGTAGCGGACGCGGATTTGCTCGGCCGAGACGTAGAGGTCCTCCGAGACCATGTCGATCGAGGCGCTCTGCTTCAGCACCAGCCCGCCGGCGGCCTGCTCGGCGGTCGAATCGTTGGCCAGCGCGGCCGCCGCAAGGCCGGCGGCGGCGAGGAATGCGAGCAGCAGTGCGGGCTTCATCGGCGGCTCCCCCGGACGCGTCGCAACGCTAGTCGATCCGCTTGCCGAAGACCACCAGCCGCTCGACCTCGACGAAGCCGGCGGCGTGGTGCCAGGCATGGCTCGCTTCATTGTCGATGAGCGCGTCGGAGCCGAGATGCCCGAAGCCTTGCGCCCGCGCCCATCCCTCCGCCGCGGCCAGAAGGGCGCTCGCGACGCCGCGGCGGCGGTGGTCCGGCTCGACCCAGATGCCTTCGACATAGGGCGCGGGACCGGTCGCGCCCTCCGCGTAGTTACGCACGGCCAGCTCGACGAAGCCGACCAGCCTCCCCTTCGCCTCGGCGACGAAATCGGCTTCGCGGGCGTCGGCAAGCTCCGCCGCCAGCTCTTGGGGATCCTCGTCCGGCCAGAGGCGCGCGCGCATCGCTGCCCAGGCCTCGCGGTCCTCCGGGCGGGCCGGCCGGACGATCACACGGTGAAGCCCGCGGCGACGAAAAGCGGTCTGATCATGCGCAAAACCCCCTTTCGCGAAGAATGCGCCGGAATCGCTCGCGGCGGAAGGGCTCGTCCAGGACCGCTCCGGCCAGAACCCTCGGAACTTGAAAAGCCCAAACTGCCCATGTACTTAGGTCGTCGCCGCGAGAGGTGGCGGCGGGGGGAAGATCGTGAAACTGCTGCCCGAAGGCTTGCCGCCGCTGAGCGGCCGCGTGGGCGCGTCGATTCGCGGCCTTTACCTCGCCCTGCTCGCGCTCACGCTGGCCGCGATCGGCATCGGCGGCTTCATGTCGGCGCGCGATTTCTTCGTCACTACGCCCAACAATCTCGAATTCGGCTTCGTCACCGCCACCGGCTCACCCACGGCACCCGGTCGCCGGCAAGTTCGGATCCAGACCGCGACCAGCGAGGATGCGCGCCGCTCGGGCATTCGCAGCGACGACATCATCCTCTCGGTGAACGGCACGGCGGTGCCGCTCGATGCGGCCGAGCACGATATCGGACGATTGACCGGGGCGACCCGAGGCGAGGCGGCGACGGTCGTCACCCGTTCCGTCGACGGCACGGTGCGCACCCACCGACTTCCGCGCCAGGCCGACGCCGCGTCGGCCGAGATACCGGGAACGGGGCTGAACGGCTGGCAGCGAAGCGCGCTCCTCTTCGGTGCGGACAACCTCAAGCTGCTTCTCTTCGTCGCCGCTGCCGTGCTCCTCTATCTGCGCCGTCGGAGCGACGCGGTCGCGCTGCTCTTCGGCACCGCCTTCCTGATGTACTGCCACATGAGCGCATCGGCGTCCTGGTTCTGGTACTGGCTCAACTTCGACAATGCCCGCTACTTCGCGGGGATAATCTTCTACGCAACGCTGGTCACCGCCCTCACCGCCTTTCCCGACGGCCGCTTCACATCGCGATGGTCGAGCGCGCTGACCTTGTTCGCCGGCCCGAGCGTCGTCCTCATGTCCATCGCCGGATGGCAATGGCGCCTTATCTCGGCCAGGACGGCGGCGCTCTACAGCTTTGCCCTGCTCTTCAGCGCGCTGGCGGCGCTGGTCCTGCGCTACCGACGCCTTCCCGTCGGGACGGAGCGGCAGCAGATCAAATGGGCGGTTTTCGGCTTCTCCGGCGCGATCCTCATAATGGCCGCCGGCTGGGGATTGCAGGCCGCCGGCATCTTCTTTCTGCCCAGCCAGGGTGCGCCTGGCTTCATCGGCGGGATCGTCCTCGGCACCCTTTGCTGGCTGCTCTTTCCCCTGGGCCTTCTCATATCCCTGCTCCGCTACCGCCTCTACGACGCGGAAGCCGCGATCAGCCGCTCGGCGGCCTATTCCTTCCTCACCATATTGCTGGTGACCGGTTTTGCGGGGGCGAAGAAGGCGCTGGAGCTTTTCGGCGAGCAATATTTCGAAGGCGCCGCCAGCGCGCTCTCCGGCGGCATCGCCGCCGCCGCGGCGGCGCTGACCATCGCCCCGCTCCACCGCAAGGTCGCAACCTGGACCGAGGAACGCTTCCAGAAGGCGTTGATCGAGATGCGCCGGGGCCTGCCGGAGCTGGTCGGAGACCTGCGGGAGACGGCGCGGCTCCCCGAGCTGGCCCAAGCGGCGCTCGAGCGGATCGAGAAAGGCGTCCGCGCGACGCAATCCGCTCTGGTTGTGGAAGGCACCATCGTCGCCGCGCGCGGCGGCGGCGACGAGTCGTTGCCGGTGTCGGTGCCGCTCGCCCGCGAGGACGGCGCCGAGTTCGGCAAGATACTGCTCGGGCCGCGCCCGGACGGCAGCTTCTACAGCAAGAACGAGCTGGCGGCGCTCGGCGAAGTGGCGGGCCCGGTAGCGCGGGCGGTCCGGATCGTGCGCGACCGCGAGGCGGCCGCCGCCGCCCACGCCGCGGAGATATCGGGGCTCAAGGCCCGGCTGGGGGCCCTGGAGGACCGGCTCGGCGAAATTCCGCTCGCCGCCGAGTGAAGATCAGACCGTAAAGCTCTCGCCGCAGCCGCAGCTGCCCTTGGCGTTCGGGTTCTCGAAGGTGAAGCCGGCGGCGAAATCGTCCTCGACCCAGTCCATCCGGCTGCCGATCAGATAGAGGATCGAGGCGCCGTCGACGTAGAAGACGCCGCCGGGAGTCTCGATCTTCTCGTCGAACGGCTTCTCCTCGGCGACGTAATCGACCGAATAAGCGAGCCCGGAGCAGCCCCGCCGCGGCGTCGAGAGCTTCACTCCGATAGTCCCCTCCGGCGCGCGCGCCATCAGCGCCGCGATCCGCGCCTCGGCGGCGGGGGTGAGGGTGAGGGCGGCGGGCTTGGGGCGGGCTTTTGTGCTCGTTTCAACCATGTCTCTCTCTCACCGTTCGTCCCGAGTAGCCGTCGAGCGAGGTCGAGACGGCGTATCGAGGGAGGGTCCTTCGATACGGGTCCTCGGTACGGCTTCGCCTACTCGGCCCCTACTCAGGACGAACGGCACTCCTTCTTTCCTGCTCGATCGAAGTATCACTTCGATCGAACCTACAGCATTCCCAGTTCGAGCTTGGCTTCGTCGGACATCTTCTGCGGGTCCCAGGGCGGGTCCCAGACCAGTTCGACCTCGGCGTGGCCGATGCCGGGCACCGAGCCGACCCGCAGCTCGACCTCGCCCGGCATCGATTCGGCGACCGGGCAATGCGGCGTGGTCAGCGTCATCTTGACGTAGGCGTGATGCTCGGCCGTGATCTCGACGTCGTAGATCAGGCCGAGATCGTAGATGTTGACCGGGATTTCCGGGTCGTAAATGTCTTTCAGCGCCGCGATCACCGCCTCGTAGAGGTCGCCGCCCGGATCCATGTCGGAGGAGCCCGGCGCCGGCTTCTGGGCGAGGAAGCCTTCGAGATAGTCGCGCTTGCGCTCGAAGGTCTCCCGCGGCGCCTCCCCCTCGGTCGCGTCCTCGACGCGCGCCTTGGGCGGCGGCGGCACCGCCGCCACTTCCTCGATCTCGATCCTGCGCTCCTGGTTCATGCGAAGATCCGTCTCACCCTCTCGATTCCCGCGACCAGAGCCTCGATGTCGCGACGGCCGTTATAGACGCCGAAGCTGGCCCGCGCGGTCGCATCGACTCCGAGATGGCGCATCAGCGGCTGGGCGCAATGGTGCCCGGCGCGGATCGCCACCCGGCTCTCGTCCAATATGGTGCCGATGTCGTGCGGATGCACGCTTTCGATCGCGAAGCTGACGATTCCCGCCGCACCGTCGGGCCCGAACAGGCGGACGCTGTTCAGCGAGGACAATGCGTCCCGCGTCTCGCGCACCAGGGCCTGCTCATGCGCGGCGATCGCGTCGAGGCCGATCCCTTCCACATAATCCACCGCCGCCTCGAGCCCGAGCACGCCGACGACATGGGGAGTCCCGGCCTCGAACCGGGCCGGCGGCGGCGCATAGGTCGTGCCTTCGAAGCTCACTTTGTCGATCATCGCCCCGCCGCCCTGCCAGGGCGGCATGGCGGCGAGCAGCTCGGCCCGGCCCCAGAGCACGCCGATGCCGGTCGGGCCGTAAAGCTTGTGGGCCGAGAAGACGTAGAAGTCGCAGCCCAGATCCTCGACGTTCACGGGCATACGCGGCACCGCCTGACAGCCGTCTATCAGCAGCTTGGCACCGATCAGCTTCGCGTACATCGCGATGGCCTTCACATTCAGGACGGAGCCAAGAACGTTAGACACATGGGCTAAAGCTATGATCTTAGGGTGCGGCCGATCATAGAGCGCCTTCTCGTCGATCCTTCCATCTTCCGTCAGCGGTGCGACGTCGATGACGGCGCCGGTGCGCTCGGCGATCAGCTGCCAGGGGACGATGTTGGAATGATGCTCGAGCATCGAGAGCATGATCCGGTCGCCGGGCTCCAGATTGGCCCCGCCCCAGCTTTGCGCGACCATGTTGATCCCCTCGGTCGCGCCGCGGACGAACACCACCTCGTCGGGCGAAGGCGCGCCGATGAAGCCGGCGACCCGCCGCCGCGCCGCCTCGAACGCCAGCGTCATCTCGGAGGACCGCTGGTAGACGCCGCGATGGACGGTCGCATAGGTCTCGGCATAGCCGCGGGTAATGGCGTCGATCACCGCCCTGGGCTTCTGCGCGGTCGCCGCCGTGTCGAGATAGGACCAGCCTTCGGGGATCGCCGGAAAGTCGGAGACGAGGTCGAGGGGGCGGGTGGAGACGGGCATGTCCACTAGAAGCCCTCCCCCTCGCGGGGAGGGGCTTTTTCGAACCAGCCTTCGACATCCGCCTCGAACGCCCCTCGCACCGCCGTCTCGCCGATCCGCTCGATCGCATCCGCGACGAACGCCCGAGTGAGCAGCGCTTTCGCTTCCGCCTCGGGCACGCCGCGGCTCGCCATGTAGAAGAGCGCGTCGCGGTCGAGCTCGCCGACGGTGGCGCCGTGGGCGCATTTGACGTCGTCGGCGAAGATCTCGAGCTCGGGCTTGGCGTTAACCGTCGCGGTGCGGGACAGGAGCAGGCCCTTCAGCGACTGCTCGCCGTCGGTCTTCTGCGCCCCGCGCGCGACCTCGACCCGCGCCGCGACCGAGCACACCGCCCGGTCGTCGGCGACAGAGCGCCAGAGCTGCCGGCTGGTCCCGCCCGGCGCGCCGTGGCGCAGGACGAGGTTGGCGTCGTGCCGCTGCGTGCCACGCGCCAGCAGCGCGCCGCCGACCTCGGCATAGGCCGCCTCGCCCGCGAGCAGCAGCCGGCCGTCGATCCGCGTGTCGGAGCCGCCGGCGGCGAGGCTGATCGCGATCAGAGTGGCCCGCTCGCCGACGACGGCGCGATCGGCCAGGCTGACATAGCCGCCGCTGCCGAGCAGGCGGCGCGCGAGCAGCAGCCGCGCGCCCTTTTCCAGAGTGATGCTGCCCAGCCGGTTGATCCAGCCGTCGCCGACGAAAGTCTCGACGATCGATGCCTCGGCGTCGGCGCCCAAAGCGATGCGGGCCGGGAGATGGTCGGCGGCGCCGGTCGAGACATGGACGATCTGGACGAGACCGATCGGGGCATGACGGGCGTCCAGCCGCAATACCCAGCCCTCGGGGCCGACCAACCGCGCCAGGGCGTGGTCCTCGTCATGCCTGTCGACGGGGCCGATCTCGATCGGTCCCGGGCTGCTCCGCTCGCCTGCCAGCCGGCCGTCCACGAACAGCAGCCGCGGGCCCGGCGCGTCGATCCAGGGAAGGGCATCCGGCACCGCCCCCGGCGGCTCCCGGCCGGCGAGCTCCGGCAGCGCCGACAGGTCGCTCCAGCGCCAGTCCTCGTCGCGGTTCGAGGGGAGATCGAGCAGGTTCACGCCCGCCGCCCGCGCGGAAGGTTCGAAGGTTCGGGTCCCCAAAGACGGAAAAAGAGCGTCACGCCGCGACCTCCGCATAGCCTTCGCGCTCGAGCTGGTGGGCGAGCTCGGGGCCGCCGGAGCGGACGATGCGGCCTTCGGCGAGGACGTGGACGAAATCGGGCCGGACGATGTCGAGCAGGCGCTGATAATGGGTGATCAGCAGCACCGCCTTGTCGGGCTTGCGCATGATCCGGTTGATGCCGTCGCCGACGACCCGCAGCGCGTCGATGTCGAGGCCGCTGTCGGTCTCGTCGAGCACCGCCAGCCGCGGATCGATGATCCCCATCTGCACCATCTCGTTGCGCTTCTTCTCGCCGCCGGAGAAGCCGACGTTCACGTTGCGCTTCATCATCTCCATCGAGACGCCGAGCGCATCGCCCTCGGCCCGCGCCAGCCGCAGGAAGTCCCCCGCCGACATCTCCGCCTCGCCCCGCGCGCGGCGCTGGGCGTTCAATGCGGTGCGCAGGAACTGGACGTTGGAGACGCCCGGGATCTCGACCGGATACTGGAAGCCGAGGAACAGGCCGAGAGCGGCGCGCTCGTCCGGGCTCATCGCGAGCAGATCGATCGGCTCATCCGTGCTCCGGCGAAGGCCGGAGCCCTGGCGGTCATCGCCCGCCGCCTGCGACCCAGCGCTCCGGCCTTCGCCGGAGCACATGGCTGGCGTGAACATCACCGAGCCTTCCGTCACCTCATAGCCCGGCCGCCCGCCGAGTACGTAGCTGAGCGTCGACTTTCCCGACCCGTTCGGCCCCATGATCGCGTGGACCTCGCCCGCGTTCACCAAGAGGCTGATCCCCTTGAGGATCGCCTTGCCGGCTACGGTGGCGTGGAGGTTTTCGATGCGCAGCATTTATCTAGTTTCCGCTGGTCGGCGACGCCTCGAACCTGGCGCGCACAGTTTGTACAAAGGCCCGAAAGGAGGCCTCCAGGCCGTCGAAAACCGTGTCGATCATGGCCGCATGGTTGTCGGGGCTCGGCACCGGGTCCGGGGCCAGCGCTTCCTGCGCGGCCTGGAAGGACCGGGCGCGAACCGGCCGGCATGTCGCAATGGTCGCAGCGGCCAGGCTGTCGAGGTCTGACGTCGCGAACGTCGGCGACTCGACTCGCGCGACAAGATCCCTGTTCAGACATTCCTTGTAGCTGTCGAAAGCAGGCCGCATGGCATCCGGGAATACGAGCGAGTCGATTACGCTGACCCCGGGGCGTTCCGAGCGCTCGGCACGCTCGATCTGCGCCACGAGCGGGTCCAGGACGTGATCGATGTCGCGGAAGACGCGTTCGATCAGGGGTGCCCTGTCGGCGGGAGCGACCGACGTATCGGCTTCGAGAAGTCGAATTGCCTCGGTCCGCGCTCGGGCCCGAATATCCCGGCAAGCGACGAGTTCCTGATCGACGAGACGTCGGATACCGTCAGAGTGAAGCGGGCCGGCACGCTGGCTCCTGTCGCGGACGCCGACCAGAATACAGTCGACATATGGCCCGATCGCAGGAACGATCGATTCCGGAGCGCTGAACTCTGCCGTCCCCGTCACGGCCTCGCCCGGCTGCATTCCCAGAAGCGCGCCCATCAGCATGATGAAGCTCATCCGACGCTCCCCTCCAGGCTGATGCCGAGCAATTTCTGCGCCTCGACGGCGAACTCCATCGGAAGCTGCTGGAGGACCTCGCGGGCGAAGCCGTTGACGATGAGGGCGACGGCGTCTTCCTGGGGAAGGCCGCGCTGCATGGCGTAGAAGAGCTGGTCTTCGCTGATCTTGGACGTGGTCGCTTCGTGCTCGATCTGCGCGGTCGGGTTGCGGACCTCGATATAGGGGACGGTGTGGGCGCCGCATCTGTCGCCGAGCAGCAGCGAATCGCACTGCGTATGGTTGCGGACGTTCTCGGCGTTGGCGAGGACGCGGACCAGGCCGCGATAGGTGTTGTTGGAACGGCCGGCGCTGATGCCCTTGGAGACGATGGTCGAGCGCGTGTTCTTGCCGATGTGGATCATCTTGGTGCCGGTGTCGGCCTGCTGGCGGTTGTTGGTGAGCGCGACCGAATAGAATTCGCCGACGCTGCCCTCGCCCTGGAGGATGCAGCTCGGATATTTCCAGGTGATGGCGGAGCCGGTCTCGACCTGGGTCCAGCTGATCTTGGAGCGGGCGCCGCGGCAGGCGCCGCGCTTGGTGACGAAATTGTAGATGCCGCCCTTGCCTTCCGCATCGCCCGGATACCAGTTCTGCACGGTCGAATATTTGATCTCGGCATCGTCCAATGCGACCAGCTCGACCACGGCGGCGTGGAGCTGGTTCTCGTCGCGCATCGGCGCGGTGCAGCCTTCGAGATAGGAGACGTAGCTGCCCTTGTCGGCGACGATCAGGGTGCGCTCGAACTGGCCGGTATTGGCGGCATTGATCCGGAAATAGGTCGAAAGCTCCATCGGGCAGCGCACCCCTTCCGGGATGTAGACGAAGGTGCCGTCGGAGAAGACCGCGCTGTTCAGGCACGCGAAGTAATTGTCGCGCTGCGGGACCACGGAGCCCAGATATTTGCGGACCAGCTCCGGATATTCGCGGATCGCCTCGGAGATGGAGCGGAAGATGACGCCGGAGCGCTCGAGCTCGGCCCGGAAGGTGGTGGCGACGGAGACGCTGTCGAACACGGCGTCGACCGCGACCTTGCGCGCGCCCTCGACTCCCGCGAGCACCTTCTGCTCCTCGATCGGGATGCCGAGCTTCTCGTAGACGCGCAGGATCTCGGGATCGACCTCGTCGAGCGATCCGAGCGTCGGCTTCGCCCTGGGCTCGGCGTAATAATAAGCGTCCTGGAAGTCGATCTCGGGGATGTCGAGCTTGGCCCAGCTCACCTCCTCCATGGTCAGCCAGGCGCGATAAGCCTTGAGCCGCCATTCCAGCATCCATTCGGGCTCGTTCTTCTTGGCCGAGATGAAGCGGACCGTGTCCTCGTTGAGGCCCTTGGGCGCGAAATCCTGCTCGATGTCGGAGGTGAAGCCCCATTCGTAGGTGGACGCGCGCTCGACCGCGTCATGGGCTTCGCGGTTGCGAATCTCGCTCACTCCACAATCTCCGTCCGGACCAACCCGTTCGGGCTGAGCCTGTCGAAGCCCTTACCTTCCCTTGCGGCCCCGGTAGAGAAAGACAGCCCTTCGACAGGCTCAGGGCGAACGGAGAGGGCCGAAAGTCGCGCAAGGGTCACAGAGGCGAGCGCGTCGCGGACGGCATCGTTGACCATGCCCATGTGCGGGCGCACCGCGCAGGCCCCTTCGAGCGCGCAATCGTGGCGGGTCGCGTCGACGCAGGTGGTCATCGCGATCGGGCCTTCGACCGCCTCGATGATGTCGGCGAGGCTGATCCCCTCGGCGCCGCGGGCGAGCACGAAGCCGCCGCCGGTGCCGCGCGCGGAGCGGAGCAGGCCCTCGGCGGCGAGGCGGCCCATCAGCTTCTGCGCGGTGGGCAGGGGCACGCCGGTCTCGCCGGCGAGTTGCGACGCGCTCAGCCGTGCGCCGGCCGGGTGGCGGGCCGCGGCGGCGAGCATGACGACGGCATAATCGGCGAGGGAGGTGAGGCGCATAGGCTCCAATCGGAGTGATTCGATCCGATTGGGATGTGGGCGCCTGAGGCTAGGGAATCAACCTTTTGCTGAGGCCGGAGGGGGACAGTCACTTTTCCGCACCGCGGGACCAAGCTGATGGCAGCGTGCGGAAAAGTGACTGTCCCCTTTGGTGCGGTCGAGAAGACTCGAACTTCCACGGCCTTTCGGCCACAGCGACCTCAACGCTGCGCGTCTACCAGTTCCGCCACGACCGCACGTGATGCACGCCGGGGGAGACCCGGCGCCGGTAGGAGCGGGGCCTCTATCAAAGGGCTCCGGGGGGCGCAATGCCCTCAGTAGAGGAACATCGGCATGCCCTCGACGCGCATCAGGCGGGCGCGGTAGCCGGCGGCGTCGTAGAGCGCGTCGACGTCGACCGACTTGGTGGCCTGAAGCAGGGTGTCGGCGGGGACGTGATCGTAATTGCCGCTGGTCAGCGCGACCATCCGCGCCTTTTCGCCGCGCGCGAGCAGCTGCACCGCCAGCGCCCCGAAGGCGAAGCCGACCATCCGGTCCATCGCGTCGGGCTCGCCGGCGCGCATCAGATAAGCGAGCTCCTGGTTGACCACGCCGCAGCCGAGCCGCTCCGCGATGGCGGCGCCGAGCTGCTGGCCGATGCCGGCGTCGCTGCGCTGGCTGGCCGGCCTGGCGATCTCGCCATTGGCCTTCGAGCCGAGGATCCGCGCGCCTTCGGATACGACGCACATCGCATAATTGGCCGGGTTGCTCGAGCGGTCGTCGGCGAGGAGCGGGAGGAGGAGGTCGAGATCGGCGGGGACTTCCGCGATCACGGTGCGGTCGACCTGGGCGAGGAAGCCCGCGAGCAGCGCGGTCTCGCCGCTCCTGCGCCCGAACAATTCGACGACGCCGATCCGCTCGTGGCTCTCGACGGTGGTCCTGAGCGAGTTGATCGCTTCGACCGACCGGCTGACCGCGGTCGAGAAGCCGATGCAATAATCCGTGCCATAGACGTCGTTGTCCATCGTCTTGGGGACCGAGATCACGGGGACGCCCTGCGCCGCGAGGTGGGCCGAGAAGCGCAGGGTGCCGTCGCCGCCGAGGGTCACCATCGCGTCGACGCCGAGCCGATCGAGGACGTGGAGGACGTGGCCGGTGCGGTCCCCCTCCTTGTGGGTGCGTGGGTCGAGGCGGGAGGTGTGGAGGATGGTGCCGCCGGCGCGGTCGATGCCGCGCACCGCCTCGCGGCCGAGCGGCAGGCTGTGCGCGGCGACGCTGGCGGGGTCGGCGGGCTCGATCGCCATCACCCCTTCCCAGCCGCGGCGGAAGCCGACCGTCTCCCAGCCGAGATCGTCGGCGGAGAGCGTCACCGAGCGGATGCAGGCGTTGAGGCCCGGCACGTCGCCGCCCCCGGTCAGGATGCCGATGCGCATGTCTACCTAGCCCGGGGGGCCGAAATTGAGCACGAGGTTGCGGCCCGCGGCGGGCGGGTCGATCTCGGCGCTGTTGAACGTCGCCGACTGGCGCGGGGCGAGCTCGGTGACCGGCGGGGCGATCTGCCAGACGTGGACGACGCGGCCGTCGCCGTCGCGGAGCTCGGCGCGGATCTGCGGCACGCGCTGCGCCTGGCCGGTCGGGTTGCTGATCCGGCCGGTGACGGTGAGGAGCACGTTGCCGCTGCCGAGCCGGCGGAGGCGCCCCTCGCCGGTGATGCCGAGCGCCTGCGCCCCGCCCCCGCCCGCGACCAGCCGGTCGCCGAAGCCGGGGACGCCGAAATAATGGACGGCGAGCGCGGCCCCGCTCATCAGCACCGCGGCGAGGACCGCGAGCAGGGTCCACATCCGCGCCGGATTGCGCCGCGCGCGGAAAGGCGGCGCCGGCGCGAAGGCGTCGTAGGATTCGGGCTCGGGCGGCGGCTCGGGCGGCGGCGGAGCGCGGCGCGGCATCGGCTCCGGGCGGGGCACCGGCGCGACGAAGCCCGGCGCAGGCGCGGGCGCCTGCCTTGGCGGAGGATGAGGTGCGGCGAGGTCGAGCGGCGGCGGCTCCTGATACCAGCTGTGGCGACACTGGGCGCAGCGCACCTGCCGCCCGTTCGCCCCGATCGCGCCGTCGGGGACCACGTAGCGCGTCTGGCAGGCGGGACAGGAAAGGATCATGTGAAGCACGGTCCCCGCGGGAAGGCTTTGGATTCTAAGCACGCATGGGCCGCGCCATGCAAGCATATGGCAGAGGCCAAGCGCCTGCTTGAAGGCGCTTGGCCGCTCGTGCCATGCAGGCGCGGCGTCCCAGTCACAGGCGGAGCGGGTTTTTTGAACACGGCCGGCACCATCGTGCAGTTCGAGAATGTCGGCCTTCGCTACGGAACCGGCGCGGAGACGCTGTCCGATCTCAGCTTCTCGCTCCGCTCCGGGGGTTTTTACTTCCTCACCGGCCCCTCCGGCGCGGGCAAGACCTCGCTGCTGAAGCTGCTCTACCTCGCCCAAAGGCCGAGCCGCGGGCTGATCCGCCTGTTCGGCGAGGACATCGTCACCATGCCGAGGAAGCGCCTGCCCGGCTTTCGCCGCCGGATCGGCGTCGTCTTCCAGGATTTCCGGCTCGTCCCGCACCTCTCCGCCTTCGACAATATCGCCCTGCCGCTGCGCGTGGCGGGAGTGGAGGAGCGGGACCTTACCACTCCGGTCTCGGAGATGCTCGCCTGGGTCGGCCTCGCCGACCGCTCCAGCGCGCGCCCGGCGACTTTGTCGGGCGGCGAGCAGCAGCGCGTCGCCATCGCCCGCGCCGTCATCGCCCGACCCGAATTGCTGGTCGCCGACGAGCCGACCGGCAATGTCGACCCCGAAATGGCGCTGCGGCTGCTCCATCTGTTCGACGCCTTGAACAAGCTCGGCACCACGGTCGTGGTCGCGACCCACGACCTCCATTTGCTCGCCCGGATCCAGCGCGCGGAGATGCTGCGGCTCGACCGCGGCCAGCTTGCCGACCCGACCGGCGCCCTGCGCAACCCGCCGCGCCGGGCCGACGCATGAAGCTCGGCGGCGACCATTTCGGGGCCGCCGGGCGGCGATTGCTGCCCGAGGGCCGGATTGCGGGGCCGATGCCCTGGGTGATCGCGATCATGATGTTCCTGACCGTGCTCGCGGCGGCCCTTGGGCTCGGCCTCAGCAGCGCCGCCGCGCGGCTCGACGCCAATGTCGGCCAGCGCATCACCGTCCAGCTGATCGAGGCCAATCCGGACGCGCGCGAGCGCCAGGCGCGGGCGGCGGAGGCGGTGCTGCGCGGCTTCCCCGGAATCGTCGAGGTCCGCCGCATCGCCGACGCCGACCTCGCCGAGATGCTCGAGCCGTGGCTCGGCGCCGGCGGGCTCGAGGGCGACTTGCCGCTGCCGGCGATGATCGACGCCGACCTCACCCCGGAGGCTCACCGCCGCATCCCCGCGATCCGCACCGCCCTTTCCCGGGTGGCACCCTCCGCGCGCGTCGACGACAACGCCCAGTGGCTCGCTCCCCTCGCCCGGCTGGTGGCGGCGCTGAAATGGCTCTCGGCCGCTCTGGTGCTGCTCATGGTCGGCGCCACAGCCGCGACGGTGGTGCTCGCCGCCCGCGCCGCGCTCGACACCCACCGGAGCACGATCGAGGTGCTCCACCTGATGGGCGCGACCGACCTGCAGGTGGCGCGGCTGTTCCAGCGGCGGATCGCGCTCGACGCCTTGTTCGGCAGCCTCGTCGGGCTGGTCGCCGCGTTCGGCGTGCTGGTGCTGATCGGCGAGCGGGTGCGGGCGCTCGGATCGGAGCTGCTCGGCGCGGCGGAGCTGCCGATTTCGGCATGGGTCATCCTGCTGCTGCTGCCGGTGGCCGGGGTCGGGCTCGCGATGCTGGTTGCGCGATGGACGATCCTGCGGGCATTGGGACGGCTCCTATGATCCGCTTCACGGTCCGCATTTTCACATTCCTGATCCTGCTCTACGTGCTGGGATACGCCTTGTTCGTGGTGATGCTGCCGCAGCCGGCCGGAGACCGCCGCACCGACGCGGTGGTGGTGGTGACCGGCGGCGCCGGCCGGATCGAGCGCGGCCTCGACACGCTGCGGCGCCGGCTCGCGAGCCGGATGCTGATCTCCGGCGTACAGCGCACCGTCCGGCCGGAGGAGCTCGCCGTCCGCCATCGCGTCGACCCGGCCCTGTTCGCATGCTGCATCGACCTCGGCCGCGAGGCGATCGACACCCGCTCCAACGCCGACGAGGTCGCGCGCTGGATGCAGCGGCGCCGCTTCCGCTCGCTGCGGCTGATCACCACCGACTGGCACATGCCGCGCGCCAGGTTCGAGATCGCCAACCGGATGGGGGAAGACGTCACCATCGTCGGCGACGCGGTCCAGTCCAATCCGAGCCACCGCCAGCTTTTCACCGAGTATAACAAGTTCCTGCTGCGCCAGTTCGCGGGCCTCGTCGGGATCTGATGGCGGCTTTGCGCTCGATCGCCTTCGCGCTGGTCTTCTACGGCGCCACAATCGTCTTCGTCCTGGCCGCTTTCCCGATCAGCCTCCTCGGCCCGGCGCCGCTGCGCCGGCACGTCACGCGGTGGGCGCGGTTCCACCGATTTTGCGCCGCGGCGATTCTCGGCATCAGGACCCGGGTCGAAGGACCGGTACCGACGGGCGCGGTGCTGGTCGCGGCCAAGCACCAATCCATGTTCGAGACGCTGGAGATCGTGCTGATCCTCGACGAACCGGCCATCGTCATGAAGCGCCAGCTCGCCGACATCCCGCTCTTCGGCCGGGTGACCTTGCGCTACGGCTGCATCCCGGTCGACCGCGAGGGCGGGGCCGCGGCGCTGCGGCGGATGATGCGCGCGGCCGAAGCGGCGATCGCCGACGACCGCGCGATCGTCATCTTCCCCGAGGGCACCCGCGTGAAGCCCGGCGAGCAGCCGCCGCTCCAGCCCGGCTTCGCCGGCCTCTACCGGGCCCTGCGGCTGCCGGTGGTGCCGCTCGCGCTCGACAGCGGCCGGCTCTGGCCGGCGCACGGCCTGGTCAAGCGGCCGGGGACGGTGACGATGCGCTTCGGCGAGGCGTTCCCCCCGGGGCTGAAGCGCGGCGACATCGAAGCCGCCGTCCACGCCGCGATCAACCTGCTCGACCGGTGAGCCCTCGCCTCGGCATCATCGAAGGCTTTTTCGGCCTCCCCTGGAGCTGGGAGGAGCGGCGCGCCACGGTCGATTTCCTCGCCCCGCACGGCTTCGATTTCTATCTCTACGCGCCCAAGTCCGACGCCTGTCTGCGCGAACGCTGGCAGGAGCCGCATCCGGCCGGGGAGATGGAGGCGCTCGCCGCCTTCCGCGATCATTGCCGCGCCCGCGGCGTCCGCTTCGGCCTCGGCCTCAGCCCGTTCGAGCTCCACCTGCGGGAAGGAGAAGGCTGGAAAGCGCCCCTCGCCGCCAGGCTCGACATGCTCGCCGAGCTGAGGCCCGACGATCTGGCGTTGCTGTTCGACGACATGCGCGGCGACTTGCCCGACCTTGCCGAGCGGCAATCTGCGATCGTCCACTTCGCAGCCGAGCATCCGGTGTCGGAGCGGCTCGCTTTCTGCCCGAGCTATTATTCCGACGACCCGATCCTCGACGTCGCCTTCGGCCCGCGTCCACCCCGCTATCTCGAGGATCTCGGGCGTCTCCTCGATCCGGCGATCGACGTCATGTGGACCGGCGAGGAGGTCTGTTCGCACGAAATCACGCCCGGCCATCTCGAGCGGGTCGCCGGAGCGCTGCGCCGCAAGCCGTTCCTGTGGGACAATTATCCGGTGAACGACGGCGCGCGCATGTCGCAGCACCTTCACCTGCGCGCCTTCACCGGCCGCCCCGCCGCAATCGGCGATCACCTCGCCGCCCACGGCATCAACCCCGCCTCGCAACCGGTGCTGAGCCGGATCCCGGCGCTGACCCTCGCCGAGAGCTACGCCGCCGGCGAGGCTTACGAATATGGCCGCGCCTGGGGCCGCGCCGCCGAAGCGGTGCTCGGAGCCGAGCTCAGCCGCCGCGTCCGGCTCGACCTGCTCCTGCTCCAGGACCGCGGCCGCGACCGGCTCGGCGACCGCCTTCCGCGGCTGCGCGAGCTTTATGCGGCCTTCGACCATCCCGGGGCCCGGGAGATCGTGGAATGGCTCGACGGCCGCTGGGACGTCAGCGAGTCGCTCGTCCAGACCCAATGAGGGCGGGCGCGAGCAGCAGCAGCATCTTGCCATCGATCGCCGCGCCCCCGGCGCGCTTTCCGGCGACGAAGTCCGCAACCTCGCCGAGCGGCACGCGGTGGACCTCGATGTCCTCGCCCGCGACGCCGCCGCCCGCGCCGGTCCGCGTCAGCCCCTCCGCCCGCAGCAGGGTGAAGCCCTCGGCCGACATTCCGGGCGAGGCGAAGAACCGCCCCAGCTCGACCATCCGCTCGGCGCGGTAGCCGGTCTCCTCCTCGAGCTCGCGGATCGCCGCCGCCGCGACCTCCTCGCCCTCGGTCTCGTCGCCGACGAGGCCGGCGGGAAGCTCGACGCACATCTTCTGGAGCGGCGCGCGGAACTGCTCGACGAGGACGACATGGCCGTCGTCGATGGCGAGGATCACGGCGGCGCTGACGCCGCGGGTGCGCGAGACATATTCCCATTTGCCGCGGCGCTTCGCGGCGATGAAGCGGCCCTCCCAGACCGTCTCCTCGACCTCCCCGGCGCCCGCGCTCATAGCTCGATGAGCCGGTCCGGTAGCTCGTTGGGATCGGCGAGCGTCTTGGGCAGCACCCTCGCGAGCACCTCGCCCATCAGGTCGACCGCGCGCGCCATGCCCTGGCCCGGTCGTCCGGCCTTCACCTCGTCGATCAAAGCCACCATCGCTTCGCCCCAGACCTCGGGCTCGACCTTCGAATGGATCGCCTCGTCGGCGACGATCTCGGCCCGCCGTTCCATCAGCGACAAATAGAGCAGCACGCCGGTGCGGCCGTTGGTCTTCTTCTCGGCGGCGACGCGGAACAGCTCGAGCGCGCGGCGGCCGACGCGGCGGCTCTTGGTCCCGCTCGGGGTCAGCGCCATCCTCAGCGGCCGGTAAGCGAGGAGCAGCCGCACGATCAGGAAGACAAGGGCGAGCTTGATCACCAGGAAAAGCATGAGCAGCGGCCGCGTCAGCTCGGCGTTCCAGCCGAGCAGCATCGCGCTGATATCGTCGACGAAGCTTTGCGGAGCGGCTGCGAACGCGGCCGGCACCAGCAGCATCGCCAGCACCGACCAGTGCAGGGCGACGTCGTGATAGGCGTCGGAGCGCTCGGCGACGATGGTCACGATCTCGCCGTCGCTGAGCCGCTCGGCGCGCGCCACCGCCTCCGTGACCAGCTTATGGTCTTCCTCGCTGAAGCGCAGCATCACCACCCTCCCGAAGCGCCGCCGCCGCCGAACGAGCCGCCGCCGCCGGAGAAGCCGCCGCCTCCCCCGCCCCAGCCGCCTCCCCCGCCGCCCCAGCCGCTGCCCGAGCTGCCCCAGCCGCCACCGCCGCCCCAGATCACGACCGGGCTGCCCCAGGCGCCGCGGCGGCGGCCGTAGCGGCGGCCGCGGTGGGCGCGCCGGAGCATCGGGATGATCAGGAAGAAGAGCACGATCATCCAGAAGATCAGGCCGATCGGCGTTCCGCCCGAATTGTCCCGCGAGCGCGAGCGCTGCGCCTCGGCGGCTTGCAGCGCGCGCTGCTCGGCCTGCTCGGGCGGCGCGCCGAGCTGCTCGATGATCGCGCCGGCGCCGTCGACAATCCCGCCCGCCATGTCGCCCTCGCGGAAGCGCGGCAGGATCCTGTCCTCGATGATCTGGTGCGAGAGCGCATCGGTCAGGATGCCCTCGAGGCCGTAGCCGACCTCGATCCGCACCTTGCGCTCGGTGGGCGCGACAAGGAGGATGGTGCCGTTGTTCGCCTGGCTCTGGCCGATCCGCCAGTGGCGGCCGAGCTGGTAGCCATATTCCTCGATCGGCCGGTCTTCGAGGCTCGGCACGGTCGCGACGACGAGCTGCCGGGACGACGCCTGCTCCAGCGCCTCGAGCCGCTGCGTCAGCTCCGCCTCCTGCGCCGGATCGAGCAGGTTCGCCGCATCGACGACGCGGCCCGTCAACTGCGGGAAATTCTGTGCGGCCGCAGGGCCCGCGCAAAGGGGGAGCAGCAGCAGGAAGAGCCGCACGAGCTTCATGCCCCCTCCCTCGTCGGCGACGCACGCAAGCGGGCGATGATCGCGGCGCTTCCCGCCTCGATTCCACCGACCAGGTCGCCCCGGCGGAAGCGCGGCAGGATGTGCCGGTCGATGATCTCGGCGCAGCGTTCGTCCCTCAGCGAGGCTTCGAGTCCGTAGCCGACTTCGATCCGGACCTGACGCTCGGCGGGCGCCACGATCAGCAGCACGCCGTCGTCGCGGCGCGCATCGCCGATTCCCCACTGGCGGCCCAGCCGGACACCGTAGTCCACGATCGAGCGACCGGCCAGCGAGGGGACCGTCACGATCACGAATTGCGGCCCGGCCTCGCGTTCCACCGCCTCGAGCCGGGCTGTGAGCGCTTGCTCACGCGCGGGCGGGATGACGTCGGCCTGGTCGACGACCCGGCCGGTGAGCGCGGGGAGCTGGGCCGCGGCCACCGCATTGGCCGGTGCCGCGCCCTGCGCGTCGCAGGCGGCGGCGAGCAGAGCGATCGCGATGAGAAGGGTCGGCCGCACCTGCAGCTTAGCCGGCCGCTCAGCCGCCGTTGCCGAAATCGACCGTCGGCGCCTGGTCCGCGTTAGGCGTGGTCGCCTGGAACGGCACCATCGGCCGCGCGCCGTGGATGACGCGGGCGCCGATCACCGAGGGGAAGGTGCGGATCTCCGTATTAAAGGCCCTCACTGCCTCGTTATAATCGCGGATGGCGACCGCGATCCGGTTCTCGGTGCCTTCGAGCTGGCTCATCAGGGTGCCGTAATTGCGCTGGCTCTGGAGCTCGGGATATTGCTCCTGGAGCTGGCGCAGCGGCAGGATCGCGGCGCTGAGCCGGTTCTGGGCGTCCTGGTAGCGCGACATCGCGGCGGGATCGTTGAGCTGCTCGGGAGTGAGCGTGATCCGGGTCGCGTTCGCCCGCGCCTGGGTGACGTTGGTGAGGATCCGCTCCTCCGACGCGGCGGCGGCGCGCACCGTTGCGACCAGGTTCGGGATCAGATTGGCGCGGCGCTGATAATAGACCTGGACATCGGCCCAGCGCGCCTTGGCGACTTCCTCGGCGGCCGGCACCGAATTGATGCCGCAGGCCGAGAGGATGACGAGGATCGGCGCGAAGATCGCGAGCAGGCGCGTGCGGGTCAATGGCCCCTCCCTATCGAAGACGTCGCGGATGAGTTAGGCATTCGGGTCACGGACCGCAACGGAATAAGGGGAGGAACGGCATGGGGGGGTTTCGGGAATTCGTGACGCGGGGCAACGTCGTCGACCTGGCGGTGGCCGTGATCATCGGTGCGGCCTTCACGGGAATCGTCACCTCGCTGACCGACGACGTGCTGATGCCGGTGATCGGCTGGATCTTCGGCGGGCTCGATTTCTCCAGCTACTTCATCCTGCTCGGCGAGGCGCCCGCCGGGGTCGACCCCCACAATTACGCCGCTTTGAAGGAAGCGGGGGTGCCGATGATCGGCTACGGCCAGCTCGTGACGGCGCTGGTCAACTTCCTGATCGTCGCCTTCATCATCTACCTGATCGTCAAGGCACTGCGCCGCGCGATGGAGCGCGAAGCCGCACCGGCCGCGGCGGCGGCGGATGCGGCGGAGGTCGTCCTGCTGCGCGAGATCCGGGACGAGCTGCGGGCGCGCCGCGACCCGGCGGGGCCTTCAACTTAGCCGAAAAAGGCCTATATGGGTTCTGCCGGGCTTGCCCGGCTATGGCGATAAAATGTTGCGTGTCATAGGCGCAGCGGACCCGGGGGCAGTACCCGGCGGCTCCACCAGGTGGGCCGAGCCACCGGGGCGACACGCATGAAGCGTGCCGCCCCAGCGGCTCAGCTGATGGGGCCGAACCAGGATCGACGTGTGTTGAAAAGCGCAGCTTTCGCCCGGAATGGGACCACCGCAACGGCCCATCACACAAGTGCCAACGATAACGAGGCGCTCGCAATTGCCGCGTAACAAGGTCCTCACGGACTGAGTTACAAGGACAAAA
>DASVVP010000071.1:0-11380 GCA_036386495.1 Allosphingosinicella sp.
AGGACGATGCCGCGGCCGCGCACGTAGACGACCGTGTTCGCCGTGCCGAGGTCGATCGCCATGTCGTGCGAGGGGAACTTCAGGAACCGGAAGAAGGACATTTGGATACTCGCTTCCAGATGGGGGCCTACGCGCCGAAAAACCGGCTTTCCCCCGGGATTTGCCTCTATAGGATGCCCCCGGTGGGAGCGCCACATCCTCGTGAACGATATCTCGCGGGACGGCGCCGCTTGGGCTAGGGATGGTGCCATGTCAATAAGGCGCCTGCCCGAGCATCTGGTCAACCGCATTGCCGCCGGCGAAGTGGTGGAACGACCCGCCAGCGCGTTGAAAGAGCTGGTGGAAAACGCGATCGACGCCGGGGCGACGCGGATCGCGGTGTCGCTGAGGGCGGGCGGCATCGAGCGGATCGAGGTCGCCGACGACGGCTGCGGCATGGGTCCGGAGGAGATCGCTCTCGCCCTCGAGCGCCACGCCACCTCGAAGCTGCCCGGCGATGCGATCGAGGACGTCGCCACGCTCGGCTTCCGCGGCGAGGCACTGCCCTCGATCGCCAGCGTCGCGCGGCTGACGATCGAGAGCCGGCTGCGCGGCGCCGACGGCTGGTCGCGCATCGTCGACAATGGCCGCCTGGTAGGGGAGGGGCCGGCGGCGCTTCCGCCCGGCACGCGGATCGTCGTCGAGGAGCTGTTCGCCCGGGTCCCCGCGCGGCGCAAGTTCCTCCGCTCCGACCGGTCGGAATATGCGGCCTGCCTCGACGCGGTGAAGCGGCTGGCGATGGCGCGGCCGGACGTCGGCTTCACCCTCGACCATGACGGCCGCCGCGGCATATCCGTGCAGCCCGGGGAAGGGGGGCCGGCGCGGGTCGCGGCGCTGACCGACCGCGCGCTCGGCGAGAACAGCGTCGGCATCGATTATGAGCGCGGTTCGGCGCGGCTGGGCGGCGTGGCCGGCCTGCCGACCTTCAACCGCGGCGTCGCCGACCACCAATTCCTCTTCGTCAACGGCCGGCCGGTGAAGGACCGGCTGCTGATCGGCGCCGTCCGTGCCGCCTATCAGGACCTGCTCGCCCGCGACCGCCACCCGATCGTGGCGCTCTTCGTCGAAGTCCCCCGGGAGGAGGTCGACGTCAACGTCCACCCGGCCAAGACCGAGGTCCGCTTCCGCGACCCGGGCGGGATCCGCGGCCTCATCGTCGGCGGCTTGCGCCACGCCCTCGACGCCGCCGGCCACCGCTCGGCGCAGCAGCCGGCGACTTTCTCCGGCTGGCGGCCCGAGCCCGCCCCGGTCCGCAGCCCGAGCTTCCCTTTGCCCCCGGCCGGCCAGTCCAGCGTCTTCGAGGAACGCGCGGCTTATGCCCCCGCCGCGAGGGGGGAGACCGCGTTCGAGCCCGTCCCCGAAGCACGGAGTTATCCCCTCGGCGTAGCCCGCGGACAGGTTGCCGCCACCTATATCGTCGCCGAGGCCGAGGACGGCCTCGTCCTCGTCGACCAGCACGCCGCCCACGAGCGGCTGGTGCTGGAGCGGATGCGCAGGGCGATGGCCAATGGCGGTGTGGCGCGGCAGGCCCTGCTGCTGCCCGAAGTGGTCGAGCTGGACGAGCCGGCGTGCGACCGGCTCGAGGGGCGCGCGGCCGAGCTCGCCGAGATGGGCCTGGAGCTGGAGCGCTTCGGCGCCCGCGCCGTGCTGGTGCGCGCGACCCCGGCTCTGCTCGGCGCGGGCGACGTCAAGGGCCTCGTCACCGATCTCGCCGACGAGCTCGCGGCGTTCGACCAGGCGCTCAGCCTCAAGGAGCGCCTCGACCATGTCGCCGCGACCATGGCCTGCCACGGCTCGGTCCGCGCCGGCCGCCTGCTCTCGGTCGCCGAGATGAACGCCTTGCTGCGCGAGATGGAGGTGACGCCGCATTCGGGCCAGTGCAACCACGGCCGCCCGACCTGGGTGAAGCTCGCCCATGGCGACATCGAGAAACTGTTCGGACGGAAATGAGGGATCAGGGGAAAGGCGGGCCGTGCTCGAAGATGCGCACGACCCGCTGATCTCTCCCGAAACACACCGCTCCGGTCGGGGAATAGCGACGCCGACCCCGGATCTCGACGCAGTCCTCGCTACCCAGGTGCAGGACCACGACATCGCCCTCGCGCCACTCCGCGGGCGTTCGGCCGCTCCGGGCGAGCGTCTCGATGGCACGCTCCACGAGCGGTCGGTCGGCCGGGCCCGGAGAGATGGCGTCCAATCGCCGGAGCAGGATGCCGATATAGACGGTCGCGCCGGCGAGCAGGACGGAGACGAGCAGCAGCGTGACCGTCAATCTCCGCTCCCGCGTCACCGCGCGCGCCACTCGCTCGCCAGAAGCGCGAAATAATCGTCGTCGACCCATTCGCCGTTGCACCAGAAGCTCTTGAGGAAATGCCCCTCGTGGCGGAAGCCGAGGGCGCGGAGGACCGCTTTCGAGGCCTCGTTCGGCGCCGCGGCGACTCCGACGAAGCGGTGGATGCCGTGATCGGCGATGAGATGGTCGATGATCGCGGCGACGGCCTCTTTGGCATAGCCGCGGCGATGGAAAGCGGGGTGGATGCGGTAGCCGACTTCGACCTGGCGCTCGCCCGGGACGTTGAAGCCGATGCCGATGTCGCCGACCATGGCGCCGTCCTCGCGCCGCTCGACGATATACTGGAACCAGCTATGGTCCGGCCCGTCGTCGCCGGGCTGCTTGGTCTGCATGTCCTCGACCATCTGGCGGACGAAGCCGGGACGGTCGTCGCGATGGGGGGTCCAGCGGCTCATCTCGGGATCGCACCAGCTCACGATCAGGGCGTCCAGATCCTCGTAGCGCGCGCGGCGGAGGAGCAGGCGCTCGCTGGTCGCGAAGACTTGCGAGATTCTTTCGCTCCGGTTCATGCGCGTCAGGTCCGGAACCGGGCGGCTTCTTCCGAGCCGGCGGTGGCATTGCCTTCGGAGTAGCTGTGGGCGCCGGCGCCGGCGAGGCGGCCGCCCTCGACGATCAGATATTCCTCGCGGATCGGCCGCTCCTCGAACCAGCATTCGAGAATCTCGCGCACGCCCGCGGCATAGCGGGCCTGGGCGGACAGGCTCGTGCCGGAGATATGCGGCGTCATGCCGTGATGGGGCATGGTGCGCCACGGATGATCGGCCGGCGCCGGCTGGGGAAACCAAACGTCGCCCGCATAGCCGGCCAGCTGCCCGCTTTCCAGCGCCCGGGCCACCGCGTCGCGGTCGGCGATCTTGCCGCGGGCGGTGTTGACCAGATAGGCGCCGCGCTTCATCCGCGCGATCATCGCCGCGTCGAAGAGGTTCTCCGTCTCCGGATGGAGCGGGCAGTTGATCGTCACCACGTCGCAATGCGGCAGCATCTCCTCGACGCTGTCGTGCCAGACGAGGCCCAGCTCGCGCTCCAGCTCCGCCGGCAGCCGGTGGCGGTCGTGATAATGGAGATGGACGTCGAACGGCTTCATCCGGCGCAGCACCGCGAGCCCGATCCGGCCCGCGGCGACCGTGCCGACATGCATGCCCTCGACGTCGTAGGAGCGGGCGGCGCAATCGGCGATGTTCCAGCCGCCGCGCCGCACCCAGTCGTGCGAGGGGAGATAGTTGCGGACCAGCGCGAGGATCATCATGACGACATGCTCGGCGACGCTGATGGAGTTGCAATAGGTCACTTCGGCAACGGTGATGCCGCGATCGATCGCCGCCTGGAGGTCGACATGGTCCGAGCCGATGCCCGCCGTGACCGCCATGCGCAGCTTCGGCGCCCGGGCGATCCGTTCGGCGGTCAGATAAGCGGGCCAGAAGGGCTGCGAAATGACGATCTCGGCATCGGCGAGCTGGCGGTCGAATTCGGAATCGTCGCCGTCCTTGTCGGCGGTGACGACGAGCTCGTGACCGAGCCGCTCGAGCCAGGGGCGCAGCCCGAGCTCGCCGGAGACGCTGCCGAGCAGGGCGCCGGGCTCGAAGTCCACCGCCCGGGGCGAGGGGAGGGTCTGACCGTCGGGATAGTGGCTCAGCCCGGGCAGGCCGTCGCGCGGATAGGACGTCGGATAGCCGTCGATCGGATCGGCATAGAGCACGCAGAGAATCTTGGCCATATTGCCCTCCTATCTGTTCAATTCCCGAAGCTTGCGCCCAACTTCTTCGATCGGATGCGAAGCGGCCTTCGCGCGGCTTGCGCGCAGTTTCGGATAGCCCGCTTCGGCGTCCGCGATGAGGTCCCTGACGAAGCTTCCGGAGCGGACCTCGCGCAGGATGCGGCGCATCTCGGTGCGGGTGTCGGCGGTGACGATGCGGGCGCCGCCCTTCAGGGCGCCGAACTCGGCGGTGTTGCTGATTGCCTCGCGCATGCCCGCGATCCCGCGCTCGTAGATCAGGTCGGCGATCAGCTTCACTTCGGTAAGGCATTCGAAATAAGCGATTTCGGGCGAAAAGCCGGCTTCGACCAGGGTCTCGAAGCCGGCGTGGATCAGCTCCGGTATCGCGCCCCAGAGCACGGCCTGCTCGTTGAACAGATCGGCCTCGCATTCCTCCGCGAAGCTGGTCTCGAGCACGCCCACCCGGCCGCTGCCGATCGCCGATGCGTAGGACAAAGCGAGGGTTTGCGCGCCGCCGCTGGCATCCTGTGCGATCGCGAAGAGGGCGATCAGGCCGCGGCCGCGCAGATATTCGTCGCGCAGAGCCGTTCCCGGCCCCTTGGGCGCGACCAGGATCACGTCGAGGTCGGGGCGCGGCTCGATCAGCCGGAAATGGATGTTGAGGCCGTGCGCGAACAGCAGGGCCGCGCCCTCCTTGAGGCTGGGCGCGATTTCCTCGCCGTAGATGCGCGCCTGGTCCTCGTCGGCGCAGAGCATGGCGACGAGATCGGCGCCGGCGGAGGCCTCGGTTGCCGTCATGGCGTCGAAACCGTCCTCCGCGGCACGGGCCCGGCTGGCGGAGTCTTCGGGAAGGCCGACGGTGACGGGGACGCCGCTGTCGCGGAGGTTCAGCGCCTGGGCGCGGCCCTGATTGCCGTAGCCGACCACCGCCACCCGCCTCCCGCGGACCAGCGCCGGATCGGCATCCTCGTCACGATAGACGCGCATGCAAATCCGCTAGGGCAAGTTCGCAGCCGCGTCCATCGAGCGGCGCCTCGAAGCGCGGCCAGTGCGCCGGCGGCTGGCGGCGGAACCAGGTATATTGGCGCTTGGCATATTGGCGGGTCGCGATGCGTCCGATCGCCAGTGCCTCCTCGCGCGGCATCTCGCCGCGCAGCCAGGCGCCGATCTCCCGCACACCGATCGCCCGCATCACCGGCAGCGCCGGGTCGAGATTTCGCGCAAGGAGCGAATGAACCTCCGCAACACCTTCATCCGACATCATTTTCTCGAAGCGCTCGTCGCAGCGCGCGACCAGCCAGTCGCGCGGCGGCAGCAGGATGAGCGGCACCAGCCGCACCCGGTCGCCGATGCCGGCGCTTCGCTCGCGCTGCCATTCCGAGAGCGGCCGCCCGGTCGAGCGGACCACTTCCAGCGCCCGCGCCACCCTCGCGGTATCGGAGGGGCGGAGATGCGCCGAGGGATCCTCGCTGGCCAGCGCGGCGAAGGCCTCCGCCACCGGCAGGGCCCGCACCTCCGCGCGCACTTCCGGGTCGATCGGAGGCACCGGCGCGATCCCGTCGAGCAGGATGCGGAAATAGAGGCCGGTGCCTCCCGCGAGGATCGGCAGCCGGCCTCGCGCATGCGCTGCCTCGATCTCCACCCGGGCGTCGGCCGCCCAATCCGCCGCCGAGCACGGTTTTGCCCCGTCACGCGTCCCGTAGAGGCGGTGCGGCACCCTTGCTTCCTCCTCCGGCCCGGGCCGGGCCGAGAGGATGCGCAGGTCGCGATAGACCTGGGCGCTGTCGGCGTTGATGACGACGCCGTCCGCTTGCTCGGCGAGCGCCAGCGCCAGCGCCGACTTGCCGCTCGCCGTCGGCCCTGCGATGAGCGCCAGCGGCGGCAGAGAAGGCTTCATGTTCATTGCGACCCTGATAGCAGCGGATCGGCTTTCGAAGGACGACGTTTTCGCTCTTGCCGACCTCATCGAGGACGCCGGCATGCGGGCCCATGCCTGGCATTGGCTCGAGGAGGGGAGCGCCGCCGACATCTCCTGCAAGGCCTTCGCGCACGAAGGGCCCCGCATTCGCGCCGCGATCGAAGGGAAGCGCCCCGGTGTCGATGTGGTCGTTCAGCGCGAGGATCAGCCCCGCCGTCGGCGGCTTCTCGTCGCCGACATGGATTCGACGATGATCACCGTCGAATGCATCGACGAGCTCGCCGGTTATGCGGGGATCAAGGCGGAGATAGCCGCGGTCACCGAGCGGGCGATGAGCGGCGAGCTCGATTTCGCGGCCGCCCTCAAAGAGCGTGTCGCGCTCCTCAAGGGGCTCGACGAAGCCGCGATCGCGCAATGCCTCGACGAGAAAGTGGGGATCACGCCGGGCGCGATCCCCCTCGTCCGCACGATGAAGCGGGAAGGCGCGCGCGCGGTGCTCGTCTCTGGCGGCTTCACCGCCTTCGCGGACAAGGTGGGACGGACGATCGGCTTCGATGCGGTGGTCGCAAACGAGCTCCACATAGAGAATGGCAGGCTCACCGGCACCGTGGGTCCGGCGATCGTCGGGGCCCAGGGCAAACGCGACGCCCTCCTCGACGCCGCCGCCCTTGCCGGTGTCGGCCCGCAGGAGTCGATCGCGGTCGGCGATGGCGCCAACGACGTTCCCATGCTGGAAGCGGCCGGCCTCGGAATCGCCTATCGCGCCAAGCCTGCCGCTGCCGCGGCCGCGGCGGCGCGGATCGAGCATAATGATCTCACGGCCCTGCTCTACGCGCAGGGATATCGTCGGGCGGAATGGGAACCGGGTTAAGCGGGCCGGCTCATGTCGGCGGCGATCGCCGCCAGAGCGAAGGCGACCGAGCGTTCGCCGCAGTCGAAGCCGATCGCGATGCCGTCGGGCGAAAGCGAGCGGACGATGCCTGCGATGGCGCCGGCTTCGGGGTGATGAAGCTCGACGCTCCGGCCGAGCGCCGGGCGGGCGTTGGTTTCGAGGAACGCGCCGGTGGCGGAGACGTCGCGCAACGCGGCGGGGGCGGGGCGGTCGCCGATGAGGACGCACATCCGGCGCCTGCGCCAGCGCGACGCCATGCCGGTCTTCTGCTTCGCTCTCGCCGCCATGCCCGCCCCCTGTTCGAAAGGAGCCTTAGCCCGGCGACGCCGAAAATTCGGTTAAGGCGCGACCACGATGCAGGCCGCGCCAGCCGCCCGGGCGGAGGCGCAGAGCCGGTCGGCGGCCGCGCGATTGGCGAGCGGTCCCGCCTGGAGGCGGGTGACCGCTCCGGCGCGGACGAAATAATGCTGCAAGCCGCCGAGGCCCGCGATTCGGCCGCGGACCGCGTTCCACTGGCGCTGGGCATTGCCCTGGTTGCTGAACGCGCCGAGCTGGATCCGCCAGCGGCCGCCGGCGGCGGCACGCGCCGGCGCGGGGGGCGGAGCGGCGGGTCGAGCGACCGGAGCCGGCCTCGGCGTTTCCCTGCGCGGCAGGGGACGCGGCGTCTCCCTCACGACGATCGGCGGCCCCGCCTCGGCGACGCGCGGCGGGCGCCGGGACGTGCCGGTGGGCGGGGGCGGCGGCGCGGCGGTCGCGACGACGGCGCCGGGGCGGCTCGCCACGGCCATGTCGCGGGCGAGCGCGCTGCCGCGGGCGCGGTCGTCGGCGGAAAGGTGGCGCTCCATCTCCTCGAGGCTGGTCCGCGCCTGCGGCAGGCCCTGCTCGGCCGAGCGGCTCATCAGCGCATAAGCGCGCGGCCAGTCGCGCGCGACGAGGTCGCCGTTGAAGTGGGCGGTGCCGAGATAATATTGCGCCCGGCGGTCGCCGCGCTCGGCGGCGCGCTGCAGCCAGGGGATGGAGCGCTCGCGCTCGCCGCTCTGGAACAGCGACAGAGCGAGATTGGCCTCGGCCTGGGCGTGGCCCTGGCGGGCGGCGCGCTCGAACCACATGTTGGACGTGCGCGGGTCGGCGGAGACGCCGCGGCCGAGACGGTAGGCCTGGCCCATGTTGAACTGGGCGTCGGCGTCGCCGCGCTCGGCCAGCGGCCGCCATTCGCGGATCGCCGCTTCGTAATTGCCGGCGCGCCACTGCTCGATGCCCGCGCGCACGTCCGCGGAAGCGGTGCCTGTGGCGGCGACCGCGATGGCGGCGGCGGCGGTCGCGGCGAACATCCACTGGCGATACTTCATTGCCAATTCTCCCACCCGAAAGCTCGGCGCCCGGGCTAGCGCGGAATAGTTAATGCGTACTTAGCATAGTTTTCAGCGGCTTCGCCACGGCCCGGCGGACTGCGGGTCGCGGCACGGTTTCGTTAACCAGATTTTAGCAGCCCCGGGTGCAACCCTCGACCGGAGATCGGGAGCCGAGGGAAATTTCATGCGCGTATTGGCATTGTCCTCACAGAAAGGCGGGTCGGGAAAGACGACCCTGTCCGGACACCTTGCCGTCCAGGCGGAGCGGGCCGGCTGCGGCCCCGTCTGCCTGATCGACATCGATCCGCAGGGCTCGCTCGCCGACTGGTGGAACGAGCGCGAGGCGGAGATGCCGGCCTTCGCGCAGACCACGGTCGCGCGGCTCGCCTCGGACCTCGAGACCTTGCGGGGGCAGGGCTTCAAGCTGGCGGTGATCGACACTCCGCCGGCGATCACGCTCGCCATCCAGAGCGTCATCCAGGTCGCCGAGCTGATCGTCATCCCGACCCGGCCGAGCCCGCACGACCTTCGCGCCGTCGGCGCCACCGTCGATCTTTGCGAGCGCGCGGGCAAGCCGCTCATCTTCGTCGTCAACGCCGCGACGCCCAAGGCCAAGATCACCTATGAAGCCGCGGTCGCGCTCTCCCAGCACGGCACCGTCGCCCCGGTCACCATCCACCACCGCACCGATTTCGCCGCCTCGATGATCGACGGCCGCACCGTGATGGAGGTCGATCCGAAGGGGCGCTCGGCCAAGGAGGTCGAGGACCTCTGGGTCTACATCTCCGATCGGCTCGAGAAGAATTTCCGCCGGACCGTCTTTTCCGCCCCGGGCGGTTTCGCGGCCCATCCCACGGTCCAGCGCCCCGCCGCCGGCTTCGGCCGCCGCGTGGTCGGCCAGTGAAGGGGGCGGGGACGATGACAGAAGCACGCCCTTTCGCCTCGCTCTCCTCGGGCCTCTTGGCCCGCAAGGGCGCCGCCAAGCCCGCCATGCGGCCCCAGGCCTGGGGTCAGATGGCCCCCAATCTGGACGATCTCGGCTGGAACGACATGGGCGACCATGAGCCCGAGGCCGCGCCGGAGCATGTGCCGAGTTCGGTCGCCGCGCTGACGCCGGCACCCCGGGCCGCCGCCGAGCCGGCGCCGGTCCGCGAGCAGCAGCGCGCGATCGCCGACCAGTTCGGCGACGAGCCGGAAGCCGACGCAGATCCGGTCGCGGAGCCGGTCGCCGCCGTGGTCGAGATGCCGCGCCGTCGCGCCGCGCCGCTCGCCGCGCGCGACAAGACCGCCTTCACCTTGCGCCTCGATCCCGAGCGCCACTTCCGGCTGCGCCTCGCCTGCGCGGTGACCGGCCGGTCGGCGCAGCTGATCGTCACCGACGCGCTCGACGAAATCCTGAAGACCTTCCCCGAGATCGACGCTCTGGCCGGGCAACTGCCCGCAAAAGCCAAAGCGCGAAGCTGACAGCGGAGCCAATAAGATGAACAGGTTCGCATCCAAGATCGCCGCCTCGACCATGGTCATCGCCGTGGCGATGGTCGGCTGCCATTCGGACGCCGTCGTCGTATCGGCCTCGGCCTCGACCGCCCAGCGTTCGGAACAGCAGGCGTCGCGCTACGCCGAGCAGGCCCGCGCCGCGGTCCAGGCCGGCGATGCGGCCCGCGCGGTCGGCCTCGCCGAGCGTGCCGTCGAGCTCGCCCCCCGCGACGTCGCCTACCGGATGCTGCTCGCCGACGTCTACCTGCGCAGCGGCCGCTTCCGCTCGGCCGAATCCGCTTATGGCGACGTTCTCGCGCTCGATCCCGGCAACGCTCGCGCCGGGCTCAGCACCGCGCTCGTCCAGATCGGCCAGGGCCGCAGCGGCGACGCTCTGGTTGCGCTCGAAGGGCTGAACGAATCGGCCCCGGCCAGCGACGTCGGTCTCGCTTATGCGCTCGCCGGCCAGCCGCAGCGCGCGATCCAGCTGCTCGAGCCTGCGGCCCGGGCTGCCGGCGCCAACGGCCGCACCCGCCAGAATCTCGCTCTGGCTTATGCCATGTCCGGCGACTGGCAGCGGGCCCGCGCCGTCGCCGCCCAGGACGTCTCGCCGGCCGAGCTTTCGGGCCGGCTCCAGCAATGGGCCGCCTTCGCCAATCCGGCGGCACCGCACAGCGCCGTCGCCAGCCTGCTCGGCGTCTCGCCGGGCGAGGATCCGGGCCAGCCGGTCCGCCTCGCTCTGTCGCAGCCCGAGCCGCAGGCTCAGGCCTTCGCCCAGGCCGAGCCCGCCGTCGAAGCGCCCGCGCCTGTCGCCGAAGCTTCCGCCGAAGCTCCGGTCCAGCTCGCCGATGCGCCCGCCGCGGCGCCGGTCGTCGAGCCGATCCAATATGCCGAGGCTCCGGTGATCGCCGCCCCTGCTCCGGCCGCCGCCGAGAGCGCCAATTGGTGGCCGTCCCCGGCGCAAAGCGCTTCCGTCGAAGCTCCGGCCGCAGCCGAAGCCGCTGCGCAACCGGAGGTTCGCTACGCCGCGGCCGTCCGCACGCTGTCCGCGCCGTCGCCGGTGCTGAGCCGGCCGCAGGTCGCGCCGGCCCGCGCCTCGCGCCCGACCTTCCGCCCGGCTCCGATCGCGCGCGTCGCGGCGGTCAGCGCCCGCATCCCGCGCATCGGCAGCGGCCCCGGCCGCTTCGTCGTCCAGCTCGGCGCCTTCGCCAATCCGCAAAACGCCGAGCGCGCCTGGCAGCAGGCCTCGGCCCGCTTCGGCCTCGCCAACGCCGAGCCGCGGACCGCGCGGGTTACGGTCAACGGCCGCAGCTTCACCCGCGTCGCCATCGCCGGCTTCGGCAGCCGCGCCGACGCGGTCCGGGTCTGCTCGTCGATCCAGGCGCGCGGCGGCAGCTGCTTCGTCCGCGCCCTCGCCGGCGACGTGCCGGTGCGCTGGGCCTCCCATAACGGACGCGGCCGCAGGGCCTGACCGTCAGCTCCCGCTGAGCGCCGCCTCCAGGCGGTCGAGAAGGGGAAGCTGGCTCGGCAGCATCTTCGCCCGCGCCTCGGCAAGAGTGTACCAGGCCGCGCGGTCGACCTCGGGATAGCTGGCGAATCTGCCGCTTTTCGGCGGCCATTCGGCGGTGAAACTGTT
>DASVVP010000072.1:0-9534 GCA_036386495.1 Allosphingosinicella sp.
CTCCGCAGCCGCTTCGAACGCGGCCGCGGCGGCCATTATGTCAAGACCCGCGCGCCGCGCGTCGAGATCGCCGATTCGAGCTTCGACGACAGCCAGGGCCGGGCGACCAATTACATGGTCGACCTCTCCAACGGCGCCACCGGCACGATCGCGCGCAACGCCTTCGTCCAGGGGCGCAACAAGGAAAATTACAGCGCCCTGATCTTCGTCGGACCGGAAGGGGAGACGAACAGCTCGGACGGCCTGGCGATCGTCGACAATGAGGCGACGCTGGCGCCCGGCGCGGACGCCACCACCTTCGTCGCCGACCGCAGCGGCGGCGAGCTCCGCATCGAGAACAACCGGCTGGGGTCGCAGATCGCAAGATACGCGCGGCGCTAAAGCCCCTTAAGCCCCCTCCCCTTGAGGGGGAGGGGTTTGGGGAGGGGTGGCGTCTCCGGATAGGCCTGAGAGCGGATGAAGGCGCGCTTCTCGCTGCCTTTGGCCCGATCCGCAGACGCCACCCCCACCCAACCCTCCCCCCTCAAGGGGGAGGGCTTTCATGCGGAGCACTGAAAAGTTGCTATAGCGCGCTCGTGAATCGCTGGTTGCTCTTCCTCCTCGCGCTCCTCGCCATCCCCGCCCAGGCGCAGCTGGCGCCTGGGGAACAGGCGATCGCGGTGTCCCTCCTCCCGGAAGGCCGCACCGTTGCGCCCGGAGGCACCGTCACCCTCGCCTTCGTGATGCGCCCGCGGCCCGGCTGGCACGGTTACTGGGTCAATCCGGGCGAGGCGGGCCGGCCGGACGAGGTGCGGTGGCGGCTCCCCGCGGGCGCCTCGGCGGGGCCGCTTCGCTATCCGGTGCCGCAGCGGCTGATCGTCCAGGGCCTGATGAACTATGTCTACGAGCGCGATTATGCGCTGCTCGCCGACCTGCGCGTGCCGGCGGACGCCGCGCCGGGCACAGTCCTGCCGATCACGGCGCGGCTCGATTATCTCGCCTGCACCGACCGCGTCTGCGTCCCGCAGCGAACCGACGTCGCGACGGAGTTGCGGATCGGTGCGCCGAGCGCCGAGAACCGGGCGGCGATCGACGGCTTCCGCCGCGCCTTGCCGCGGCCGCTCGGCAGCGAGGCGCGTTTCACGGTCGCCGACGGGCGCCTCCGCATCGCGATCCCGCTTCCGGACGATGTCGCGGTGCCAAGCCTCTATTTCTTCGGCAAGACGCTGGGCGCAGCCGACTTCGGCGCCGAGCAGCAATATCGACGGCAGCGCCAGACCCTGGTGGTCGACACGGCCGCGGCGCCGGGAGCGGAGCGCCTGACCGAGATCGAGGGCGTGCTCGCGCTCGGCGACGGCGGCGGTCTCGGGCTGACGGCGCGGCCGGGGCCGGTGCCGGCGGGCGGCGACCCGATCGGGGAGGAGCATGAGACGACGATGTGGCAGATCCTCGTCGCCCTGCTCGGCGCGCTCGCCGGCGGTCTGCTGCTCAATGTCATGCCCTGCGTCTTCCCGATCCTGAGCCTCAAGGCGCTCAGCCTCGCCCGGGCCGGCGCCGAAGGCACGGCGAAGCGCGAGGCGCTGGCTTATGCGGCCGGCGCGATCGGCATGTGCCTGGCGCTCGGCGGGGCGATCCTGGTGTTGCGCGCGTCCGGCGCGGCGGCCGGCTGGGCGTTCCAGCTCCAGGATCCGCGGGTGATCCTCGTGCTGCTGCTGCTGGTGACGGCTATCGCGCTCGGTCTCGCGGGGCTGTACCGGCTGCCGGCAATCACCGGCGGGGACGGGCTCGCCGGCCGGAGCGGCGCGCGCGGTGCCTTCTGGACCGGCGCGCTGGCCGCGTTCGTCGCGACCCCCTGCACCGGGCCGTTCATGGGGGCCGCGCTCGGCGCCGCTCTGGTGCTGCCTGCGGCCGCGGCGCTGGCGGTGTTCGGCGGGCTCGGCCTGGGCCTCGCTCTGCCCTTCCTGCTGCTCGGCTTCGTCCCGGCGCTGCGGCGGAGGCTACCGAAGCCGGGCCCGTGGATGGAGCGGCTCCAGCGCCTGCTGTCGGTGCCGATGTTCGTCACCGCGATCGGCCTCGCCTGGGTGCTGGGGCGGCAGAGCGGGGTGGACGGGATGACGCTCGGCCTCGGCGCCGCCTTGGCGCTGGGCCTGTCTTTGTGGTGGCTGGGGCGGCACGGACGGACCTGGCTGGCGCTGACGCCGGCGGCCGTCGCGATCGCCGTGGCCTTGCTGCTGATCCGCACCGAGCCGGCCGCGCCCGAGGCGCGCCGCGGGGCGCTGGCGGCGGTGCCGTTCAGCGAGGCGCTGCTCGAGGATCTGAGGGCCCGGCAGCGGCCGGTGTTCGTCTATTTCACCGCCGACTGGTGCCTCACCTGCAAGGTCAACGAGGCGGCGGTGCTGGGCCGCGCCGACGTCGCCGACGCCTTCCGCCGCGCCGGCGTCTCGGTCCTGGTCGGCGATTGGACGAGCGGCGATCCCCAAATCGGCCGCTTTCTCGAGCGCCACGGCCGCTCCGGCGTGCCGCTCTACCTCTTCTACCGCCCCGGCGCCGCCCCCGAGATACTGCCCCAGATCCTCACCGCGGCGCGGGTGAGGGGCCTGCCCGGCTGAGCTGAAAACAGGGACAGTATACATTTAGCGGCAGAACGCCCGCATTCGCACGATCCGCGTCGGCTAAATGTATACTGTCCCTGTTTTCTCTCCCTAGCGCGTCACGTTTCCCGGCCGGCTGCGCGTCCAGGCCTGGCGTCCGCTCAGCCATGTCTCCAGCACCCGCGTCTCGCGGATCTGCGTCGGGTCGGACGTGCGGAAGATGTCGGTGTCGACGAAGATGAAGTCCGCCATGCGCCCGGGCTCGAGCGTGCCGACGCGGTCCTCGGCGAAGGAGGCGAAGGCGGCGCGGCGGGTGAAGGCGTCGAAGGCCTGTTCGAGCGTCAGCCGCTGCTCGGGGAACCAGCCGCCGGGCGGCTGTCCCTCGGCGTCCTGCCGGCTGATCGCCACCGCGAGGCCGTGGAACGGGTTCGGGCTTTCGACCGGGAAATCGGAGCCGAAGGCGAGGGGGACATTGAGCCGCAGCAGGCTCGCCCAGGCATAGGAGCCGCCGAGCCGCTCGCGTCCCATCCGCGCCTCGGCCATGCGCCAGTCCGACGCCTGGTGGACCGGCTGCATCGAGGCGATGACGCCGTTGCGGGCGAAGCGCGGCAGGTCGGCGGGGTCGACGATCTGGGCGTGCTCGATGCGCCAGCGGCGGTCGCCCCGGTAGGTCGCGGCGAGCTCCTCGATCGCGCCGAGGAGGCTGGCATTCGCCTCATCGCCGATCGCGTGGACGGCGACCTGGAAATTGTTCATCGCCGCCCGGCTCATCAGGTTGCGCAGCACGGTGTCGTTGACGAGAGGCAGGCCGCGCTGGCCTGGCGCGTCGCGATAGGCCTGCTTCAGCCAGGCGCCGCGCGAGCCCAGTGCGCCGTCGAGGTAGAGCTTGACCCCGACCATGCGCAGGCGCGTGTCATAGAGCCATGGCGTCGGGCCCTGGCCGGCGATGGTGAGCAAGGCATCGATGCCGCCGGCATAAGAGAAGATGCGCACCGACAGGCCGCCGCTGTCGCCGGCGCGGCGCATGGTCAGCCAGTCCTCGACGCTGGTGCCCATGTCGGCGACCGACGTCAGGCCGTTCGAGAGCAGGATCTCCTGAGCCCGCCGCAACGCGAGGTCGCGGGTGATCGGCTGATGCGCCGGTATTCCCCTTTCGACCAGCGGCATGGCGGCGTCCACGAAGATTCCGCTCGGCTGGCGGCCGTTGCGCTCGATCCGGCCGCCCTCGGGCGCCCGGGTGTCGGCGGTGACGCCCGCTTCGCGCATCGCGACGCTGTTCACCCAGGCGGCATGGCCGTCGACGCGTTGCAGATAGACCGGGCGGTCGCGGACCACGGCGTCGAGCTCGGCGGCGGTGGGAAAGCGGCCCAGGCCCCAGCGCTCCTGGTTCCAGCCGCGGCCGACGATCCAGCGCGGCGTCGGGTTGGCCGCGGCATAGGCCCGCACCCGCTGGAGCGCTTCCTCCAGCGAGCGCGTATCGGAGAGATCGAGCTGCACGGCGTTGAAGCCGAGCCCAATGACGTGGCCGTGCGCGTCGATCAGGCCGGGGAGGAGGGTGCGCCCGCGCCCGTCGACGCGCGACCGGAAGGCGGAGCGTCGGTCGCGGCCGGTGAGCAGCTGCTTCACCCGCCCCTGATCGTCGACGATCATGCCGGTGAAGCGAAACAGGCGGCCGTCGGCCCGCATCGTGTAGCCGTTGACGTTGTCGATCAGCGAGTCCGCCAGCGCCGGCGCGGCGGCGAACAGGGCGGCGAGAAGGCCCAGCACGAGTTTCGGAAGCTTCACTCGACCAATCTCCTCACCAGCGACGAGGTGTCCTGACGGCCGCCGCCTTTCGCCTGCACCTCGCCGTAGAACTGGTCGACCAAAGCCGTCAGCGGCAGCGTCGCGCCGTTGCTGCGCGCCTCCTCCAGCGTGAGGCCGAGATCCTTGCGCATCCAGTCGACCGCGAAGCCGAAATCGAACCTGCCCTCGTCCATCGTCGCCCAGCGGTTGACCATCTGCCAGCTCTGCGCCGCGCCGCCGGAGATCGCCTCGAACACCCTGGCGCTGTCGAGTCCCGCGGCTTTGGTGAAGTGGAGTGCCTCGGCGAGTCCCTGGAGCACGCCGGCGATGCAGATCTGATTGACCATCTTTGCCATCTGTCCGCTGCCCTCGTCGCCGACATGCACAATCCGCCCGGCATAGGCCTCCATCAACGGCCGCGCCGCCGCAACCGCCTCGTCGCTGCCGCCGCACATGATTGCGAGCGTGCCGTTCTCGGCGCCGGTCTGGCCGCCGGAGACCGGCGCGTCGACGCAGAGCAGCCCGAGCCCGCGCCCCTCCTCGGCGAGGCGGCGGGCGAGCCGCGCCGAGGCTGTGGTGTGGTCGATGAACAGCGCGCCTTCGCCCATGTTGCCGAAGGCGCCTTTCGACCCGAGCGTCACCTCCTCGACATCCTCGTCGCGGCCGACGCAGGCGATGACGGCTTCGGCGCCTTCCGCCGCCGCGGCAGCGCTCGCGGCGACGGTGCCGCCGTGCCGCGCGGCCCAGTCGTGCGCCTTGCCGGGGCTGCGGTTGTAGACGCTGAGCCTGTGCCCGGCCTCGGCCAGGTGCCGGGCCATGGGCGCGCCCATCACGCCGAGACCGAGGAAAGCGATCCGTGCCATGGGGCGGCGATAGGGCCTGTTCGCGCCCCGCGCCAGATGCCTGACGGCGCGTGGGCTTCAGGTACGAATAGGCCCGCGCGCGTCCCATGCGGGGACGGCCCCGCGGGCCTGAGCCCTTTGCGCGTCGAGCCGCTGGCGTTCGGATCGCCGAAGGGCCATAATCGTTTGCGCCAGGCACAGACATTTGGAGTCACGGTGAGCGCACCGTTTCGCTTTCCCCGCTTTTTCGTGACGACCCCGTCGCCTTGCCCCTATTTGCCCGGCAAGACCGAGCGCAAGGTGTTCACCGAGCTTTCCGGCCACCATGCCGGCGAATTGAACGACGCGCTCGGCCGGATCGGCTTCCGCCGCAGCCAGAACGTCGCCTATCGTCCGTCCTGCATCGATTGCGCCGCCTGCATCTCGGTGCGCGTCGTCACCGCCGAGTTCCAGCCCAATGCCGGCCAGCGCCGGGTGATGCGCCGCAATGCCGATCTCGAGGTCACCGCCTGCAAGCCCTGGACGACCGAGGAGCAATATGAGCTGCTGCGCCGCTATCTGAAGCAGCGCCATCCCGGCGGCGGCATGGTTGACATGGACGAGAGCGACTTTTCGGACATGGTAGAACAGTCGCCGGTCAAGACCTTCGTCGTCGAATATCGCGAGCCCTCGGTCGACGGACGCCCGGGCCGGCTCGTCGGCGCCTGCCTCACCGACCAGCAGTCGGACGGCCTGTCGATGATCTACAGCTTCTTCGAGCCCGACGACAACCGCCGCTCCGGCCTCGGTACCTACATCATCCTCGATCACATCGTCCGCGCCGCCCGCGCCGGCCTGCCCTATGTCTACCTCGGCTATTGGGTCGAGGAATCGCGGCGCATGGCCTATAAGGGGAAGTTCCGGCCCCTGGAGAAGCTCGGCCCCGGCGGCTGGCACCGTTTCGAGCCGGACCAGCGCGAGCTCCCGCTCGGCTGAGCGCTGCGCGCGCCCAGCGCTGGCGCCGTCCCCTCCGCTGAGCTATTCTGCCCTGGGGCAACGGCAGGGGGTGGCCATGCGCGGGGGAATTGGAATCTGGCGGGCGCTCGAGCGGGCGCGCGAAATGAATCTCGCCGAGGCGGGCGAAGCACCGCCGGTGCCCGGCGACGATGCGATCACCCGCCGGCGGATGCTGGCCGTCCTCGCCGGCGCGACCGGCGCTGCGATGGTGCCGCGCTGGCCGGCCTACGCACAGCCCGCGCGCAGCGTGGTCGTCGTCGGCGGCGGCCTCGCCGGCCTCACCGCCCTCGACCGGCTTCGCGCGAACGGCGTCGAGGCCACGCTTTACGAGGCGCGCGCGGCCGTCGGCGGCCGCACGCGCAGCGTCCGCGGAGTGTTCGCCCGCGACTACGCGTTCGACGAAGGCGCGCAGCTGGTGAACACCGATCATCGCGACGTGATCGGGATGCTCGACCGGTTCGGGCTCCGGCGAGTCGAGCGCGCGCGGTTCGGCACTCCGCACGAGATCCAGATCGGCCGCGACGGCCGCGCCGTCTCGGAAGCTGCGATCGCTGACGCTCTTCGCGGCGTCGCCCGGCAGATCGACCGCGACTATCGCCGCATCGAGGAGGACGACGCCGCCATAAGGGAAATCGATGCGATGTCGGTCGCCGACTATCTCACTCGCGCCGGCCTCCCCTCCGGAGACGCGCGCGACGCGCTCGAGGCGGGGATCCGGACCGAATATGGCAGCGAGCCGCGCGACGCGACGGCGCTCGAATTGCTCTGGAACCTGCCGGTCGTGCAGGGCAGGCACGTCACCCGGATCAGCCTTTCAGACGAAGTCTGGGTCGTGGACGGCGGCACCGGCCAGATCGCCCAGCGCCTGGCGGCGCCGCTCCGCCAGCATATCCGGCTCGGCAAGCGGCTGACTCATGTGGAATCGGGTCCGGGCGGGGTGCGGCTGCGCTTCGCGGACGGCGAGCGGGTCGCCGCCGACCGTGCGATCATCGCCTTGCCGGCGTCCCTGCTTCGCGACATCCGCTTCACCGGCGATCTGCCGGCGGCGTGGCGCGCCTTCATCGCCGAGGCCGAGCTCGGCCGCAACGAGAAGGTCATCGTCGGCTACGGCCGGCAGAGCTGGCGCGAGCGGCTCGGCTTTGCCGGCGCGCTCTGGGGCGCCGGCGATTTCTCGGCGGTGTGGGACGCGGCATCGATGACGCCCACAGCGAACACGCAGCCGGGCGCGCTGACTTATTTCCTCGGCGGCGCGCAGGTGGCCGCAGCCCGCGGCGCCGGCGGCCGCGCGCTCGCCGCCCGCTTCAGCGCGGCGGCGCGGCGCGTGCTCCCGAACCTGCCGCAGCCCAACGGACGCGTGCGGCGGACGCGCTGGTGCGACGACCCGCTCACCAAGGGCGCCTATATGAACTTCCGCCCCGGCCAATATTCGCGCTTCGCCAGCCTGCTGACGATGGAGGAGGAGGGCCGGCCGCCGCGTCCGAGCCAGGCGGGGTCATTGCTGTTCGCCGGCGAATTCCTGTCCGACGCCTGGCCGGGCTACATGAACGGCGCCGTCCAGACCGGGCGCGTCGCCGCCGATGCGGCGATGGCGCGCCTAGCGCTCGCCGCCTGAACGGTCAGTCCGGGTCCGCCACCGTCGCGGCGAGCTTCTTCGGGGCGACGGCGCGGTAGCTCTCGGCGACCCAGCGCTTAAGCAAATAGAGGTCGGGCTCGGCGTCCGCCGGAAAGCGGACGCTGACCCAGCCGGAACGGCCGAGCCCGTAGCCGGCCGGCGCGGCCCAGTCGAACATGAGCGCGAAGTCGACGCTGACCGGCAGCTTCACGGTGGCGCTGAACTGCTCCTGCTTGTCGAGCCAGCAGAAGGTCTTGCCGCGCACCTTGAGCGCACTGTGCCCCCAGGGATGGTCCTCCGCCGCCTCCGGCAGCGAAAGGCCGTAACCGCGCAGCTCCTCGAACCAGGCGTCGATGCTCATGGCCGGATGATGCACCCGCGGCAGCGGAAGGGGAAGCGGCGCGAAAGCCGACCGCCCCGAGCGAAGCCGAGGGGCCGAGTCGAGCGAAGCCGAGACCCGTCCTCCTCGGCCGGCGCGGGCCTCGCTCAAGCTCGGCACCGGTCCTCGACTTCGCTCGGACCGAACGGACAACGAAAAACCGGCGCCTGCATCGCTGCCGGCGCCGGTCCTGCCCCTCCAGGGAAGCTTGTCGATTACGCGACCTTCTGGGTCTCGATCTCCTCGGGATCGCGCAGCACGTAGCCGCGGCCCCAGACGGTCTCGATATAATTGTCGCCGCCGCAGGCGAGGGAGAGCTTCTTCCTCAGCTTGCAGATGAACACGTCGATGATCTTCAATTCCGGCTCGTCCATGCCGCCATAGAGATGATTGAGGAACATCTCCTTGGTCAGCGTCGTGCCCTTGCGGAGCGAGAGCAGCTCCAGCATCGCATATTCCTTGCCGGTGAGGTGCACCCGGGCGCCGTCGACCTCGACCGTCTTGGCATCGAGGTTCACGGCCAGCTTGCCGGTGCGGATCACGCTCTGGCTGTGGCCCTTGGAGCGACGCACGACGGCGTGGATGCGGGCGACGAGTTCGTCGCGGTGGAAAGGCTTGGTGACATAGTCGTCGGCGCCGAAGCCCAATGCGCGGACCTTCGAATCCATCTCGCCGATGCCCGACAGGATGAGGACGGGCGTTCCGACCTTGGCCAGCCGCAGCTTCTTCAGCACGTCGTAGCCGTGCATGTCGGGCAGGTTCAGATCGAGGCAGATTATGTCGTAATCGTAGAGCTTGCCGAGGTCCAAGCCCTCCTCGCCCAGGTCCGTCGTATAGACGTTGAAGCCCTCGTTGGTGAGCATGAGCTCGATGGCCTTGGCCGTCGTCGGCTCGTCTTCGATCAGCAGAACACGCATGACGCCTTGCCCCTTCCGTCGCGCCGGCCGCGGAAACATCCCCCGGCCCCTCGCGCATATTCATTAACCATTCGAGGAATGAAGGCAAAAGGTTAATTTCGGATTAAGCCAAGGATTCCAATTGCGAAGCGGGATCGTTGCGCTGGCGCCACAGTCGTGGCACTCCCCCGCCCCATGTGGGAAGAGCGGGTCCTGTTCATCGACGGCGAGGCGATCGTCATCGACAAGCCCGCCGGGCTCGCCGTCCATCCGGGCTCGCGCACGCCGGCGAGCCTCGAGGACCATTTGCGGCACCTGCGCTTCGGGTTCGGGCGCGAGCCCCTCCCGGTGCACCGGCTCGATCGCGACACGTCGGGCTGCCTGCTCCTCGCCCGCAATCCCAAGGCGCACAAGCGCTTCCAGCGCGCCTTCGAGGACAAGCTGGTGACCAAGA
>DASVVP010000073.1:0-73937 GCA_036386495.1 Allosphingosinicella sp.
ACCCGCTGTCGCTGACCGGCAATGCGCTCGGCAATATCATCTGGGGCAATTTCGGCGACAATTCGCTCGACGGCGGCACCGGCGCCGACGTCATGTACGGCTATGGCGGTAACGACACCTTCATCGTCGACAATGCCGGCGACGCGGCGGTGGAGTTCGAAGGCCACGGCACGGATTTGATCGTCACCAGCGTCAACTACGTCCTCGGCGCCAATGTCGAGAACATGCAGTCCCGCTTCATTCCGGGCACCGACACGCTGTCGCTGACCGGCAATGCGCTCGCCAACACGATCTGGGGCAATTTCGGCGACAATTCGCTCGACGGGGGTGCGGGCGCCGACACCATGTACGGCTATGGCGGCAACGACGTTTATTATGTCGACAATGCCGGCGACCGCCTGCTGGAGTGGGAGGGCCATGGCACCGACCTGGTCGCCACCAGCGTCAGCTACGTCCTCGATCCCAACGTCGAGAATCTCCAGGCCGCCTACATTCCGGGAACGATCGCGCTGTCGCTGACCGGCAACGGCCTCGGCAACGTCATCTGGGGCAATTTCGGCCACAACTCGCTCGACGGCGGCGCGGGCGCCGACGTGATGTACGGCTATGGCGGCGACGACACGTTCATCGTCGACAATGCCGGCGACGCGGCGGTCGAGTTCGAAGGCCACGGCACCGATCTCGTCGTCACCAGCGTCAGCTACGTGCTGGGCGCCAATCTCGAGAACATGCAGTCGCGCTTCATTCCCGGCATCGACACGCTGTCGCTGACCGGCAATGCGCTCGCCAACACGATCTGGGGCAATTTCGGCGACAATTCCCTCGACGGCGGCGCGGGTGCCGACACCATGTACGGCTATGGCGGCAACGACACTTATTATGTCGACAATGCCGACGATCGGCTGCTCGAATGGGACGGACACGGCATCGATCTGGTCGCCACCAGCGTCAGCTACGTTCTCGATCCCAATGTCGAGAATCTGCAGGCGCGCTACATCCCCGGCACGGAAGCGCTGTCGCTGACGGGCAACGGCCTCGCCAACGTCATCTGGGGCAATTTCGGCAACAATGTCATCGACGGCGGCGCCGGCGCCGACGTGATGTACGGCTATGGCGGCAACGACACCTTCACCGTCGACAATGCCGGGGACGCAGCCGTCGAGTTCGAAGGCCACGGCACCGATCTCGTCATCACCAGCATCAGCCACGTGCTCGGCGCCAATCTCGAGTCCCTTCAGGCGGCGAACATTGCCGGCACGGCTCCGCTGTCGCTGACCGGCAACGGCCTGGCCAACGTCATATGGGGCAATTTCGGAAGCAACCTCATCGACGGCGGCGCCGGCGCGGACGTCATGTACGGCTATGGCGGGGACGACACCTATGTCGTAGACGCTGCGGGAGACCAGGTCAGCGAGCTTGCCGGCGGTGGCTACGACACCGTTCTGACCACCGTCAGCTACGTTCTCGGGCCCGATCAGGAAGCGCTCAAGGTCCAGAACCCGCTGCAGGATTTCGGCTTCATCACGCTCACCGGCAACGAGCTCGGCAACGTGATCAGCGGCCACGACTGGGTCAACTATATCGACGGCAAGGGCGGCAACGACGTGCTTGCGGGCGGGGACACGAGGGACGAGTTCCACTTCACCACCGCCCTCGACGCTTCGAACAACGTCGACACGATCGTCGATTTCAATCCCGCTTCCGACCTGATCGTCCTCGCCGGCGGCGCTACCGACCCATTCTCCGCCTTTGCGAGCGGATGGGCGTCCTGGGAGATCGGAACCGCCGCGGCCGGACCGGGGGCTACCCTCGTTTACGATCCCGGCACGGGCTCGCTTTCCTATGACGCGGACGGGGCGGGGGGGCTCGCGGCGGTGCTGTTCGCGAAGCTGACGCCGGGGACCGCGCTGGGCAGCAACAGCATCTCCGTTTCGGGCCCCAACACGACGCAGACGATCACATCGGCGACCACGCTTTCCGTGCCGGAGAATGTCCCGATCTCGACGCCCATCTACCGGATCACGGCGAGCGATCCGGACGGGGACGCACTGACCTACATGCTCGATGGACCCAACAAATGGGCCTTCACCGTTGATCCGCGCACCGGCGACGTCCGGTTCGTTTCGTCCCCCGACTTCGAAGCCATGTCGAAGTATGAGGTCCAGGTCATCGCGAAGGCCTCCAGCGGAGAGATCGCCAGCAAATTCCTGACGGTCACCATCACCGATCTGGTCGAGGCGGTCGATCCCTATCACCTGACGGATACCGAGCCGAACGATTCCATCTTCGGGGCGCAGACGCTCGATCGCGCGAAATTCGCCTCGACCAGCGAGACGAACGTGCCGGACCGGCCCTTGCCCGCCGCGACAATCACCGGCTCGATCTCGAGCGGCACCGACAAGGACTTTTACAGCATTCAGCTCCAGGCCGGCGAAATGCTCATCCTCGACGTCGACGGCACCGTCACGCTGGATTCAGAGCTCAAGGTGTACGGCGGCGGCGGTGTGGTGATCGCAAGCAACGACGATCCGGGCTCCTTCGACCCGGGATCGACTGCCCATGCGGGCCTGTCCCACAACATGGATTCGCTGATACGCGTCCGCGCGCCGACGACCGGCACCTACACTTTCTCGATCGCTTCGTTCGTCGAGGAGAACGGCAGCACCAGCCAGGGGGCCTACACGCTCCACGTGGTCGTCGCTCCTCCCGCTACCGAGGCACAGATCGAGGAGGAGAATATCCAGGCGCTGCTCGCTGGCTCCGCCTGGGATACGCTTACGCTGACCTACGGCTTCACGACCAGCGGGAGCCAATATGGCGCCGGCGAGGGGACTGCCGAGATTGCGGCCGGCATGCAGAGCCTCAACGCCGCTCAGCAAGCCGCGGTGCGGACGATCCTCGGGCAATATTCCAACGTCACCAATCTCAGCTTCAATGAGCTTACCGCGTCGCCGGGCGCGGCGCATATGCGCTACGCCCTCTCGAGCGATCCCGACACCGCCCACGCCTATCACCCAGGGCCCGGCGACGGCGGCGACAGCTGGTACAATATCTCCAGCTACAACAATCCGGTCGTCGGCAACTATCAGTGGCTGACCTTCATCCACGAGACCGGCCACGCCACGGGGCTGAAGCACGGACACGAATCGCCGGCGCTGAGCCCGAATCGGGATTCGATGGAATATTCCGTGATGACCTATCGGAGCTATACCGGCTCCTCGGTCGAGGACGACAGCGGCTTCTCAAACGAAACCTGGGGCTACGCGCAGACGCTGATGATGTACGACATCGCCGCGCTGCAGCGCCTCTACGGCGCCGACTTCGGCTACAATGCCGGCGATTCGGTCTACAGCTGGGATCAGAACAACGGATCGTTCCTGATCAACGGTGTCACACAGTGGATTCCGGGCGGCAACCGGATCCTGATGACGCTTTGGGACGGCGGCGGCAACGACACCTACGATCTGTCGAACTATGTGACCGCCGCCATGATCGACTTGCGGCCGGGGCATTTTTCGAAATTCTCCGACGTCCAGATTGCGAACCTGGGTGACGGACACAAAGCCGTCGGCAATGTCGCCAATGCCCTGCTCTACAACAACGATCCGCGCTCGCTGATCGAGAATGTGATCGGCAGCAGCGGCAACGACGCTATTACGGGCAATAATGCGGTGAACCGCCTCACCGGCGGCGGCGGATCGGACACCTTCTCCTTCTGGACTGTTTCGCAGAGCCCGACGGGCGCGGCCGACACGATCCTCGATTTCCTCCACGGCACCGACAAGATCGGCCTCAACGGGATCGACTCGATTTCGGGGACGCCCGGCAACGATCCCTTCACCTATATCGGCACTGCCGCTTTCAGCGGCGCTGCCGGCGAGCTCCGGGTCACCGCCAGCGGCGGGGTGTCGCAGATTTTCGCGGACGTGAACGGAGACGCGATCGCCGACCTCCATATATTCGTCCACGCGGTGATCGATCAGACCGACCTTTTCCTGTAGCGGCGGCGTGGAGGCGAACGATGCGAGCTGGCTTTCCGCCTCGGCGCAGCGGCGCGCTGACCCGCCGCGTGCTGCTTCTGGCAGTCGCCGCCCTGGCAACGGAAGCGGCCTCTGAAATGCCGCCCCCGGCGCGAGATTCGGTGCCGCCGGCGCGCGACGGCAATGTCGCGATCGGGCAGGAGCTCGCCGCCGCCCGCCGAGCGAACACGCTCGCGGCCTACGACCTGTTCATCGCGCGCCATCCGCAGCACTCGCTGACGGTCGCGGCGCGCGAGGAACGGCGGCGGCTCGCACGGCGGCTTCGGCAGCACCGCTAGGCACGGCGCCTCGCCCCATGCTAGGCGTTCCGCGATGAGCGGCGGCGCCGACAGGTCCGACAAGGACATGACCTATGGCGGCTATCTGTCGCTGGGCGACCTGCTCGCCGCGCAGCATCCCGTCTCCGACCATCATGACGAGATGCTGTTCATCGTCATCCATCAGACCAAGGAATTGTGGCTCAAGCAGACGGTCCGCGAGCTCAGGCTGGCGCGCGAGCTGATTCGCGGCGACCGGATTATCGAGGTCCACAAGATACTCTCGCGGGTGACCCGGATTCAGGCGGTGATGACGCTTTCCTGGGACGTGCTGTCGACGCTGACGCCGACCGATTACGTCCAGTTCCGCGGCGTGCTCGGCGGCTCATCCGGCTTCCAGTCGGCGCAATTCCGCGAGGTCGAATATCTGCTCGGCCTCAAGGAGGGCGGCTTCCTCAAATATCACGACGAGGGCTCCGAGCCGCACCGGGCGCTCGCCGCCGCACTCGCCGAGCCGAGCCTGTGGGATGAAGCCAATGCAGCGCTCGCCCGCGCCGGCTTCGCGCTGCCGCCGGAAGCGACCGAGCGCGACTGGAGCTTGCCCTATCGGGCGAATCCCGCGGTGGAGGAAGCCTGGGCCGAGGTCTATCGCGACGCCGGGCGCCATTGGCCGCTCTACCAGCTCGCCGAGAAGCTGGTCGACATCGACGACGCCTTCGCCACCTGGCGGCACAAGCATGTGATCACGGTCGAGCGGATCATCGGCTTCAAGCGCGGCACCGGCGGTACGCCGGGCGTGCCCTATCTCCAGTCGACGCTGGCCAAGCGCGCCTTCCCGGAGCTGTGGTCGCTGCGCACCCGTCTTTGACCCAAAAATAACCTCCGGAGGCTATCACGAGCTGCATGTCTCAGCGGATTGTCCACCTCGTCGCGGCGGCGCGCCCGAACTTCATGAAAGTGGCGCCGCTCTGGCACGCGCTGAAGGCGGCGTCGGACTTCGCGCCGGTGCTGATCCATTCCGGCCAGCATTACGACGTCAACATGTCGGACGCGTTCTTCCGCGACCTGAAGCTGCCCGCGCCCGACCATCATCTCGGCGTCGGCTCCGGAAGCCACGCAGAACAGACTGGCGGCGTGATGATCGCCTATGAGAGAGTTGCGGACGCCCAGCGGCCGGACTGGCTGGTCGTCGTCGGCGACGTCAACACGACCGCCGCCTGCGCAATGGTCGCGGCCAAGCTGCAGATTCCACTGATCCATCTCGAGGCAGGGCTGAGGAGCCGCGACAAGGCGATGCCCGAAGAAGTCAACCGGCTGGTCACCGATTGCCTCTCGGACGTGCTGTGGACGCCCTCGCCCGACGCCGATGCCAATCTCATCGCCGAGGGGATCGACCCGAGACGCATCAGCCGCGTCGGCAACATCATGATCGACAGCTTCGAGCTGGTCCGGCCGCAGATCGAGGCGGCCGGCTGCGCCGAGCGCTTCGGCCTGGAGCGCGGGCGATACGGCGTCGTCACCCTGCATCGACCCTCCAACGTCGACCATCCGGCCGAGTTCGCCCGACTTGTCGCGAGCCTGGTCGACAGCCAGCAACTCCTGCCCCTGATCTTCCCCGTCCACCCGCGCACCCGAGCGCGGCTCACGGAAACGAGGCTCGACATGCCGCTCACTGCTGCCGGGGTCCGGCTGGTGGAGCCTCTCTCTTATGTCGAGTTCATGAGCCTGGTCACCGGCTGCGCGGCGGCGATCACCGACAGCGGCGGCGTTCAGGAGGAGACGACCTATCTCGGCATCCCGTGCCTCACGCTGAGGCGCAACACCGAACGGCCGATCACCCTCCACGAGGGGACCAACCGCCTGGTTTGCGCGGGCACCCTCCCCGACGCCCTGCGCCATGCCCTCAGTGCCCCCGGGGCCGCGCGGCATTGCCCGCAATATTGGGACGGCCGCACCGCCGCCCGCTGCGTCGCGGACCTTCGGCGTCGCAGCATCGAGACCGCGGCCGCGATCGCCGCGGAGTGACGCGCCGCTTGCGTCGCGGCTAGGCAGGGTCATGGAGCGCCTCCTTCGCACCGCTTTCTGGGCGGCCGCGTGCTTCGCCTTTCTCATGGCCACGCTGCCGCGGCCGCCGCATCTGCCCGGCGATCCGTCCGACAAGGTCCAGCACATCCTCGCCTTCGCTGTGCTCGCTTTGCTGGCAGCGCTTGCCTATTCGCGCCTTTCCGCGTGGCGGGTCGGCCTCGGCCTCTCGCTGTTCGGCGCGGCGATCGAGCTGGTGCAGCTGATTCCGCCGCTCCACCGCGATGGCGACGTCGTCGACTGGTGCGCCGACACCGTGTCGGCCGCCCTCATCCTGGCGCTTGCGCGGCTCCTACAGAGGGGGTTCGCCGGCGATTCGCCACGCCGCCCAGGCGAAGAGCAAGGCTGAGAGCGCGAACCAGGCATAAGCCAGAAGCATCGCGACCCGGATCAGGGCCGGGCTACGCACGCCACCGCGGCGGCGCGCGGCGGCCAGCCGGTAGGCCGCGAAGCCCGATATGGTACCGAGCAGGAAGAAGGTCAGCGGCAGCAGCATCGAGGGCGGCTCAGCGCGGCGGGGAAGCGCGGATCTCGGCCAGGACCTCGCTGATGATCCGCTCCCGTGCCCCGAGACCGGGATGGGCGCTGATGATCTGCAGGATCGCGTCCGGCCGCCTGTAGAGCCGGCGCCAGAAGGGGATGATCGCGTCGAGATCGTAGCCGGCCGCCGCCAGCAGCCGTACCGAGAGCCGGTCCGCTTCCACCTCGGTGGCGCGGACCAGGCGCGCATTGCGGCCGATGTTGCGCATGATGCCGCTCTGGGGGACGCCCTGCGCTATGAGTTGCTGCGGGTGCCGGAGGATATTGTGCGACAGCTCGTGGGCCAGCGCGACAGCCAGCTCGTCGTCGGTCCGGAAGAAACCTAGGAAGCCGGTGGTCATGATCACGTATCTGCCGTCGGCGAAGGCATTGTCCTGGCCCGAGCGGGCAAGGCGGCCCCGGGCGGGACATCCGAAAGTGGCGCTCAACGTCACTGTCAGTGGTCGGCCGGCACGGAGGACCTCGAGCCGAACGGGGCCGACGCTCAGCCGCTGCTCGAGCAGCTCCTCGGAGGCAACGGTGCGGGGCCGCCATCTGTCCGGGTTGCTCTCGGCCGCTATTGCCGTTGCCGAGGGGAAAGGCATGCCGTCGACGGAAAGCAGCACGTCGCCCGCGGCAAGACCCGCGCGGGCGGCGGGGCTGCCTTCGACTACCGACAGGATTCCAGGCCCCCGGTCGAGGCCCCAGCGCGCAATCGCGTCGGGCCGGTCGACGGCGCGGTATTCTGCGAGATGATGGAAAGCGAGGCCGGTAAGCGGGAAGGGCTCGGGACAGAAGGTGCGGCCGGCAATCCCGAGTCGGTAGACGATCGTGACGATGCGGTGGTCCGCCTCGCGGAGGAAGCTTCCCGGCGCCGGCGCGATCGACGGCGCAGCGGAAGGTTGCGCGCGGGCAGCGGGCGTCAACGCCGACGCTCCGACGGCCAGCGCCAGAATAAGAGGCCTCATCGGCAGCACGCCTCACCCTAGCCGCGTCCTTCGCCGGGGGTGACTCGCACCCCGCTGGCCACGAAAAAAGGCCGGGCGAGACGTGCTCACCCGGCCGGAATCTTCTCGCTGACGGCCGTCCGGCCGAGTCCCTTACGGGCTCTTCGGCAGCTCGTCGTCGTCGGCGCCGCAGATGTCGGTCGCGGCGCAGAGGCCGAGGATGATCGCGATCAGCGCAAGCAGCGGAATGATGAAGCCCCCGCGGAGCTCGCTGCCCTCGACGCTCTCGGTCGCCGGCTCCGGCGCCGCCGCCGCAGATTGCGCAACGGCCATAGTCGGCGCGGCGATCAATGCGAGCGCCGAGGCCGCAGTGATAACTTTCTTGAAAACCACGTCAGCTTCTCCCTTCAACAACGTCTGATCTCGTTATTTCTCGTCCTGATATCGGAGGCACCCGCGACTGTCCAGCCCCGAAATGCCCGCCGCCCAAGCCCGCCAGAAGTCGCTAGGCCCGAACGGGTTTACGATCTCTGAACCCCCCCGAACGCAGCGGCGTGGCAAAAGTTCAGGGCCCCCGCGCGAAAAGCGTTGCGCGGCGAAGCGGAACCGGCGAAGCGTCTTGGCAGCAGGGCAGAAAGCCGCTTAGTTGCGCAAATTCAACGTCTTGCCTCTGGGGACAGGGTTGGAATTCGAGATGTCTTGCCGCAAGACCGTCCGCGCGTGGACCGCCGCACTGCTGGCGGCGCTGGCGTTCCTCCTGCCGGTCTCGGCCCAGGCGGCGGTCGAGATGACCTTTTACGCACGCGAGTTCGGCAGCCAGTTCCCGCACGGCTTCGTCACGCTGGCCGGCACCCCGGATCGCGGCGGCGAGAGAATCGACGCCAACTATGGCTTTACGGCAACAGCGGTGACTCCGGCGATTCTGTTTGGGTCGGTTCGCGGCAAAGTCGACACTGCCGGCGAGGGCTATGTCCGGGGGAGCGAGGCCCATTTCGCTTTGACGCTCAGCGATTCGGAATATGACCAGGTGATGGCGACGGTCGCGCGCTACCAGGCGCTGCGCCAGCCTTCCTACAGCCTCAACCGGCGCAACTGCGTCCATTTCCTCGCCGACATGGCGACCGCAATCGGCCTGCATGCGGAAGTGCCGCGCAACCTCGCCCGCCGCCCCGGGGCCTTCCTCGCCTCCGTCGTCCGCGCCAACCGCGAGAGGCTGGCCCAGCGGCCCGGCGCCCGAATCCTTCGCGAGCCCCGGCCGGAGCGGCCGGAGCGCGGGAGCCGCCGCGAGCGGGATTGACAATGACCGGCCTCTCCGCCTGAGGTCAGCGCCCGGCCCGGCGCCGCTCTCTCCGTCACCAAATGCTGTTTCGCGAGCCCCTGATGAAAGCCTCCGCCGACCTCCACATCGTCGTGATCGGCCTCGGCTATGTCGGACTGCCGCTCGCCGTGGCGCTGGCGCGGAGCTTCCGGGTCACCGGTCTCGACATCGACGAGAGCAGGATCGCCGAGCTGAAGCAGGGGAAGGACCGAACCCGTGAGGTCGAGCCCGGGGCCCTCGCCGCTTCCACCCTCGCGCTCACCGCCGACTCGGCCTCGGCTGCCGACGCCGATCTCTACATCGTCACCGTACCGACGCCGGTCGACGCGCAATGCCGCCCGGATCTGCGCCCGGTCGAGAGCGCGACGCGCTCGGTGGCGGCGATGATCGCTGCGGCGCGGACACCGACCATCGTCTACGAGAGCACCGTCTATCCCGGCGTTACCGAGGAGCTTTGCGGCCCGCTGCTCGAGCAGGTTTCGGGACTGAAGCGCGGCCGCGACTTCTTCCTCGGCTACAGCCCGGAGCGGATCAATCCGGGAGACCGCGAGCATACGGTGGAGCGGATCACCAAGGTCGTCGCGGGCGAGAACGAGGCGGTGACGGAGCTCCTCGCCGAGGTCTACGGCCGCGTCAACGGCGGCAACATCTTCCGCGCCGGCTCGATCAAGGCGGCCGAGGCGGCGAAGGTGATCGAGAACGCCCAGCGCGACATCAACATCGCCTTCATGAACGAGATCACGCAGATCTTCGCGCGGCTCGATCTGTCGATCTGGGACGTGCTCGCCGCGGCCCGGACCAAGTGGAACTTCCTGCCCTTCCACCCGGGGCTGGTGGGCGGGCACTGCATCGGCGTCGATCCTTATTATCTGAGCTTCCGCGCCCAGCAGCTGGGCATCGCGCCGCACGTCATCCTCGCCGGCCGCTCGATCAACGACGGCATGGGCGCGTGGGTCGCCGAGAGCATCCACGAGCGCCGCGGCCGCCCCGGCACCGCGCTCGTCATGGGCCTCGCCTTCAAGGAGGACGTCCCGGACCTCAGGAACAGCAAGGTGATCGACATCATCCGCCGCCTTCAGGCGCTCGGCCACGAAGTCGCCGTGCACGATCCGCTGGTCGATGCGGACGAGGCGCGGCACGAATACGGGCTGGAGCTTGCCGCGGACGCGCTGCAGCGAAGCTGGGACACCGTCGTCGTCGCCGTTCCGCACCGCGAATATGCGGATTTGTCGGACGCCGACCTGTCGCGGATGATCCGCGAAGGCGGTCTGCTCGCCGACCTCAAAAACCTTTATGGCAGCCGCTCACTTTCGGGCGTGGAGCGCTGGACGCTCTAGACGCTCTAGACACGGTGATAGTCGCGGTACCAGCCGACGAATTTGGGTACGCCCTGGTCGATCGAAGTCGTCGGGCGGAAACCGAGGTCGCGCTCGATCGCGCTGATGTCGGCGAAGGTATCGCGGACGTCGCCGGGCTGCATCGGGAGAAGGCGCTTCTGAGCCTTGCGGCCGCACGCCTGCTCGATCAGGCCGATCATCCGGGTCAGCTCCTCGGAGCGGTGGTTGCCGATATTGTAGAGGCGGTGGGGGCCGCGGCTGCCGCCGGCTTTTTCGCTGCCGTCGTCGGGCGGCGGGCTGTCGAGCGCGGCGACGATGCCGCTCACGATGTCGTCGACATAGGTGAAGTCGCGGCGCATATCGCCTTCGCCGAACACCTCGATCGGCTCGCCGGCGAGGATCGCCTTGGTGAACAGCCACATCGCCATGTCGGGCCGCCCCCAGGGTCCGTAGACGGTGAAGAAGCGCAGCCCGGTTTGCGGCAGCCGGTAGAGATGGGCGTAGGTCTCGCTCATCAGTTCGTCCGCCTTCTTGGTCGCCGCGTAGAGGGAGAGCGGATGGTCGACCCGGTCCTCGACGCGGAACGGCAGGGTCTCGTTGCCGCCATAGACCGACGAGGAGGAAGCGTAGACGAGGTGGGAGCTGGTGCGGTGGCGGGCGAGCTCGAGCAGGTTGATATGGCCGACCAGGTTCGAGCGGACGTAAGCGTGCGGGTTCTCGATCGAATAGCGGACTCCCGCCTGGGCGCCGAGATGGACGATCCGGTCGAAGGCGGCGTCGCCCAGCCCCGCCTGGAGCGCGTCCTGGTCGGCGAAATCGGCTTCGACAAAGCGGAATGAGTCGCTGAAGCGACGGCCCAGCTCGGCGAGCCGGTCGCGCTTCAGTTTGACGCTGTAATAATCGTTGACGTTGTCGACCCCGATCACCTTTCCGCCGCGCTCCATCACCCGGGCGGCGAGGTGGAAGCCGATGAAGCCGGCGGCCCCGGTGATGAGCGTCGTCATGGATTTCCCCGAAGCGCAGCGCGCGGTCGCCGCCGCTGTATCGGCGGGGCCTCAGCCTGCCAAGGCCGTTCGCCGCGGCTCGGCGCCGGCGCCCTCGCGCGCCTCCAGGAACCAGCGTTCGCGGCCTTCGATGCCGATCGCGGTGAGGATTCCGCTGCGATAGGCGCCGGTATCGAGCGCGATCCGGTTGGGAAGCTGCTCGGCCTTGTCGACGATGGTGTGGCCGTGAACGACAATGACACCGTGATCGTCGGCGCTGTCGAGGAAGCCCTCGCGGATCCAGCGCAGGTCGCGCCGGCTCTGCTCGGCGAGCGGGACGCCGGGGCGGATGCCAGCATGGACGAACAGATAGTCGCCGAACCGGAAACTGTCGGCCATGTTCCTGAGGAATTCGACGTGGCTCTCCGGCACCGCCGCCTTGAGGCGCGCGACGATCTCGGCGGGCGTGGAATTGAGGGTGGAGCCCTGGCTGACGCCGTAGCTCGCGGCGCATTGATAGCCGCCGTAGGTGAGCCAGTGACCGACGGTTTCCTCGCGCCCGGTGAGAACGTCGAGCAGGAACTCCTCGTGATTGCCCTGAAGGTAGATGGGCCGCGCCCATCCGGGCGGATTCGAGACGAAGCGCTCAACCACGCCGGCCGAATCGGGTCCCCGGTCGATCAGATCTCCCAGCATGACCAGATAGGTCTTGGCCGGCCCTCTCCTGCCATTGTCGGCCTCGATCCGCTCGAGCAGCTCCTCCAGCAGGTCGAGTCGGCCGTGGACGTCGCCGATCGCATAGGCGCGGCTTGCCGGCGGGCCGCTGGGGCCGCGGTCGGCTCGCGCGCGATTGAGGAGCTTTCGCAGCACCATGCTAGGTTCGGGCTTGCTTCCGCTTGCTTCGGGAGCCGGCAATATCGGTCGGCTGCCGCCGCTTACAAGAGCCTGCTGGACCGGAACGCCTATCTCTGGCACAGGGGGCTCGCAAGGCCGGCGACGCGCGGCCGTCCCTAGTCACGAGCCCCCTGCTCGCGCGAGCCTGCGGGTTTGACCCTTTGGCGGGATGGTGTAAATGCGTCGGCGCAGCCCTTTTCTTTGGGATCACAGATAGATGCAAGAGCTTCGGCATGTTCGCTTCCGGCGCCCGTTCGCGCGGGCGGCGGCGAGTCTCGTCCTGATCGGCGCAGCTCTGGCGATGTCCGCATGCACGCGCGGGCGCGGCGGCCCCGTCGCCTACGACCCGCCGGATTTCGTCCCGCCCGACGCGCAGAGCGTGGTCGCGACCGCGGTCCAGCAGCGCATCGCGCCTCTCGACAAGATCCGGGTCACGGTCTTCCAGGTGGCCGACATGACCGGCGAATATACGGTCGACGCCAGCGGCAATATCGAATTTCCGCTGCTCGGCACCGTGGCTGCGCAGGGCCTGCTGCCGGCCGAGCTCGGCCAGCGCCTCGCCGAGCGCCTGGGCCAGCGCTATCTTCGCTCGCCCAGCGTCACCGTCACCATGCTCCAGCAGGCCGAGCAGACCATCACCGTCGACGGCGCCGTCCGCCAGCCCGGCGTGGTGCCGATCCGCGGCTCGACCACCCTCATGCAGGCGGTCGCGCTCGGCCGGGGCGCCGCAGAGGACGCCAATATCAACCGCGTCATCGTCTTCCGCACGATCAACGGCCAGCGCATGGCGGCGGCGTTCGATCTTCAGGCCATCCGCCGCGGCCAGGCACAGGATCCGGCGATCTACGGCAACGACATCGTCGTGGTCGACGGGTCCCGCACCCGCACCATCTGGCGCGACATAATCGGCGCCATCCCGCTGGTCGGTATATTCGCGCCCTACATTGCGCGGTAAAGAAGCGTTGGAAGCAGTCAGTTTCGAAAAGGTAGGTCTCAGTCCATGAACGACCAGAGCGGGAGCTTTCCCGGCGATCGTTCCGTATTGCCGTTCGGGCAGGCGGGTGTGCCGAGCGCGGGTCTCCGCGAAGTGTCGGTGGCGTTCGCCGCTCCGCTGCGCGCGCCGATCACGCCCAGCGAGATCTGGCGGATCATCACCAAATGGTGGTGGCTGATCGCAGCCGTCGTGCTCGCCTGCGTGATCGCCGCGCTGGCGCTGTCGCTGATGATCACCCCGGAATACCGGGCGCGGACCATCCTCGAGGTCAACCAGGAGGGCCTGCAGCCGATCCGGATGGGCGAGCTCCAGCAGAATCTCGGGCAGGAGGCGGGCTTCCTCAACACCCAGGCGGGCCTGCTGCGCAGCCGCGCGCTGGCCGAGCGCGTGGTGCGCAGCCTGAATCTCGGCAGCCATCCCCTGTTCGGCAACGATTCGATGGACCGGCCGACGCGCGAGAGCGTCGCCGCCAGCATCCTCGAAGGCAGCGTCAACGTAGAGCCGCAGCGCGAAAGCCGGCTGCTCAATCTCACTGTCGAGAGCACCGATCCGGCGCTCGCCGCGCGCATCGCCAATGCCTATGCCGAGAATTTCATCCGCTCGAACCTCGAGCGGCGGTTCGAAGCGACCTCCTATGCGCGCAACTTCCTCGAGCAGCGGCTCGGCACGGTCAAGGCGCGGCTGGAGGATACCGAACGCCAGCTCGTCGCCTATGCCCAGCGTCAGGGCATCGTCACCCTGAACGTCGACAGCGGCAGCGGCGAGGGCGGGCGCACTGAGCAGCCGATCGATGCCAACTCGCTGGTCACGCTCAACGCGGCTCTGCAGCAGGCGCGCGCCGAGCGCATCGCCGCCGAGCAGCGCTATCGCCAGGCCCAGGGCAACAGGTCCACCTCCGAGGTGCTCGGCAATCCCACGGTCCAGACGCTGACCTCGCAGCGCGCCCAGCTCCAGGCCGAATATCAGGAGAAGCTGGGCATCTACCAGCCCGACTATCCGGTGATGGTGCAGCTGCGCTCGCGCATCCAGTCGCTGGAGGCCGCGATCGCGCGCGAGACCGGCAACGTCTCATCGTCGCTTCGCTCCGAGTTCGCTGCCGCCCAGGGTAAGGAACGGCAGCTCGAGAGCCGCGTCAACGGTCTGAAGTCGAGCCTGCTCGACCTGCGCGAGCGCAGCATCCAGTATACGATTCTGCAGCGCGAGGTGGACACCAACCGCGCCCTCTACGACGCGCTCCTCCAGCGTTACAAAGAGGTCGGCGTCGCCGGCGGCGTCGGCACGAACGCCGTGTCGGTCGTCGACCGGGCCCAGGTTCCGGGCGGGCCGTTCCGGCCGAACCTCCCGCTCAACATCGCGCTTGGCCTGCTCGCCGGGCTGCTGCTCGGCTTCGGCTCGGCCTTCGCCCTCGAGTGGATGGACGACACCATCAAGACGCCCGAGGACCTCACCAAGAAGCTGGGTATCGCCCCGCTCGGCATCGTGCCGATGCTTCCCAAGGGCGCATCGGTCGAGCAGGATCTCGCCGATTCGCGGTCGCAGGTCTCGGAGGCCTATCAGTCGGTACGGACGGCGCTCCAATTCTCGACCGAGCACGGCGTGCCGCGCTCGCTGCTGGTCACCAGCACCCGCGCCGCTGAGGGCAAGTCGAGCTCAGCGCTCGCGATCGCCCAGTCGATCGCCAATCTCGGCGCTTCGGTGCTGCTGATCGACGGCGATCTGAGGAAGCCGACCTTCCGCAGCCCGAATGCGGACGCGCTCGGCCTTTCGAGCCTGCTCGCCGGCGCCGACGACGTCCAGGCCGCGATCCACCCGACCGACCACGGCTCGCTGTTCCTGCTGCCTGCCGGCAAGATCCCGCCGAACCCGGCCGAGCTGCTCGCCGCGGGCCGCTTCCAGTGGCTGATCGAGCGGGTCGGTCAGATGTTCGACCATGTCATCGTCGACGGCCCGCCGGTCCTCGGCCTCGCCGACGCGCCGCTCCTCGCTTCCTATTGCGAGGGCACGATGATCTGCATCGAGGCGGGGAAGATCCGCCGCGTCGCGGCGTTGAGCGCGATCGAGCGCCTGCGTTCGGCCGACGCCCGGATCATGGGTGCCATCCTCACCAAGTTCAGCGCCACCCGCTCCGGCTACGGCTACGGCTACGGCTATGGTTATGGCGACGACGCCTATGCCTATCGCGAGGGCGACAAGCCCAAGAAGCAGATCGAGCTGCTGAAGAGCGCGTGAGAGGGCGGCGGACCGGGGGCGCAGCTCCCACGGCAGGGTGGCGAGTCTCGTTCGGGGCGGCTCTGATCGCCGCGCCGGTGCTCCTCTATTTCATCGTTCGGACAGCGGCAGTCGGCGTGTCTCCCCCGCTCGCAGCGACGCTTCCCCCGGCCGACCTGTCGCCGCTGCTGAGGCCGATGATCCTCGTCGCCGCCGATCCGCGCCGCCCGGCCCCGCCGGCAGTGATCGCGGCCGCCCGGGCCGCGGCCCGCACCGCGCCGCTCGCCTTCGATCCCTTCTTCATCGTAGCGCGCGCCGAAGAGCAAGCGGGCCGGCTGCCGCAGGCGACGGCCCTGCTGGAGGAGGCGCGGCGGCGGCGGCCCAATCATCTGCTGACTCACATCCGGTTGCTCGGTTATTATCAGACGGCGCGCCGCGAGCGCGAGTTGCTCGCCGAGCTCGATTTCGTGCTGCGGCGGAGCGAGCCCGCGAAGCAGTTCGTCTATCCCGAGCTCGCAAGGATGGCGGGGCGACCCGGCGACCGCAGGACGCTGGCGGCGGTGCTGGCGACCAATCCGAGCTGGCGGCGGGATTTCCTCGCTGCCGCCGCGCGGCAGCGTATCGCCGCCGGTGACGTCCTCGCCCTGATGGAGGACATGCGGCGGCAGCGTCCCGGCGTCGACCTCACGCCGGAACGGGACCTCTACGTCCAGGCGCTGGCGCAGGGCGGAGACTTCCGGCGCGCGCGGGCGCTGTGGCTTGAATCGCTGCCGGCGCCGGAACGGGCGCGCCATGCCCTGCTGTTCGACGCCACCTTCCGCCAGGCGCGCTCCGCGCCGCCGTTCGGTTGGGTCTATGCCGGCATGGAATCGGGCCGCGCGGAACGATCGACCGACGGCGGCCAACCCTATCTCGATGTGAGCTATTTCGGCGGCTCGGACGTCGTCCTGGCCGAACAGGTGCTGACGCTGGACCCCGGCCGGTACCGGCTGCGGACCCGCGCCAAGAGCGACGGCGGCGAAGCCACTTCGGGGGCGATCCTGTGGAATCTGACCTGTATCGGGGGTGCCGACCTGCTCCGCCTTCCTCTCACGGGCCTTGGCGAAAGCTATCGCGACCTCCAGGGTGGGTTCCAGGTGCCGGGCAACTGCTCCGCCCAGCGCCTGAGGCTGATCGGCGCGGCGGGCGATGTCGCCGCCACGATCGAAATGCAGCTCGCCTCCGTGGAGGTGCTTCGTGCGAACTGATTTCTTCCTCGCCATTGCCGCGGCTGCCTTCCTCGCGCTCTGCATCCTGCTTGGCGGAGCGAGCGCGCCGCGGGCCGGAGCGCCGGGCAACGGCTTGCTGCAGGTCGCCTCGCTCGTCCTGCTGCTGTGGGCGCTATGGACCGCGCGGCGCCACGGCTTCCCTCAGGGGACGCGTCCGCTGGTCTGGATCTTCCTCCTGTTTCTCGGAGCCGGGCTGCTGACCCTGGTGCCGCTGCCGGCTTCCGTCTGGGCGGGTCTGCCCGGCCGCGCACCGATCGCCGAGGGTTACCACTTGCTGGGTATCGCGCCGCCGTCCCTTCCCTTGTCCCTCGCTTGGTCCAACAGCATCGCATCCTTGCTGTGGCTGCTGCCGCCGGCGGCGATGTTCATGCTGGCGATGTTGATTTCTCCCCAGCGGCGCCGCTGGCTGCTGTGGACCCTGCTCGTCATGGCCGGCCTTTCGATCCTGCTGGGCGCCGCGCAGCTGCTCAGCGGTACCGGATCAAGGCTGCGACCCTATACGATCACCAACGAATCGCTCGCGGTGGGCTTCTTCGCCAACGCCAACCACCTCGCCACCCTGCTGGTTTGCGCGATCCCGATCGCGGGCTATCTCGCCGGACGCTCGGTCGGCCGGTCGAGAGGACGCAGCAGACGATTCAGCGCAGTGATGGTGGCCGGAGCGATCGGTGTTCTGCTGCTGGTCGGAATCGGGATCATCGGCTCGATGGCGGGATATGGCCTGGCCTTGCCGGCGACGCTCGCCGCCCTGCTCATCTACCGCCGCGCCGCCTACGGGCCGCTCAGCCTTCGCTGGGTGGGCGGGTTCGGCCTCGTCGTTGCACTGTTCGCGGTGCTCGCCTTCGCCGGGCCGCTCGACCGCGAGTCACTGTCGAAGGAAATCGGCCGCGAACCGACCAGCCGCGGCACCCTGACGGCCAACACCGTCCGGCTGATCGGCCAAACCTTTCCGACCGGTACCGGCCTCGGTACCTTCCCCGACATCTATCGGACGATCGAGCGGCCCGATCCGGACGCGCGGGAGTTCACCAACCACGCCCATAACGACTATGTCGAGATCGTGCTGGAAATGGGCCTGGTCGGCGCCCTGGTCGTGATCGCCTTCATCGCCTGGTGGGGCCGTCGGGCATGGCTTGCCTGGACGTCGGACAAGCAGGGCGCCAGCGTCGCCCGGGCCGGGTCCGTGATCGTGATGGTGGTCCTCCTCCACAGCCTGGTCGATTATCCGATCCGCACGTCGGCGATCGCTGCCTTGTTCGCGATGGCGTGCGCGCTGATGCTGCCCTCCGCGACTCGGCGCGAGCCGTCGCGGGCCGCCGCGGGCGGCAACGACGACCCCGACGCCCCCCGCCACATCGAGGCCGATTGATGACCTGGGTCGGGATCATGGGAATGGTGCTCGGGCTGCTCTCCTACAGGTGGGCGGTGCGAGGGCATGACTGGATCGCGGTCACCGTGTTCATGCTGCTCTACGTCGCTCACTTGGGGAGCACCTTTTACGCCTACCAACTCGCGCTCGGCGCGGGGTCGGACAGCGTCCTTTATTATTACGATCCGGGCCACTGGTACGGGCGGGGCATCAAGCTCTCGACCACCTTCGTCATTTATCTGGTGCAGTGGATGCGCGCGTGGATCGGCGGCTCCTATCTCGACTATTTCCTGCTCTTCCAGCTGTTCGGACTGTTCGGCATCGCCATCCTGATGCGGACCTTTCACGAGATCTATGAGGAGCTCGGCCAGCCGCAGCCGCTATGGAGCTATGCGCTGCTGTTCATGCCGGGCCTGCACTTCTGGACCAGCGGCATCGGCAAGGACGGGGCGCTGTTCTTCGCCGCCTGCCTTTCGATCTGGGCGGCGACGCGAATCACCCAGCGTTACATCGCATTCGCGATCGCGATCGGCATCATGGTTCTGTTCCGGCCGCATATCGCGCTGCTCGCGATGGTCGCGGTAGCCGCCGGCATTTTCTTCGACAGGCGCACCAAGGGCGGGATCAAGTTCCTGCTGTTCGTCGCCGCGGCGCTCACCACCGGCTTCGTGGCGGCGACGGTCAGCAGTACCTTCAATCTCGACGTCACCAATGCCGACTCCGTCAGCGAATTTCTGTCGGTGCGCTCGGAGGCGTCGCAGCGCTCGACCGAGGGAATGAACACCGGCGTCCTCGACGCCTCCTTCCCGGTTCGGCTGTTCAGCCTGCTGTTCCGGCCGCTGTTCTTCGACGCCTCGGGCCTCCCCGCTTTGATCGCCTCCGCCGAGAACGCGATCTTCCTCTTCATCGTCGGAACCCTGCTGTTCCACACCCCGAAGGTGATCAGGATCGCGCGGGCGGTAACCTATGTGCGCTACGCCCTGGCCTTTGCCGCTCTGGTCGCGCTGCTGCTGACCATCATGTACTACAATGTCGGCCTCGGCCTGAGGCAGAAGACCATGTTCGTCCCCGCCGTCCTGGTGATGTTCGTCACCTTCCGCGCGATCTACCGGCGCGCGGCCGCGCTGCGGGAGTCCGGCCTCGCGGTCGCGTGAAGCGGCTGTTTGACATCTCCGTCGCCGGCGTCGCCCTCGTCCTGCTGTCGCCGCTGCTGCTCATCGTGGCGCTCGCCGTTCGGCTGACCATGGGCAGACCGGTCCTGTTTCGGCAGCGGCGGCCGGGGCTCCATGGCGAGCCCTTCGAGCTCGTCAAGTTCCGGACGATGCGCCAGCCATCGGGCGCCGACATTGCGGTGGCCGAGGATGAGCTGAGGCTCACTCGGCTCGGACGGTTCCTCCGCGCATCGAGCCTCGACGAGCTTCCCGAGCTGTGGAACGTGCTCAAGGGCGAGATGAGCCTGGTCGGCCCGCGTCCGCTGCTGATGCAATACCTTCCGCTGTACACGCCCGAGCAGGCGCGGCGTCACGACGTGCGCCCGGGCCTCACCGGCTGGGCCCAGGTCAACGGCCGCAATGCCCTGAGCTGGGAGGAGAAGTTCGCGCTCGACCTGTGGTATGTCGACAATTGCTCGCTGCTGCTCGATCTCAGGATCCTGCTGCTGACCGTCTGGCGCGTGCTGCGTCCATCCGGCATAGCCGCGGAAGGATCGGCGACGATGCCGGAGTTCACCGGGTCGACGTCGCTGCGCGGACCTGACGAGCGCGGCGCCTGACAGGGCGAGTTGGAGGTAATCGGATGGCTTCGCTCAACAGAAACATCGTATCGCCTGAGGATGAAGCCTGCCTGGCGGCGCGGCCGGACGAGGCGTGGCCTTATTATGCCGACGACGAGATCCAGGCCGCGGTCGACGTGCTCCGCTCGGGCAAGGTCAATCAGTGGACCGGCCCCGACGTCTTCGCTTTCCAGGACGCCTGCCGTGCGCGGTTCGGCGGCGGCCCCGGAATCGCGCTGGCCAACGGGTCGCTCGCGCTCGAGCTGCCGTTGCGCGCGTTCGGCATCGGCCCGGGCGACGAGGTGGTGACGACGCCCCGCACCTTCGTCGCCTCCGCATTCTGCGCGCGCCTGATGGGCGCCACGCCGGTCTTCGCCGAGGTCGATCCGGACTCGGGCAACATCACCGCCGAGACCATCGAGGCCGTGCTGACCGAGCGCACCAGGGCGATCATCCCGGTCCACCTCGCCGGTTGGCCGTGCGACATGTCCGCGATCATGGCGCTCGCCGCGCGCCGCGGCATCAAGGTGATCGAGGACTGCGCCCAGGCGCACGGTGCGACCGTTGACGGTGTTTCCGTCGGCAGCTTTGGCGACGCCGCCGCTTTCTCCTTCTGTCAGGACAAGATCATCACCACGGCGGGCGAAGGCGGCTATGTCAGCTTCCGCGACGAGGCCGCGTGGGAATGGGCCTGGTCGTTCAAGGATCACGGCAAGAGCTGGGCGAAGGTCAACACCCCCGCCGCCGCGCCCGGCTTCCGCTGGCTCCACGACGGCGTCGGCACCAACTGGCGCCTGACCGGCCCGCAGGCGGCGATCGGCAGCGTCCAGCTTGGCAAGCTCGCCGACTGGACTGCGGCGCGGACGCGCAATGCGATGATCTGGGCGGAAGCGCTCCAGGAAGTGCCCGCGCTGAGGGTGCCCCTTCCAGGCCAGGGCGTCGGCCACGCCTGGTACAAATTCTACGCCTATTTGCCGGAAGGCGCCAAAGCCGAGCGGGAGCGGATTCTCGCCGCGGCGAATGCTGAGGGAATCACGCTTTTCTCTGGCTCCTGCTCCGAGGTCTATCTGGAGGCGGCGTTCGACGATCTGCCGCGGCCCGATCTGCCCGTTGCGCGGCGGCTGGGGGAGACCAGCCTGATGATGGAGGTCCATCCGACGCTTCGTCCGGACCTCGTCCGGCGACGCGCCGAGCGGGTAGCGCAGATCGCGCGCGAGACGCTGGGCTAGCGCGGATGGGTGGCTTCCTGTAGGGGCCCAGCGGGAAAAGTTCGTGATACGAGTATGATAACCAAGTTCATCCGCGACCTCGCCGATGCCGACCGGACGCGCAAGCGGAGCATCCTGATCGCCCACGATGTGACGGCGATGGTGTTCGCTTTGTGGGCGGCGCTCTCCACGCGGCTCGGTGGCTTCTATCTGCCCGAGGATCCGGTCCTGCTCGCGGCGGCGGCGGCGTCGATCGTGATCGGCATCGTCGGCCTGTTCCAGCTCCGCATCTACCATATCGTGCTTCGCTATTTCGATCTCGGCACGGTCAGCCGGATCTTCTTCGGGGCGGCGCTGGCCGCGGCGGCCTGGGTGATGATCGTCTACTTCACCCGTGCCTCGCTGGTCGTCGAGGGCGTGCGCATCCTCGTGCCGCGCTCGGTCGGGTTCATCTATTGCGGTTTCCTGTTCATCCTCCTGTTCATGGGCCGCTACTTCATGGCCCTGATCGTCGGCGCCGCGGAGAAGGCAGGAAAGCCGCACGAACGCCGCGCCCGCACCAACGTCGCGATCTACGGCGCCAACGCCGCCGGTATCGGCCTCGCGGAATCGGTCCGCCGCGGCCGCAAGTACAACCTGCGCGCCTTCATCGACGACGACAGCGCATTGCGCGGCCAGATCGTGAGCGGGGTGCCGATCTACGCACCAGCGGCGCTGGCCGACCTGGTGCGCGACCGCGAGATCAACGAGGTCTTCCTCGCCATGCCGCAGGCGACGCGCTCGCAGCGCCTCGCGGCCATCTCGCGCCTCAACAAGCTGAACGTGCCGGTGAAGACGGTGCCGGCGCCCGAGGAGATCGTCTCCGGCCGCTTCACCCTGACCGACGTGCGTCCGATCGACGTCAACGACCTGCTGCGCCGCGATCCGGTCGAGCCCCTCACCGAGCTGATCATCGCTGCGGCGGAAGGCCATTCGATTCTCGTCACCGGCGCCGGCGGTTCGATCGGCTCGGAGATCTGCCGGCAGATCGCGCGCGCGCGGCCGCGACGCCTCGTCCTCCTCGATCACAGCGAGTTCGCCCTGTTCAGCATCGATCAGGAACTCGCGGAGCTGGTCCGGTCCCTGCCCGAGGCGCAGCGGCCGGAGATCGTGCCGATCGTCGGCTCGATGCTCAACGAGCAGCTGGTCAAGGACCTCATCCGGACTCGGAAGATCGACACCATCTACCACGCCGCCGCCTACAAGCACGTGCCCCTGCTCGAGCACAACGAGGTGGTCGGCGTCGACAACAATGTGGTCGGCACGCTGATCCTGGCCAGGGCCGCCGCCGAGGCGAAGCTCGCCCGCTTCACGATGATCTCGACCGACAAGGCGGTCCGGCCGGAAAGCGTGATGGGCGCCAGCAAGCGGGTCGCCGAGCTGATCGTCCAGGCCCTGGCCGAGGAGGGCGGCGCGACCCGCTTCGGCATCGTGCGCTTCGGCAACGTGCTCGATTCTTCGGGCTCGGTGGTCCAGCGTTTCCGCGAGCAGATCAAGGCCGGCGGCCCGGTGACCGTTACTCACCGCGAGATTACCCGCTTCTTCATGTCGATCCCTGAGGCGACCCAGCTCGTCCTCCAGGCGAGCGCGATGGCGAGCCGCGGCGAGGTCTTCGTGCTCGACATGGGTGAGCCGATCCGGATTGCGGACCTTGCCCGCAACATGATCGGGCTGTCCGGGATGACGGTGCGCGACGAGGACAATCCGCACGGCGACGTCGAGATCGTCTATGTCGGCCTCAGGCCGGGCGAGAAGCTCTATGAGGAGCTGTTCGTCGGCGACGACACGCTGCCGACGGCTCACCCGCGGATCAACATGGCGAAAGAGCGTTCGGTCCAGCTCGGCGAGCTGGAGCGGCACCTCGACGCGTTGCGGGCGGCGACGGCGGCCCGCAATGCGAACGCCGTCCGCGCCATCCTCCAGGAATTGATCGCCCCCGACCAGGGAATGCTCGGTCGTCCCTCGGACGAGGAGCGTCGCCCGGCAGCCGACGCCCGCACGGTCCATTAGTTCTGCGTGCGCGGCTGCTTGAGCCGCGAACCCATAGCCGGTAACCGCCGCCCCACGGGGCGCGTTTCACGAACGGAAGCGACAAGGTGCGTAAAGCGATCATTTTGGCGGGCGGAGCGGGGACGCGCCTGCACCCGATCACGCAGGTGCTGAGCAAGCAGCTGATGCCGGTCTACGACAAGCCGATGATCTATTATCCGCTGTCGGTGCTGATGCTGGCCGGCATCCGCGAGATCCTGATCATCACCACTCCGCACGAGCAGGAGGCGTTCCGGCGGCTGCTCGGCGACGGGTCCCAATGGGGCGTCCGCTTCGAATATGCGGCGCAGCCGGAGCCCGGCGGACTCGCCCAGGCCTTCCTGATCGGCGCCGATTTCGTCCGCGGCGGGCCGAGCGCGCTCATCCTGGGCGACAACATCTTCTACGGCCACGATCTCGCCGTCCTGCTCCGCCGCGCCAGCGGGCGGGAGCGCGGAGCCACTGTGTTCGGCTATCATGTGGCCGATCCGGAGCGGTACGGCGTGGTTTCGTTCGACGCAGATGGGAGGGCCGAGACGCTCGAGGAGAAGCCGGCCCAGCCCAAATCGCATTATGCGGTGACCGGTCTCTATTTCTACGACGAGCAGGTCGTCGATTTGGCGCGAAAGATCCGGCCCTCGGCGCGCGGCGAGCTCGAGATCACCGACATCAACCGCCTCTATCTCGAGGCCGGCGAGCTCAACGTCGAGATGATGGGCGCGGGCTTCGCCTGGCTCGACACCGGCACCCACGCCTCCCTGCTCGACGCGGCGCTCTTCACCAAGATCATCGAGGACCGCCAGGGCCTCAAGATCTGCTGCCCGGAGGAGATTGCCTGGCGGATGGGCTTTATCGACGGGGAGCAGCTCGCCCGGCTCGCCGAGCCGCTGCGCAAGAGCGGCTACGGCAGCTATCTGCTGCAGATGCTCCGGGAGGGCCGCAGCCGGTGAAGGTGCTCGACACCGCATTGCCGGAGGTGAAGCTGATCGAGCCGAAACTGTTCGGCGACGATCGTGGATTCTTCCTCGAATCCTGGAACGCGCGGACTTTTGCCGAAGCCGGGATCGACGCGGCGTTCGTGCAGGACAATCACAGCCGCTCCGCGCGCGGCGTTCTGCGCGGCCTCCATTACCAGATGGTGCGGCCGCAGGGGAAACTGGTCCGCGTCGTCGCGGGTCGCGCCTTCGATGTGGCCGTCGACATCCGCCGCTCTTCGCCGCATTTCGGGCAGTGGGTGGGATACGAGCTGTCGGCCGAGAACAAGCGGATGCTGTGGGTCCCCGGCGGCTTCGCCCACGGCTTCCTGGCGCTCGAGGACGGCACGGACTTTCTTTACAAATGCACGGATTACTACGCGCCCGAGCATGACCGCTCGATCCGCTGGGACGACCCAGCGATCGGCATAGAATGGCCCCTCGACGGGATCGAGCCGATCCTCTCCGGCAAAGATGCCGCCGCACCGTTGCTGGCCGACGCGGAGACGTACGAATGAAGGCCTTGATCCTGGGCGCCGGCGGCCAGGTCGGCAGGGCTCTCGCGGCGGCCGCTCCGGAAGCCTGCGAGCTCGCCGCCCTGGCTCGCGCCGACTGCGACATCGGCGACGAGTCCGCCGTCCGCGCCGCGATCGCCGAGGCGCGGCCCGAGATCGTGTTCAACGCCGCGGCCTACACCGCGGTCGACAGGGCCGAGGCCGAGCCGGAGGCGGCGCGCCGGCTCAACGCCGAAGCGCCCGGCTTCATCGCCGCTGCCGCGCGCGCGGCCGGGGCGCGCGTCGTCCACCTGTCGAGCGACTTCGTGTTCGGCGGCGCGGCGGAGCGTCCGCGCCGCCCGGACGATCCGACGCAGCCGGAAGGGGTCTATGCGCGGACGAAGCTCGACGGAGAGAAAGCTGTTCTCGCCGCCGACCCGGAGGCGCTCGTCGTCCGCGCGGCCTGGGTCTACGCGCCGGTCGGGGCGAATTTCGTCAACACGATGCTCCGGCTCATCGGCGAAAGGGAAGAGGTCCGCGTCGTCGCCGACCAGATCGGAACGCCGACCTGGGCGCCAAGGCTCGCGAGCGCTTTGTGGCGGCTGGCCGCGCTCGGCGCCCGCGGTATTCACCATTATACCGATGCCGGAATCGCCAGCTGGTACGACTTCGCGGTAGCGATAGGGGAGGACGCGCTTGCGGCGGGCCTCATCGACCGCGCCGCGCGGGTGGTGCCGATCGCGACCGAGGATTATCCGACCCCGGCGAATCGGCCGGCTTATTCGGTGCTGGACAAGAAAGCGACCTGGGCGCTGCTCGGCGAGCCGGCGCCGCACTGGCGCGCGAACCTGCGCGCCAACCTTCGGGAGCTTTCCTATGGCTGACCTCCTCGTCACCGGCGGCGCCGGCTTCATCGGCGCCAATTTCGTGCGCTACTGGCGCACCCGCCGCGGCGGCGACCGGATCGTCGTCCTCGACGCCCTGACCTATGCCGGGAACCGGGCGAATCTGGCCGGCATCGATGAGGTCGAGCTGATCGAAGGCGACATCCGAGACACCGAGCTCGTCCGCTCGCTGCTTGCGGAGCGCGGCCTCGATACGATCGTCCATTTCGCCGCCGAGAGCCATGTCGACCGCTCGATCGACGGCCCCGACGCGTTCATCGACACCAATGTCGTCGGCACCCACAGCCTGCTCAAGGCGGCCAAGACGGCGTGGCTCGACCAGGGCACGGGGCGGCCGCACCGCTTCCACCACATCTCGACCGACGAGGTCTATGGCAGCCTCGGTCCGGACGATCCCGCCTTCTCCGAGACGACGCCTTACGCGCCCAACTCTCCTTACTCCGCTTCCAAGGCGGGCAGCGACCATCTCGTCCGCGCCTATCACCACACGTTCGGCCTCGAGGTCACCACCACCAACTGCTCGAACAATTACGGCCCGTACCAATTCCCCGAGAAGCTGATCCCCCTGTTCCTGATCAACTGCCTTACGGGCAAGAGTCTGCCGATCTACGGCGACGGCATGAACGTGCGCGACTGGCTCCATGTCGAGGATCACTGCCGCGGCATCGAGCTGGTGCTCGAGAGCGGGCGGATCGGCGAGACCTACAATGTCGGCGGCGGCGAGGAGCTGCCCAACATCCGGGTGATCGAGGCGGTCTGCGACGGCGTCGACGCGGCATTTGCGCGCGACCCGTCGCTGGCGGCACGCTTCCCCGATGCGCCGGCGGCGCGGGGACAGCCTTCCTCCTCGCTCAAGACCTATGTCACCGACCGGCCCGGCCACGACCGCCGCTATGCGATCGACGAGACCAGGATCAGAAGCGAGCTCGGCTATGCGCCGGCGCGCGATTTTCGCGATGGGCTCGCTTCGACTCTCGACTGGTATCTCGCCAACGAGGATTGGTGGCGGTCGGTGACGGACGGCAGCTATCGTAGCTGGATCGACCGCAATTATAGCGGCCGCAGCGCCAGCGCCTAAGCCGGGCCGCAGGCGAAGGCGACGAGCGACTCCGCCTCCTCCTCTAGCGTGAGCGCGGCGGGCGCATCAGTCATCCAGACGCTTCCGGGTGCGATCGCTTCCCCGTCGAGCGCCGCGCCGCCGCGCAGCGGCATGATCCAGGCGGCGCCGTCCAGCTCGAAGCGGCCTGGCCCGCTGCAGCGCTCCAGCCGCAACCTGTCCCCCGCGCAGAGCTCGGTCCGTCCCTCGCCTAGCGCTCGGGCCTCCTGCTCGCCGCGAAACGGCTCCGGGCGAGCCGCCGCAACCGCTTGATCGAGATGGAGATCCCGCGGCCGGCCGTAGTCGTAGAGGCGGTAGGTGAGATCGACATTCTGCTGGACCTCGATCAGCCGCAACCCCGCGCCGATCGAGTGGATGGTGCCGGCGGGGGAATAGAATACGTCGCCGGCGCGCACCGGGCGCCAGTCGACCAGGGTCTCGATGCTGCCGTCGAGCGCGGCGTCGCGCAGCGCGTCGCCATCGACCTTCCGGGTGAGGCCTAGCCCGATCGTCGCGCCGGGCTCGGCGGACAGCACCAGCCATGCCTCGTCCTTGCCGCAGGCGGCACCATCCGCCTTCGCCATCGCCTCGTCGGGATGGACCTGGATCGACAGGCGCTCGGACGTGAAGAGATATTTGACGAGGAGGGCGGCTTCGTGGCCGTTGGGCGCCTCGAACCAGATCTCGCCGACCGGCTCGGCGTCCGCGGCCACGTTGCCGAACGGCGCGCCCAGGTCGCGGCGGCCCCAGACCTTCTCGACACGCCGCGGGTTCAGCCGCAGCGCGGTCATTTGGGCACCCGGTCCAGCGCCTCCTTGACGCGCTGGCTCTGGCCGCGGGGAAGGACGAGGACGGAATCCTCGCCGACGACGACGATGAGGTCGCTGACTCCGACGGCGACCACCCGCCTGCCCTCCGAATGGACGAGGCAATTGTCGCTGTCGACCAAAGTGGCGGGGCCGATCGCCACATTGCCGCGGTCGTCGCTTTGGCGCAGCGCGTGGAGCGCGTCCCAGCTGCCGATGTCGGCCCAGCCCATCTCGACCGGTACCACCGCGACGCGATCGTCCTTCTCCATCACCGCATAGTCGATCGAGAGCGACGGAGAGGCGGCGAAGCACTCTGCATCGGGTCGAATCTCGGCTCCTTCGCGGCGGGCGTCGGCCATTGCGGCGGAAGCAGCCTCGAGGATCGCCGGCGCGTGGGCAGCGAGTGCATCGAGATAGCGGCCGGCGCGGAACAGGAAGATGCCGCCGTTCCAGTCATAGTCCCCGCTCTCTACATAAGCCCTTGCCGTCGGCGCGTCCGGCTTCTCGACGAAGCGGTCGACCCGATGGACGCCCGGGGCAAGGGCTTCGCCCCGCCGGATATAGCCGAAGCCGGTCTCGGCGCGGGTCGGGCGGATGCCGAAAGTGACCAGCCAGCCCTGCTCCGCGACTGACCGGGCAGCCTCTACGGCGGCGCGGAACGCGGCGGGATCGCCCACCACATGGTCGCTCGGCATGACGAGCAGAAGCCGGGCGGCCTCGACCGTCATTGCTGCCAGCGCGATTGCCGGGGCGGTGCTGCGCGCGCTCGGCTCGAGGATCAGAGCCGAAGGCGAAGCATCGATTTCGGCGAGCTGCTCCGTCAGCAGCGGCGCGTGGCCGGCGCTGCCGATCACCAGCGACGGCGCGAACGCCTGCGGATCGGCAAGGCGCAGCGCCGTCTCCTGGAGCATCGTAAGTTCGCCGGTGAGCGCCAGGAACTGCTTCGGCCGGGCCTGATTCGAAAGCGGCCACAGGCGCGTGCCCGCTCCCCCGGAGAGGATGACGGGGACGATGCGCTGGTCCTCGGCCATGCGCCTGCGCGCTCAGCCTGCCGCCGCGGCGGCGACGCTGCCCGCGGGCGCGACCACTTCGAGCCGGGGCAGCGGGAAGACGAGCCGGGTCCCCGCGAAGGCCGGCGAGCGCTCGAAGAAGCGGCGGAAATGCCAGGGCAGCACGATCAGATAATCCGGGCGCTCGGCGAGCAGCGCGCGCTCGGCGACGATCGGGATCCAGGTGCCCGGCGTGTAGCAGCCATATTTCTCCGGATTGACCTCGCCCACAGCCGCCACCCGGTCCGCGCCGAGGCCGCAATATTGGAGCAGGACGTTGCCCTTGGTCGAGGCGCCCAGCGCCGCCACCGTCTTGCCCTCGGACAGCGCGCGATCGACGAAGGCGATGAGCTCGTCGCGCGAGCGGCGGACCCGGTCGGCGAAGGCGCGATAGGGCTCCAGCGTCGAAAGGCCGGCCGCGTCCTCGTCGTCGAGGACCTTCTGCACCGCGGCCGGAACCGGCTCGCCGGCGTCGCCCTTGGCGGCGGTGACCGAGAAGCTGCCGCCGTTGACGTAGTTGAACTCGACGTCGACGATCTTCAGGCCGGCGCGGTCGGCCATCCACTTGATCTGGCGCAGCGCGTAGAATTCGAGATGCTCGTGACAGACCGTGTCGTAGCTGTTGGTTTCCAGCATCAGCGGCATGTAGCTCTGCTCGAACACCCAGATGCCGTCGTCGGAGAGGACGCCAGCGACCTGGCGCATGAACTCGAGCGGCGCCGGCAGATCGTAAAACATCGAGAAGGAGGTCACGACCTTCGCCTTGCGCCCCGGGAACCGTTCCTCGAGCAGCGCCGAGGAGAAGAAGTCCGGGATCAGCTCTACATGGTCGGGATAATATTGGCGGAATTTCGCTCCGGTCGGGTCGATGCCGACCAAAGTGAGGCCCGGCTGCGGATAGGAGCCGAGGGTGGTGCCGTCATTGCTGCCGATGTCGACCACGAGGTCGCCGGGCTCTAGGCTCACTAGTCCGGAGATGCGCTCTACCTTGCGGCCGAGATGCGCGACCATCGAAGGGTTGAGGCCGGAGCGATAGCCGTAATTGTCGCCGTACATTTCGCCGAGATCGTAGCTGTGCTCGAGCTGGAGCAGGCCGCAGCTTTCCTCCCCCACGCACTTCACCAGCCGCAGCGGGCCAATGGTGACGTCGGCGCCGCGCTCGGCGGGGAAGACGCCGGTCAGCATCTGTTCGCCGAGGTCGAGGACGCGCTCCAGCTCCTCATTGCCGCAAATCCTGCAGCGTTCGACCCTGCTATACATCTCAACTCCCGTCCGACCTCGGCCGGACACCTGATTTTCGATCCCTGCGCGCGGCGCGGACGTGCCAATGCCTTTGCCGCGCCGCCCGCTCTCTGTCGAGCATTGCCGCCCGCGGGCGAATTCGGCCAGAGCTAAGTCACTGGCAAGGCTTTATTTCGATGTGGGGCTCCTGGGGTCGATGTTGTGCGGTCCGCGCGCGCCTACTATCAGCGGCACGCAATGCCGCGCCCGGCGCGGACGGAGCTGCGGGAGTCTCTTGAAAAATGGCTGTCGAAACCGGCCCCGACGCCGCGGACGCGCGCGCCCTGGTCGATATCGTCACCGTGAACTGGAATGCCGGCGAGCAGCTGGAGGCCTGCGTCGCTTCGGTCCGCGCGCATGACGAGGCGATCGTCGCGCGCTTCATCGTTGTCGACAACGGCTCCGTCGACGGCTCGGCCGATTTCGCCTGCGACTGGCCCAAGCTGGTCGTCGACCGCACCGGCGAGAATCTCGGCTTCGGCCGCGGCTGCAACCGCGGCGCGCGGCAGGGGAGTGCGCCCTACATCCTGTTCCTGAACCCGGACACGCGGCTGACCGAGCCCGCCATCAGCAAGATGGTCGCCTTCCTGTCGCGTCCCGAAAACGCGGCAATCGGGATTTGCGGGATCAAGCTCCTCAACGAGCAAGGCGCGGTCACCCGCCATTGCGCCCGCTTCCCGACCATGACCACCTTCGCCAGCATCATCGTGGGGCTCGACCGGGTCTTTCCCGGCCGCGCGCCGGCGCTGCTGATGGCGGACTTCGACCATCGTTCGAGCCGGCCGGTGGATCATGTCCAGGGCGCCTTCTATCTGATCCGGCGCGAGCTGTTCGAGGGGCTGGGCGGCTTCGACGACGATTATTTCGTCTATCTGGAGGACCTCGACCTGTCGCTCCGCGCCCGGAAGCGCGGCGCGGGCTGCCATTATCTCGCCGAGGCCGAGGCGTTTCACAGCGGCGGGGGCACCACCAAGCAGGCACGAGGCACCGCCCGCTTCTACGGAATCGAGGCGCGGTTCATCTATGTGCGCAAGCATTTCGGCTGGCTCGCCCGCCTCACGCACGCCGCGATGAGCTATCTGGTCGAACCGGTCGCGACGATCGCCTGGTCGCTGATCCGGCACCGGGGGCGCGGGATCGGGCACGTGCTGCGCGGCTTCGGGCTGATGCTGCGCCATACGCCCCGCCTGCTGCGCGGCCGCGCCACCGGGCCGCTTTGAGCCTTCTCAGCCGGGCAAGGAATGGCCGACGAGGCGTCCGATGGCGCGGCTGACCGGGTTCGAATTGCTGCTCGCCACCAGCAGATTGTAGGCGACCGAGCTGCGCCGGCTGCGCGAGACCGCCACGAGCATCATCATCAGGATATGTGCCAGCCGGCCGGGGAGCGCCAGCACCAGCTGCGCCCGAAGCCGCTCGAACAGGCTCGCGCGCGCCGCCAAATGCTTGCGATAGTCGGCGCGGCGGAAGCTCCCATAAGCGCGGTAGCCGAGGATCTGGAGGAAGCCGTGCCAGGGTTCGCGGGGGACGACCCTGGCCTTGGCCTCATCCGAATAGCCCGCGAAGCCCCAGATCAGCTCCGGCCATTTCGCCATCCAGATCTCGAACGAACGGTCGGTCCACATGGCATTGCCCATGCGGATCCGGACCAGGGCCTCCGGCACGATGCGGGCGTGCGGGATCGGCGGCTGCTGGAAGATCACGCCGACGTGGAGGAACAGGCTGCGATAATAAGCCTGGCGGTCGCGCTGCATCCAGCAGGAGCGGCGGATAATGACCACGCCCAGGAAGGAAAGGGAATTGCCGGCATCGGCCAGGAAATCGTCGCGTTCGTCCGGCGCGTAGTCGCGGCGGGCGTCGATCTTCAGGCGCCGGGGCTCGAACAGGGTCTCGAGGCTGAGGTCGCGCACCTCCGAATCGACTATGAGCAGGTCCGGATCGCCGTCGGCGAGCTCCTCCAGCACGCGCGCGATCGCGTTCGGCACCAGCAGATCGTCGTCGCTGAACAGCCAGCAATGCTCGCCGCGCGCCTGCTCGACCGTATAGTCGCAATCGGCGTCGAAGCCGGCATTGGGGACGACCGGTCCGCCGGTGCCGGTGTTGAAATAGCGGATCTGCGGGCAGCGCTCGATATAGGCGCGGACGATGTCGCCGGTGCCGTCGGTCGAGCCGCCGTCGACAATGACGATCTCCGCCTCGGGCGTGAGCTGGGGGAGGATGCTGTCGAGCGTCTCGCCGATGAAGCGGGCCCGGTTCAGCGTCGGGATGCAGATCGAAAGCCGGATGCGCCCGCTGTCCGGCTTGTAATCCGGCTCACCCTGTTCGAAAGGCGCGTCCATGAAAGTCATTCTCCTTACCAAGACCGAGGCGTTCAGTCGCATGGCGCAAGCGATCGCGCGAGACGCTTTTGCGGACTTGCAGATTTGCGAGGGCAAGGTCGGCGATCCCAGGCCGAGCGCATTCAGCACCGAAACGCCCGATTTCCTGATCAGCTTCCTGTCGCCCTGGATCGTTCCGAAGGAGACGCTGGATCGCGCCGGGACCGCGATCAATTTCCATTCCGGATCGACCGACTATCCCGGCGCCGGCTGCTACAATTTCGCGCTGTACGAGGGGGCGGCTGAATATGGCGCCGTTTGCCATCACATGCTGCCGAAGGTGGACACGGGCGCCATCATCATGGAGCGCCGCTTCCCGATCCCGCCCGATGCGACCGTGCAGAGCCTGAGGCACGCCGCGCTCGAGACTATGATAGGGATGTTTCGGGAGATCGTCGCCCTGATCGCCGAGGGCCGGCCGCTTCCGGTCGCGGACGCGCAGTGGACCCGCCGCCCCTTCACCAGCCGTGAAATCGACGCGCTGAGCATCTGTCACGAGGATATGCCGGAGGAAGAGGTGAGGCGCCGCGTCCGGGCGACCTACTATCCGGGTTACCCTGGACCGGTGATGCATTATGGCGACGGGCGCATCGAGGAAATTCCAGTGCAGCAGTACGGCATTTGATCTGAGCCCGTGGAGAGCAAGGTAACCGCCGGCGCATTGCTCGACGAGCTGCTCGGGCCCCTGCACATGCACTTCCGCTGCGCCCGCGCCGCATATCAGGACTATCATGCGCGCGGGCGCACCTTCCTGTGGGCGAACAGCCTCAAGCGGATCAACGGTGCCGCCCGTGCGGTGCTGCTGGCGAAAGGCTATCTGCTGCCCGCCGCGCTCCAGGACGATGCTGCCGCCCTCGTCCGCCATTATGACGTCTGGCTGACGCGCTGGGACGATTTCGCCGCGCGCACCTCCCCGGCGCTCAATGACCCGTTCGACTTCGAGAACGACGTCCCCTTCCCGCGCGATGCGGAGGAGCGACTGGAGCGGCTGTACGATACGCTTCGCGAAACTGCGGGCCGGTAAAGGACGCTGAGCCGCGGGCTCAGCCGGTCGCCGCATCGGCGAGCGCCGCGACGATATGGGCGATCTCGGCGTCCGTGACGGTCGGGCTGGAGGGGAGGCTGATCACGCTTCGCCCGATCGCCGTCGCGACGGGAAGGTCCTGCGGACCGTAGATATGCGCCATTTCGCTCGCCGCATAGAAGCCCGGCCGGGTCTCGATCCCCTTCGCGCGCATCGCTTCGATGACCGCGTCCCGGCCCTGCGGGAATGCGCGCGGATCGAGGGCCACCGCCAGCGCCCAGACGATCGGCTCGCAGTCCGGCGTCATCGTCTGAAGGCGCACGCCCGCGACGTTCCCGATAGCCTCACAATAGCTGCGATAGACGCGCCGCCGCGCCTCGATGAGCGCGTCGACCTGCTCGAGCTGCGCGCAGCCGATCGCCGCCTGCAGGTTGGTGAGGCGGAAATTGTGGCCCGGGACATCGTGGAAATAGCGGCGGGATTTGACGCCGTGGCTGCGATAGAGCGCGATGCGCTCGGCGATCTCCGGGATCCGCGTGGCGATCGCGCCGCCTTCGCCGGTGGTGATGACCTTGGTGGCGTGGAAGCTGTAGGTGCCGATCTCGGCGATCGTCCCGGCCTGCCTGTCGCGGTAGAGCGAGCCGAGCGCTTCGGCGGCGTCCTCGATGACGAAGATGCTGCGCGCCGCCGCGAGCTCGAGGATCGGCTGCATGTCGCAGACATTGCCGTAGGTGTGGACCGGCACGATCGCTTTGGTGCGCTCCGTGAGCACCTTTTCGATGGTCTCGGCGGTCACCAGCCACGTGTCGGGATCGACGTCGGCGAAGACTGGGACCGCGCCCATGTGAAGCGCGATGTTGGCGGCGGCCATGAAGGTGAAGCCGGGGACGACGATTTCGTCGCCCGCTCCGAGGCCGATGCCGAGGAAGGCGCCCTGGATGGCCGTGGTGCCGTTGCTTGTTGCGAGCACGTGCGGGGAGCCGCAGAAAGCGGATATGTCCCTTTCGAGCCGGTCGACATAGGGGCCGCCGGAGATCCACTGGGAGCGGAGCGCGTCGAGCGCGTAGGCCTCCTCATTCCCCCAATAGCGCGGCTCGGCCCAGGGGATGAACGGCCTGATCCCCGTCTCAGCCACGTTCCGCCTCTCCGGGCTTGACGAACATCATCCCGATCACGCCCATTCCCGGCAGCGCGGCGATGCTGTCATAATAGCGATATTCGCGCCCCATCATCACAGGCTCCAGCCAATAGGGGTAGGAAGGCTCGGTCCGCTTGCGCATCACGTTGCGGTCGTAATTGCCGGGCGCCGTCTCCCCGTAGATTCGGGTCCGGAGCGGCGGGCCGGTCACCGACCAGATGCGGCTCGCGAGCATCTCCTCGTCATAATAACGCTGCCAGTAAGTGAGGCCCTCGTCGCTGCTGTCGAACAGGCCGTATTCGTCCAGATTGGTATATTCCTCGCAGGCCTCGCGGGCGCAGGGGACGGTGATGACGAGGCGGCCGCCGGGGCGGAGCAGGCTCCACATCGTCGCGACGGCGTCCCGGTCCCCGGGAATGTGCTCGATCACCGAGATGCTGGTGACGAGATCGAACGAGCCGTCCGCATATCCCGCCTCCTCGATCAGCGCCCGAAGCGGGCGGCACCGGCGGTCCAGCCGGAGCGCCCGCGCCAGCGCCATCGACTCCTGGAGGTCCCCGGCGATTGGATTGACGACGTCGGCGACCAGGCTCTTCTGCCGGTCCAGGATCGTCAGGAAGACCAGCCGCGGCGAGGAGACGTCCAGATAGGCGCCCGAAACGGGCTGCGGGACGCAGCTCTCGACGAAATCGAGCTCGAAATAGCGGATGGAATCCATCGGGTTCACGATCAGCCCGAAGGCCTGCCTCGCCTCTCCGCGGGCGAGGGCGCGAAGGCCGAGCGCGATACAGCGCAGGCGGATGCGGAGACCGGGCGTGCCCCTCATCGCGGCGGCGACCAGCGCGAAAGGCAGCAATATCAGCCCCAGCATATTGTGAAGGAGGCGTCTCGCCGTCCCCAGCGGCGGCCGGGAAGGCGGGAAGCGCAGGTGGCGGCGCCGGACGGCGGAGGGCTCGTTCATGGCTGCGACCGGTCTGAAATCCTGATGGGTGCGACGATGTGAGGGCGAGATTGGGTGGGCCGCCGGCCGCCCGCGGCACCTAGCATCCCCGCTTCCCCCGAGGCAAGCGCGCCGCTTGCCGCCTCAGCCGGTGAGGAGAGCGCGAATTTGTCTCGGCCGGTAGGGGCACAATGAGGCGGCGGCAGCGAAGGCGGCCAGGCCGGCGCCGGCGCCGATCGCGAGGTGGACGGGCAGGGATGCGCCCAGGCGCGAGATCAGGAAGGCGCCGGCCGCCCCGAAGGCGGCGGAGGCCGCGAGCGGAACCCCGGCATCGCGCAGCATCCACCGCGCGGCGATTCCCTTGAGGATGCGGCGATGGACGATCCACGTCCCGAAAGTGAAATAGAGAGCATGGAGCGCGAGCCAGGCGGCAGCGCCGCCGGCCGCCCCGAAGCGGAGGGCAAGGACCACGATCAGCGGGACCTGCAGCACCATGAGCGCCAGGTTGATGGTCAGCGGCAGCCGGGTCATCCCGTATGCCAGCTGCAGGGAGATCGGCAGATACATGATGCCGTGGAGGGCGGTCCCCGCCGTCAGCAGCATGAGGAGTGGGGCAGTGTCGGCGGCGATCGCGGCGCTCCCGGTCCACAGAAGCAGCAGCGGCTCGGCGCACAGGATCAGGGTCATCGTGCCGGGAAACCAGACGATGCCAAGGAGATTGGTGATCGCCCGATATTCAAGGCGGAGCCCCTCCTCGTTTCCCGCGGCGACGCGCGCGGAGAAATGGGGGTAGAGAACTTTGAACAGGGCGCTGACGACGCCGTAGAGCGCCATCGCGACCGCCGTCGCCAGCATATAGCGGCCGAACTCGGCGAGCGGGAGCAATGTGCTCAGGATCAGCTTGTCGAGCTGGCTGAGGATGATGCTCGTGAGGGCGATCCCGGTCATGCCCGCCGAAAAGCGCCAGATGCTGCGCAGCGCGCCGAGATCGAACTTCGCGTCCGATCCGCCGCCGACGATCCCCCAGGCCGCCCACTGCGTCGCGACGGTGTAGAGGAGCGCGCAGCCTGCCTGCCAGATGAAGAAGGCCTCGATCGTCGCCGACCAGAATGCCAGAACGAGCACCGCGCCGAGATTGGCGATGAGGATGTAGACCACCGCGAGCGCGCTGGAGACGGTCAGGCGATGCGCCCCGATCAGCGCCCCCGTATAGAGGCCGCTCGGCCAGCGGCAGGCGATCATCAATCCCATCAGCAGCACGGCGCTGGAGACGGTGTCGCGTCCGATCGTGCCGGGCGAAATCCAGCGGTCGGCGATCACCGGCGCCGCGACGAAGAAGGCGAGGCCGATCAGCAGGGCGACCAGCCAGTAGATGCGGGCCGCGCTGCGCAGGACGTCGCGGGTCCGCGGCATGTCGTCCGAGGCGAGCCCGCGCGCCACCTCGCGGCTGATCGCCTGGCCCAGCCCCAGCTCGAGGATGTGCAGCACCGCCTGCAGCGTCGCGTTGAAGCCGATCAGGCCGTAGGCCTCGATCCCGAGATAGCGGATGTAGAGCGGGACGACCGCGAGCGCGACGAGGGTGGTGATGACGGTCTGGGCGATTCCCGCGGCGAAGTTGCGGGCCAGCCTCAAGGCCTACCACTCATGGAAGTTGCTCGCCTCGAAGCCGTGCCTTTTGACCAGCTCGTCGCGCTCGGCGCCCTTGAGGTCCTCCCGGATCATTTCGCTGACAAGCTCGGCGAAGCTCACCTTCGGCGCCCAGCCCAGCTTCTCGCGCGCCTTGGTCGGGTCGCCGAGCAGGGTCTCCACTTCGGCGGGGCGGAAGTAGATCGGGTCGACGCTCACGATGCACTTGCCGTGCTGGTCGTATCCCTTCTCGTCCACTCCGGAGCCTTCCCAGCGCATCTCGATGCCCAGCTCGCCGGCCGCCGCATCGACGAAGTCGCGGACGCTGTACTGGACGCCGGTGGCGATGACGAAGTCGTCGGGCTCGTCCTGCTGGAGCATCAGCCACTGCATCTCGACATAGTCGCGGGCGTGGCCCCAGTCGCGCTTGGCGTCCAGATTGCCGAGATAGAGCCGGTCCTGGAGGCCGAGCTTGATCTTGGCGAGGGCGCGGGTGATCTTGCGGGTCACGAAGTTCTCGCCGCGGATCGGGGACTCGTGATTGAACAGGATCCCGTTGCACGCATAGAGGCCGTAGGCCTCGCGATAGTTGACGGTGATCCAGTAGCCGTAGAGCTTCGCCACCCCATAAGGGGAGCGCGGGTAAAAGGGCGTGCGCTCGGTCTGCGGAATCTCCTGGACGAGCCCGTAAAGCTCCGAGCTCGAAGCCTGGTAGAAGCGGGTCTTGTCCTTGAGGCCGAGGATGCGGATCGCCTCGAGCAGGCGCAGCGTCCCGAGCGCGTCCGCATTGGCGGTATATTCGGGCACTTCGAACGACACCGCGACGTGGCTCTGGGCGGCGAGGTTGTAGACCTCGTCGGGCTTGGTCTGCTGGAGGATACGGATCAGGTTGGTGGAATCGGTGAGGTCGCCATGGTGGAGGAAGAAGCGGACCCCCTCCTCGTGCGGATCGCGGTAGAGATGATCGATGCGGGCCGTATTGAACAGCGACGCGCGGCGCTTGAGGCCGTGGACGACATAGCCCTTGGCGAGCAGCAGTTCGGCCAGATAGGCGCCGTCCTGCCCGGTCACTCCGGTAATGAGCGCGGTTTTCTGGGGCTTCGTCATTGGAATGTGCGGCTTTCGAGATCGGGGAGGCGGATGCCGGCGGCCGGCTCGGGCGCCTGCTTCGCGGTCGCGGCACCTGATGGCGGCTTTCGCCTGCGGGTTCAACCCCGAAGCGCCCCTCCGGCTAAGCCGTTGGCCTTGCGGCGATTGCGCCACCTGTCTATCGCGAGGCGCATGATCGACAGGGATCCCGCGGCTCTCGCCGATGCGTATCAAAACGCGCGGCCCTTCCCGCACATCATGATCGACGACTTCTTCCCGCCGGAGCGGATCGAGGCGGTGACGCGCGAGATCGCGGCGGCGCGGATCGACCCCGAGGCGCCCGGCTACGGCTGGTTTGGCAAGCGCCGCGCCTCCGATCTCGAAACCTTTCCGCCCGAGACCCGGCGGCTAGTCGAGGAGATGAACGGCCCGGAGTTCATCCGCTGGCTCGAACAGGTCACCGGCATCCAGGGGCTGGAGCCGGACCCCTATCTGGAAGGCGGCGGCATCCATCAGACGCCGGCCGGCGGCTTTCTGAAGATCCACACCGATTTCAACTGGCACCGGCGGCTCGAGCGGCACCGGAGGGTCAACATCCTCCTCTATCTGAACGAGGATTGGGACGAGAATTGGGGCGGCAGCCTCGAGCTCTGGGACGAAAAGGACATCAACGCGCCGGACGGACGGCCCGGCGCCAGGATAGCGCCTCTGCTCAACCGCCTGGTGATCTTCTCCACCACCGACTTCAGCTATCACGGCCACCCGCACAAGCTGACCTGCCCGCCGGACCGGACGCGCAACTCGATCGCGCTTTATTATTATTCGAAGGAGCGGCCGCAGGAGGAAATCAAGTTTGGCCATTCCGAGATGACGAACTACCGGGCCCGTCACGAGGAGGAGGGCCTCGGCCTGAAGCACAAGGCCCATCAGCTGATGCTGCGGAGCCCGCGCGTCCGAAAGCTGATCGACAAGGTCCGCCGGGCGCGTGGATGAGGCCGCCGGGCCTCCCGTCCGGGTGGTCGTCGTCAACTGGAATTCGGGGCACTGGCTTGCCCAATGCCTCGGCTCGCTGCGGGAACATGCCGGTCCCGCGCTCGCGGAGGTCGTCGTCGTCGACAATGGCTCGGCCGACGGCTCGGACGACGTCGCGCTGGCGCAGAACGGGCGGCTCATCCGCGCCGGCGCCAATCTCGGCTTCGCCAGGGCCTGCAATCTCGGCGCGGCGGGCGCCGCCACGCCCTATCTCCTCTTCCTGAACCCGGACGCGGCGGTCCGCGAAGGGACGATCGCGACGGTGCTCCGCTTCATGGAGAGCGAGGCCGCGTCGCGCGTCGCCGTGTGCGGCGTCCGGCTCGTCGGCGAGGACGGTGTCGTCCAGCATCATGCGACGGTCTTCCCGACCGCGCGCACCATGTTCCGGGCCGAGGACCGCACGCTGCGCTTCGATCATCTGTCCAGCCGCGAGGTGGATCACGTCATCGGCGCCTTCTACCTGATCCGGCGCAGCGTCTTCGAGGCCCTGGGCGGCTTCGACGAGCGGTTCTTCGTCTATCTCGAGGATATGGACCTGTCCCGCCGCGTCGCCAAAGCCGGCTGGAAGACCTGGTACCTGGCCGAGGCGGTCGCCTTCCACAAAGGCGGGGGGACGTCGGAGCAGGTGAAGGCGGCGCGGCAATTCTATTCGACCCGCAGCCGTCTCCTTTACGCCGCCAAGCATCTGCCGCCGGCGAAGTCGGCATTCGTGTTCGCGGCGACGATGACGCTCGAGCCGGCGGCAAGGATAGGGCGCGCCTTGCTGCGGAGATCGATGCCCGAGCTGAGGGAGTCGCTCGCGGCCTATCGGATGCTCGCCGCGGACCTGCCCGGAATCGTGCGGACGATGCGGCACAAGCCTTTGCGCAGGGCGGACTGATGCCGGCCCCCGGGCGTCCACTGCGGGTCCTCGCCCTTACCCGCTACGATCTCAAGGCGGCGAGCACCCGGCAACGCTTTGCGCAATATTTCCCCTATCTCGCGGACCATGGTGTGGAAGTGACCCTCGCGCCGCTGCTGCCGGACAGCTATCTCGACGCGCTCAACGAGGGGCGCAAACCGCCTCGCGGGGTGATTCCCAGAGCCTATCGCGCCCGCCTGCGCACGCTGCGCGAGGCGGGGGCGCACGACCTCCTCTGGGTGCAGTACGAGCTGCTCCCTTATTGGCCGGGGTTCGCCGAAGCCTGGGCGGCGCGGACGCCGCGGCCGATCGTCTGCGATTATGACGACGCCATCTTCCATGGCTACGACCGCCACCGGCGGTGGGTGGTGCGAAAGCTGCTGGGCAGAAAGCTCGAGCCTTTGCTTTCGCGAGCCGCGGCAGCGATGTGCGGCAACGCCTATTTGCAGCACTATGCCCGGCGTTTCTGCAGCAACAGCGTGATTGTCCCGACTGTCGTCGACACCGACGCCTACCAGCCGGCGACTGCGTCCCGGCACGCGCCGCTGACCGTCGGCTGGCTCGGCTCGCCGACGACCTGGGTCAATGTCGAGCCGCTATTGCCCGCGCTGCTGCCGGTATTGCGGGCGCGGGGCGCGCGGCTGCGGATTATCGGGGCAGGTCCTCCCGCGCGCGGCATCGAAGGCATAGAGGCGGTCGATTGGTCCGAAGCGGACGAAATCGGCGAGCTGCAGGCAATGGACGTCGGCATCATGCCGCTGCTCGACCAGCCCTTCCAGCGCGGAAAATGCGGCTACAAGCTGATCCAGTACATGGCTTGCGGCGTCCCCACCGTCGCCTCGCCGGTCGGGGTCAATGCGGAGATCGTCGCCGACGGGTCGAGCGGCTTCCTCGCTGCCGGTCCAGCCGAATGGGCGGCGCGGCTCGACACCCTTCTCGCCGATGCGCCGCTGCGCGCGCGGATGGGCGTCGAGGGGCGCCGAATCGCGGTCGAGCGCTATTCCCTCGCCTCGCAGCAGCCGCGCGTCCTCTCGATCCTGAGGGCCGCCGCCGGTTGAATCGCCGCCCTGATCGGCTATGGCCTGAGGGCGCGCGCAGACGGGACGGACAAGCGAGGATGGACGTCTCTTACCAGCTGGTCGGATATTCGGACGAGATCCGCGACGCCTATCTGAAGCTGCTTCCCGAGCAGGAGCAGGCGATCGGCCGCGGCAAGCTCGAATGGAAGCTTCGCGACGGTCCGGGCGGCACCGGGGCGGTCGCCGTCGCCACCGCCGGCGGCGAGATCATCGGCGTCAACGCGTTCATGCCGAGCCGTTTCCGGATCGGCGAGCGGACGGGCAGGGCCTACCAGTCTATGGATACGATCGTCACCCCCGCCGCGCGCGGCAAGGGTGTGTTCGGGCGCCTCATCAACTGCTTCTACGACGAAGGCGAGGCGGACCTGCTCTATGGCTTCCCCAATGCCAATTCGTCGCCGGGCTTTTTCGGCAAGCTCGGCTGGGCCCATTTCGGCTCGGTGCCGATGCTGTTCCGGCCGCTGAGGAGTGGCTATTTCCTAAAGCGCGTCTCCCGCTTCCTGCCCGACCTGCCGATCCCGATGCTCGCCCGGGGGGCGGAGAATTTCGAGCGCGCGCTTGGCTTCGACGAGCGCGCCACCGGCGCCTGGCGACGTTTTTCGTCGGACATCGGCTGCGCTGTGGAGCGCGACGCCGCGTTCCTCAACTGGCGCCTGCGCGACAATCCTTCCGAGCGCTATGACATCCTCCAGGCCGAGGACGGCTCGTTCGTCGCGCACGCGCTGTCGGACAAGCATGGCGGCCGGATCGGCTATGTGATGGAGGCGATCGGCGGACCGGCGACGCTGCCCGGCCTGATCGCCGCGGCCCTGCGCGAGCTCCAGGCGTCGCGTGCCGATGCGGCGCTGGCCTGGTGCCTTCCGGGCTCGCCCAATTACGCCGCCTATCGCAAGGCGGGCTTCTACCCGCTGCCCGAGCCGCTGCGGCCGATCGTGATCAATTTCGGCGCCCGCGCCCTCGCCGCGCCGGCCGCTGCGGTCGAGAATGTGCGCGGCTGGTATATCAGCTATCTCGATTCCGACACCGTCTGATGGCCGGCACGTTCATCCTGTCGCTCGACTGCGAGGGAAAATGGGGAGTCGCCGACCATCTCTCCGCACGCTGGCAGCGCGACCTCACCGACGCGCGGCTGAAAGAAGCCTATCGCGCCATTGCCGCCTTGCTCGCCCGGGCCGGGGTCTCGGCCACCTTCGCCTTCACCGAACTGTTTCTCCGCTCGCGCGACGAGCTGCTCGACCTGCCGCTGGATGAAGTGACGGCCCGCCTGCCTTACACCGCGCCTGCCTTCCACGATCTGCTGCACGGCTCGGGCGAGGGCTGGACCGGTGAATGGGCGTTGCGGACGATCGGGTCCGGGCACGAGATCGCCAGTCACGGCGTCACGCACACGCCGTGGACCGACATGAGCGCGGAGCAGGCGCGCTACGAGCTGTCGCTGGTCCCGATCGCGCGGGGGCGCACCTTCATCCACCCGCGCAATGCGGTCGCTCATCTCGACCTGCTCGAGCAGGCCGGCTTCGTCGGCTACCGGCTGGCGCCGCCGCCGCGGTCACGCGCGGCCTCGCTGGCGAGCGAGTTCATTCCGTTTGCCGCCGCCGAGCCGTCGGCGCCGCCGGCGCGGCTCCAGCCGATTCCCGGCGGCCATTTCATCAACTGGCTTTCGGGCCCGCGGCGGCTCGTTCCGCCCTGGCTGACGCGGCGCCGCGCCCGCCATGCGCTGGAGCAGGCGGCGCGCACCGGCGGGGTCGCCCATTTCTGGACGCATCCGGAGAACATCGCCTCGGCGCCCGCCACGCTGCGCAACCTCGAAGCGGTGGTCGAGGAGGCGGCGGCGATGCGCCGTGCCGGTCGGATCGAGATCCTGACCCAGATCGACTATTGCCGCGCGCTCGCCTCCTGAACGACTGGGTCAGACCCGGTTCAGGCCGTACATCTCAGGGGAAGAGGATGATGAACCGACGCTTGTTTCTCGCCGCCGGCACCGCCCTGGCCCTCAGCATGGCCGGCAGCCGGCTGTGCGCGCAGACCGGCGCCGTCGTCCGTCCCGAGGACCATGGCGCGCGCGGCGACGGCCGTACCGACGACACCGCCGCCCTCCAGGCGGCGATGGAGGCCACCCCGTCCGGCGGCCGGCTGCAGCTGCGCCGCGGCGCGGTCTATCGGATCGACACCAATTACCGCGCGCCCTGGCTGGATTTCGGCGGGCTCAAGATGAAACGCGGCGTGACGCTCGACCTCAACGGCGCCGAGCTGCGCGCCTTGCCGTCGGCGAGCGTCGCCGGCGCGGTGGTCCTGGCCTACCAGACGGCGGGTTGGAGCGTCGTCGGGCCTGGCCGCATCATCGGCGAGCGCCGCGTCCATCGCGGCACCACCGGCGAGTGGGGGCAGGGGATCGCCGTCTTCTCCTCGTCCGACTGGACGATCGGCCCGGGCATCGAGATCGCCGATTGCTGGGGCGACGGCATCTATCTCGGCAACGCCGCCAACCGGCCGGGAGGCTATTGCGACCGCTTCCTGATCACCGGCGTGACCATCCGCAACTGCCGCCGCAACGGCATCTCGATCATCGCCGGCCGCGAAGGCGAGATCCGCGGCGTCCGCATCGCCGACATTGCGGGGACGCCGCCCCAGGCCGGCATCGATCTGGAGCCCGACGACGCCCGCTTCGGCAATCGCGACATCCGCATCGATGGCGTCACGATCAGCGGAGTCCAGGTGGGGATCGGCGTCACCGTCGCCAACGAACGGGTGCGGATCGCCCGCAGCAGCATCGAGGCGGCGAACAGCGGCATCATCATTTCCGACAATACGCGCGGGCTCGAGATCGTCGACAATGTCCGCATCGCCAGCACCCAGGGCGGCGCGGAGGGCGGTGCGATCCGCACCGTCGCGGCGAACGGGGCGAGCATCAACGGCGTCACCATCCGCAACAATCTGATCGCCGGCGGCGGCTTCTTCGTGCTCGATTTCACCCATGCCGGTTACCGCAACGTCGTCATCGACCAGAACCGGATCCACGCCAGCAACCGCGGCACCATCGGCATCGGCCGGATGCTGAGCGGCGGGACCTTCACCGGCAACCAGGCGGTGATCGAACGGGGCGCGGGCGCGGCAAACGAATATTATGTCCAGTTCCACGGCGTCACCCACGGCCGCAACCGCTTCGAAAGCCGCTCGGCGGTGAGGATGCGGGCTTTCAAGACCGGAAGGGACCTCGGGGGCGACGTCGTCGCGACGCCCGGACTGCTCGCCAACTAGCCCTTGAGCGGCCGCGCCGGGCAGCCGGCGACGCGGGCGCCGTCGGGGACATCCGCGATCACCACCGAGCCCGCGCCCACCACGACGTCCGCGCCGATTGCGACCCCGGGAATCACGGTGGCCCCGGCGCCGATCAGGCTGCGCGCGCCTACCCGCACCCCGCCGCAGAGATGGGCGCCGGGAGCGATGTGCGCGGCGACGCCGATCCTGCAATCGTGATCGATGCTGGCGCCGGTGTTGACGATCGCGCCCTTTCCGAGAATCGTCTCGGCATTGACGATCGCGCCCGGGGCAAGGAACGCCCCCGCGCCGACCGAGATGCTGGGACTGACGATCGCGCTTGGATGAACGACCGAAGCGAGCGCTCGTCCCGCGCCGTCGAGCCAATCGATCAGAGCGGAGCGCGCTGAATTCGTGCCGATGGCGGGGACGACCCCGGCATCAGGCCAATTGTCCTTGAGCCAGGCGCGTCCGTCGTGGACGGCTTCGCCGAGCAGATTGCGGCCGGCCGCCTCGGGATCGTCGTCGAGGATCGCGACCTCGCATTCCGGATGCGCGGCGCGGATCGCCTCGAGCACCACCTTGGCGTGGCCGCCCGAGCCGAACAGGATCAGCCGCGCCGCCATCCCTGCCTCAGGCGGCGGAGCGGCGCCGGGGCCGCGGCGCGGCGGCCGCCGCTTCCTTGCCCTCGTCGAGCCACATCTGGAACATGAGCACGCTCCACAGATGGTGCTGCATGTTGGCCTCGCCTTTCTGGTGGCGGTCCCAGGCTGCGCGGATCGGAGCCGGGTCGAAATAGCCGTCGCCTTCGAGGCGGCTCTTGGCGAGCAGGCTTTCGCCCCAGTCGCGCAGGGGTCCGCGCAGCCAGGAGTCGATCGGCACTCCGAAGCCCATCTTGGGCCGGTCGACCAGCGCCCGCGGGACGTGCCTGTCGAGCACGCGCCGCAGCAGCCACTTGGTCTCCCCGCCCCTGATCTTCAGCTCCATAGGCAGCCGCCAGGCGAGCTCGACCACCCGGTGGTCGAGGAAGGGAACCCGCGTTTCGAGCGAGACGCTCATTGCCGCGTGATCGACCTTCGCAAGGATATCGTCGGGGAGGTAGGTGAGCATGTCGAGGGCCATCATCCGCTCGGCGTCGTTGAGGCCCGCGAGGCGGGGCGCGAGCCCGTTCAGCGTCCCCGCCGCCTCCGATCCGCCGCGGACCACGGCGGCGGGGTCGCGCCAGAAGGAAATGAGGCCGCGATAGAGGTCGTCGACCGAGCGGCTGGCGAGCACCCCGGCGGCCTTGTGGATTTTGTCGCCGGGCAGCCGCATTTTCGCGCCGCGCGGGAGCAGCGGATCGAGCGCCGCCGCGATCCGGTTCCAGCGCTCGGGAGAGACGGCGCTGAGGCCGCGCGCGGCGGCGCCCCGCAGCGGCCGCGGGATCCGCGACAGCCGCCGCCAGGGGCCGGCGACCATGCGGTGGCGATTGTAGCCGCCGAACAATTCGTCGCCCGCGTCTCCGGAGAGCGAGACGGTGACGTCGCGGCGGGCGAGCTGCGAGACGAGGAAGGTCGGGATCTGCGAGGAATCGGCGAAGGGCTCGTCGTAGATCGCGCCCAGACGCGGAATCACCGCCATCGCATCGGCGGGGCTGACGTAGAGCTCGCTGTGATCGGTGCCGAGATGCTCCGCCACCGCTTTGGCCTGGTGCGCCTCGTTATACGCCTCTTCCGAAAAGCCGATCGAGAAGGTCTTCACCGGCCGCGCCGACTGCGCCTGCATCAAGGCGACGATGGTCGAGGAATCGACGCCGCCGGAGAGGAAGGCGCCGAGCGGCACGTCGGCCATCATCTGCTGCGCCACCGCGCTTTTGAGCAAAGCCTCGAGCGCGTCCGTCGCTTCGTCCGGACCCAGTCGAAGCGGATCGGCGGCGCCGCGCTCGGCCACCTCGGCGCCCGACCAATAGGCTTCGATCGTGGGCTCCTCGGCCTCAGCGGCGAGGGTCAGGATGCAGCCGGGTGGAAGCTTGGCGATGCCGCGATAGATTGAGAGCGGCGCGGGGACGTAGTTCAGCCGGAGGAAGGCGGTGAGCGCCTGACGGTCGATCTCGCCTTCGAAGGCGGGGTGGCGGCGCAGCGCCTTCAGCTCGGATCCGAACAGGAACGCCGCCTGGCCGCCGCGCCGCTGCCAGCCGTAATAAAGCGGCTTCTCGCCGAGCCGGTCGCGGGCGAGGATCAGGCGGCGCTCGGCCTTGTCCCAGAGCGCGAAGGCGAACATGCCGATCGAGCGTCCAAGCGCGGCGGCCACGCCCCAGCGCTCGATCGCGGCGAGCAGGGTCTCGGTATCCGAATGGCCGCGCCAGCCCGGGACGTAGCCGTCCACCTCGAGTTCGCGGCGCAGCGCCATGTGATTGTAGATCTCGCCGTTGTAAGCGATCACGTAGCGGCCGCTGGGCGAGGTCATCGGCTGGTCCCCGGCGGGCGACAGGTCGACGATGGCGAGACGATTGTGGGCGAAGCCGATGCCGGCCGCGTCGTCGCGCCAGAGGCCGGTGCCGTCCGGTCCGCGATGGCCGATCGACGCCGCCATGCGGGCGAGGACCTCCTGCCTGTCGCCGCTCGTCGCGCCCAGATATCCTGCCAGGCCGCACATGGCCGTCCGTCGCTGCCTTTCAAGGACCGGCCAAAGACCGGGATGCAATCGCTGCCGCTTGCGATATGGGGCTCGCTCGGAAAGGGCAAGGCGCGTGGCGACGTTACGAGGGGAAGCGAAGGAGATCCGGCGGCAGAAGGTCGTGCTGCTCGGCTCCTACGCGCCCTCTTTGATCAACTTTCGCGGGCCCCTCATCGCCGCAATGGTCGCACGCGGTCATCAGGTTCACGCGCTCGCCCCGGACATCGACGACGACATCGCGGCGAAGGTGCGCGCTCTGGGCGCCGAGCCGGTCGCCGTGCCGCTCGGGCGCACCAGCCTCGATCCGCGCGGCGCCCTCGCGACCCGGCGCGCGCTGACAGCCTTGCTCCGTCGCATCGCGCCCGACGTGATGATCGCCTACACGATTAAGCCGATCCTGCTCGGCGCCGCGGCGGCGCGGGCTGCCGGGGTGCCGCGCTTCATCCCCCTGGTCACCGGCCTCGGCTACGCCTTTTCGGGCGGGCTCCACCCGAAGAAGCTGCTGATCCGCGCGGCGGCGGTCTGGATGTATCGGCGGGCCTTCCGCCGCTCGCAATTCGCGATCTTCCAGAACGAGGACGACCGGCGCGATTTCCGGCGCATGCGCATCCTGCCGCCCTCGCTGCCGACCGGGCTCGTCGCCGGCTCGGGAGTGGACACGAACCATTATTCCGGGCGTCCGCAGCCCGCGGGAACGAGCTTCCTGATGATTTCCCGCTTCCTGCGCGGCAAGGGCGTGCGCGAATATGGCGAGGCCGCGGTGAGACTGAAGCGTGACCATCCGGGCGTGAACGTCCGCCTTGCCGGCTGGCGCGACGAATCGCCCGATGCCGTTTCCCAGGCCGAGATCGACGCGATGGGAGCGGCCGGCGTCGAATTGCTGGGCAAGCTCGACGAGGTGCGCCCCGCGCTGGCCGGCTGCAACGTCTACGTCCTTCCCTCCTATCGGGAGGGGACGCCGCGCTCGGTGCTCGAGGCGATGGCGACCGGCCGGGCGATCGTCACCACCGACGCGCCGGGCTGCCGGGAGACCGTGATCGAAGGGGAGAACGGTTATCTGGTGCCGCCGAAGGACGCCGACGCTCTGTTCGAGGCGATGCTGAGGTTCGTCGAAAAGCCCGCGCTCGCCGCGCGGATGGGCAACGCCTCGCGCCGGATCGCCGAGGAGAAGTTCGACGTGCACCGCGTCAACGAAGCGCTGATGCGCTATGCGGGGCTGTGAGCGAGCAGCCGGCCAGCGATCCCTATGCCTTGCTCGGCGTCGCGGTTGACGCCGACGCCGCGACCGTCCGCGCGGCCTATCTTCGCCTGATCAAGGAGCGCCATCCGGACCGGCGCGGCGAGGGCGAGGCGGGCGCCGGCGCGAGCGCGCTCAACGCGGCCTATGCTCTGCTCAGGAATGCGGAGCGGCGCCGCGCCTACGACCTCGGCCGGAGGAAGGCCGCGGCGCTTCCGGTCGTGGCAGCACGGCCTCGGCCGGTCGCGCCCCGCCGGTCCCGGATCGGGTGGTGGCTGGGCCTGCCGGTCGTGCTCGGCTTGGCCTGGGTGGCGGCGATGCTCGGCCAGCGCGCCTATGAGCAGACTGCGCCGCGGATCGCTCCATCCATGGAGGCCGGCGGAGACGAGGGGTTGGAAGACGCTCCAGGGCCCCCGAGCGGCTGGGTGGACCGCGCCATGGTCGATCAGGCCGTCGCCAACCTCGTCGCGCTGCGCGCCGCCGGGCGCACGGCCGAGATCGAGCGCTATAGCCGCACCTGCTCGGCACAGTTCGACGGCGACCCGAACCCGCTGCGCGCCGACCATTGCATCGCCTTCGACGTCGCCGCCGCGACTCTACGGACACCGGGGAAGACGGGCGCGCCGCCGCCGGAGGTCGTCGCCCGCCACGCCGCGATGCTGCGCCGCCTGTTCGCCGAGCCGGTCGCGACCGAGATGCGGGTTCGCGAGATTCGCGCCGAGACCGTGTCCGCGATCGCGCGCCGGCTGGCGGCGGACGGTAGCCCGCAGCGCGATCGCCGCTGAAGGGTCAGGCGATGCGGCCGTCCTCCAGCCGCACGATCTGGTCGCACGCCTCCACCGTCGAACGGCGGTGGGCGATGACGATCAGGGTGAGGCCGCCATCGCGCGCGAGCGAATCGAGCGAGGCGAGCACCGCCGCCTCGGTGTCGTCGTCGAGTGCGCTTGTCGCCTCGTCGAGCACCAGCACCGGCGCCCCCTTGTAGAGGGCACGGGCGATGCCGAGGCGCTGGCGCTGCCCGCCCGAGAGCCGCACCCCGCGCTCGCCGACCCGCGTCTCATAGCCCTCGGGGAGCGAGTCGACGAAGCTGGCGAGCTGCGCCCGGCCTGCCGCGTCCGCGACACGCTCGGCGTCGATTGCGTCGGGGTTCGAGGAGAAAGCGATGTTGCGCGCGATCGAAGCGTCCGCGAGGAAGATCGCCTGGGGGACATGGGCGATGCTGCGCCGCCAGGCGGCGCGGCGGGCGGCGTCCAGCGCGGCGCCGTCGACGGTGACTCGGCCGGCGTCGGGATCGAGCAGACCCATGATCAGGTCGGCGAGCGTGCTCTTGCCGCTGCCGGTCGGGCCGGCGATCGCTATGCGCGCCCCGCGGGCGATGACGAGGTCGATGGCGCTCAGCGCCGGCTGGGCGCGGCCAGGATAGGAGAAATTTACGCCCTCGAGCCGGATCTCGCGCTCGAGCGGCAGGGGCGGCCCCTCCTCCGATTCCTCGGGGGGCGCTGTCGGGAGGCTCAGAAGCGCTAGCAGGTCGGCGGTCACGGCGCGGTTGGCCGTCACGGTGCTCCACGATTGGTAGACTTGCTGGATCAGCGGCAGCAGCCTCTGGGCGCCGAGCGCCAGCGCCCCCAGGACGGGCAGCGCGTCGGCGAAGCCACCCTCGCGCCGGGCCAGCAGCACGGCGGCGACCGCGAACAGGACCATTCCGGCGACCTCGATGGCGTAGCGCGGCGCGATCGAGAGGAAGGCCGCCTCCGAGCGGGCGCGGCTCAGCCGCAGGTCGATCCGGCTGAATGCGGCCAGATACAGCGCCTGGGCGCGGTCGAGGATGACGTCGCGAATCCCCCCGAGACTCTCCTGGACGACGCCGATCCGCGCGCCCAGCGCCGACGAGGCAGAGCCGGAATGGCCGACCAGCCGGCGCCGGGTCGCGGCCGAAACGCCGAGATAGACCACCGCCAGCAATCCCGCGGCCAGCGCCGCGCCGAGGGGTTCGATCGCGATCAGCGCGAGGCCGAGCGCCACGCCGATGACGGCGCCGCTGAGTCCCTGGACGAGCTGGAGGGCGACGCCGTGGGAGAGCAACTGCACCTTTTCGAGCGAGGCCAGCACCTCGCGGGTGCCATGGGCGACGTGCCAGCTATAAGGCTGATCGAGGACGCGGCGCTGGATCTCCAGGTTGACGTCGTGGCCGAGCCCGTAGGCGAAGCTCTGACCGGTCCGGATCAAGAGGACGCGGATCGTGCCGGCGAAGACGGCAGCCGCGGCGACCAGAAGCGCGGCACTCGCCAGCGGGTCTCCGGCAATGAGTGTCGGAAGCCAGGGGATGCCGGGCGCCCCGGCGGGGCTGGACAGGAGCGAAAGAAAGGGGAGGACGGCGCCCAGGGTCGCCAGCTCCGCGACTGCGCTGGCAAGGGTGAGGGCGAGAAGGAGCCAGAACTGGCGGCGGCGTACGCGGGGAAGGTAGTCGAACAGCTGTCTCAGCGCTCCGGGCGCGCCGCCCCGATCCTTCACGCGTCCACTCCCTCCGACCGCGTCAGCGATAGAGGAAGCGGCTCGAAAGGCAAAGCAGGCCAAGGGCGGCACCGCGCGGCGCGATTCGTTTGCCCCTGGCGGGGGGCTGGTCTAGGCTCGGCTTTCGTGCTCCGGCGAGCGTTGCCTGGCGATCGGGGGTCGGCCTTGAGTGACTGGCTGAAGTTGCGGACCGCCCTGGCGTTTTCCTGCTGCTGGCTCGGCCTCGCTGGGGAAGCGCTGGCGCAGGGCGCGCCGGCGCCCCGGCCGCCGACCCGCGAGGAGGTGCAACGGCCGGTGCAGCCCGCGCCGCGCGAGCGAGGAGCCCGCCTCACCGTCGATTCGGAGATGGAGCGCGCGCCCTGCGCGCTCGACGACGCGCAGTTCCAGGGCATCAGCTTCACCCCGACCAGCGTCATCTTCGACGACCTGCGCGGCCTCGCGCCGGAGTCGTTGCGCCCTGCATACGAGCCCTATCTCGGCCGGGAGCAGCCGATCTCGCTGCTGTGCGAGATCCGCGATCGCGCCGCCGCCATCCTCCGGGAGGCGGGCTATGTCGCCGCCGTCGAGGTGCCGGTGCAGCGGATCGAGAATGGCGAGGTCCGCTTCCAGGTGCTGATGGCACGGCTGGTCGCGATCCGGGTGCGCGGCGACGCCGGGCGGGCCGAGCGCACCATCGCCGGCTATCTCGAGCATCTCGTCGGGCAGGACGTGTTCAACCGCTTCGAGGCCGAGCGCTATCTGCTGCTGGCGAGCGACCTTCCCGGCTACAATGTCCGGCTCGTCCTGCGCTCGGCCGGCGCCGGGCGGGGCGACGTGGTCGGCGACGTCACCGTGGCGCGCATCCCCGGCCTTGCCGACTTCAGCGTCCAGAATTTCGGCTCGCGGCCGCTCGGCCGCTGGGGCGCGCTGGCCCGCGCCCAGCTCTACGGGATCACCGGGCTCGGCGACCGCACCACCTTCGCCCTCTTCGCGACGCCCGATTTCGACGAGCAGAGGACGGTCCAGCTCGGCCACGACTTCCGCCTCGGCGGCGAGGGCTTCGCGCTTTCCGGCCAGCTCACCTACGCCTGGGCCAATCCGAACCTCGACGACCCCAATATCGACATCCAGGCGCGGACTTTGCTGGCGACGATCGAGGCGAGCTACCCGTTCGTCCGGCTGCAGTCGCACACGATCCGCGGCGCGGTCGGCATGGATTTCGTCGACCAGGCGATCGACTTCAACGACCTGCCGCTGAGCCGCGAGCGGTTGCGGGTCGTCTTCGCGCGCCTCGACGCCGCCGCGCAGCGCGTCGGCGACCCGACTCGTTATACCGCGAACGAGCCGCGATGGCGGACTTCGGCCTCGCTCCAGCTCCGGCAAGGCCTTGGCATATTGGGCGCCAGCGAGGGATGCGGCCCCGCATTCGTCAATTGCCTCTCCTCGAGCGTCGTCCCCCCGAGCCGGCTGGAAGGCGATCCGACCGCCTTCGTGATTCGCGGCGAGGCCATGGGGGAGTGGCGGCCGGTGCCCGACATCACCTTCGCGCTCGGCGCTGTCGGCCAGCGCAGCGGACGCCCGCTCTTCGCCTTCGAGGAGTTCTCGGCCGGCAATTATACGGTCGGCCGCGGCTACGATCCCGGCACCCTGCTCGGCGACAGCGGGCTGGGCTTCCAGGCGGAGCTTCGCGTCGGCCGCGCCTGGCCTCGCCGCCAGGATCGGATCGCGATCCAGGGCTACGGTTTCTTCGACGCCGCCTGGGTGTGGAACGAGGACAGTCTCGCCCCCGCCAGCCGCGACCGGTTGACCTCGGTCGGCGGCGGCGTCCGCGCCGCCTGGGGCGATCGGGCGCGGCTCGACGTCGCCCTCGCCGTGCCGCTCGATCGGGCCGCGCTCCAGGCCGAGCGACCCGATCCGCGGCTGCTCGTCTCGTTCACGACTCGTCTCTGGCCATGGAGGCTCAGATGAACCCCACCCGCGCCGCGCTCTTCCTTGGTTGCGCGCTCGCCGCGCTCGCCGCGCCGACGGCGGCACGCGCGCAGGCGTTCGCCGCCGACCCGACCATCGTGGGCGGCGCGGTCACCATCGATCGCTCGGTCCCCGGCGTCGACACGATCACGATCAATTCGCCTTCCGCGGTGATCAACTGGGACTTCATCTCGCCGGTCGGCAACCCAGTCGTGTTCCTGCCCCCGGGCGCCACGGCCGTCTTCCGGAACAGCGTGAACAATCCGGATTTCGCTGTGCTCAACCGGATCATCCCCCCCGGGGCCCCGATCCTGATGGACGGCCATGTCATCTCGCAGCTCCAGACGCTCGGCGGCGAGGTGGTCCCGGGCGGTACGGTCGTCTTCTCGAGCCCGACCGGGCTGATCGTCGGGCCGAAGGCCGTGTTCGATGTCGGCAATCTGATGCTGACCACGCTCAACCCGACCTTCGATGCGTCGGGGACCTTCATCTTCGGGGGCACCATCCAGCTCAACCAGGGCAACTTCCCGCCCGCCCAACTGGTCACCCAGCCGGATTCGCAGATCAACGCGCCGGCCGAAGGCAGCTGGGTGGCGCTGGTGGCGCCGCAGGTGACCCATGGCGGTGCGATTCGCGTCAACGGCTCGGCCGCCCTGGTCGGCGCCGAAGCGGCCAACATCACGATCAATGCCGGCTTGTTCGACATCGAGATCGCGGCCGGATCGACCCAGGCCAATCCGATCGTCCACACCGGCTCGACCGGTGGTCCGGCGAGCGGGGCGGCGGGCGACAATCACGTCATCTACATGGTGGCCTCCCCTCAGGCGACGCCGATCACGATGCTCCTTTCGGGCAGCGTCGGCTTCGATCCGGCGGTCAGCGCCGTAGTCGAGAACGGCGCGATCATACTGTCGGCGGGGCATGACGTGCACGGCACCGACATCAATTCCGTCCCGAACGTGCTCACCGCCGCATCGGCCGAGATTACCGGCGGCATTTTCAGCTCCGACGTCATCGGACGCGCGCGGACCGACTTCCTTGCCGGCGGGACCGGGGGCGGCACGCTCGCCTTCCAGCAGGATGTCAGCCTCAGCGGCTATGCGCGCGCGCGCCTCGCCGCGGACGCAGGCTATGTCGCGACGGTCGGCGGCAATTTGACCCTCTCGGCGGCCAATCCGGACCCGGTCGATCTCGGCGTCGGCGCCGATGTCACCGGCGGCGAGGCGGTGATCCGCGCCACGGGCGGCGGCCAGATCATCGTCGCCGGCAATGCCACGGTCGACGCCTCCGCCGAAGGCGGCGTCAGCGCCGTCGGCGCTTCCGGGCGCGGCACCGGCGGCATCGCCGTCGCCGAGGCGGACAAGGGCAATATCGATGTGGCTGGGAATCTGGTCGTCGCTTCGGTCGGCACCGGCGCGCGCGACGACGGCGGCGCGCCGCGCCCGGTCGGCGGCCCCGGCAACGGCGGCACCGCCCGCGCGTCCGCGTTCAACGGCGGGGACCTCCATGTCGGCGGCACCCTCCAGGTCGACGCGCGGGGGATCGGCTCGACCGGAACCGGCGAGATGCCCGGCAATGGCGGCGACGGCACCGGCGGCACCGGCCGCATCGACGCGCTCGTCGGGGGCACAATGCGAATCGACGGCAGCGCGATGGTGAGCGCGTCGGCGGTCGGGGGCGATGTCCTCTCCGGTCCGGCCAATGTCGGCGGAGGCGCGCAGGGGGGCGAGGCGCATGTCGTGGCGGACGGCGCGACGGTCGATATCGGCGGTCCGGTGGTGATCGCGGCGAACGGCACCGGCGGCTCGGCGGCGGTGGGCGGCACCGGGCGCGGCGGCCTCGCCGCGGTCGATTCGACCGACGGGCGGGTGGCGATCGCCTCCACGCTCCAGGCGCGGGCGAGCGGCACCGGGGGCACCGCCAATGTCGGCGCTGGAGGCCGCGGCGGCGACGGCGTCGGCGGTGAGGTGCGGGTCGTGGCGCATAGCGGCCCGACCGAAGGCGCGCTGACCGCAACCGCGACGACTTTGGCCGCCGACGGTCTCGGCGGCACCGGTGCTTCGGGCGGCGGCGGCGTGCCCGGCGGGCGCGGCGGCGACGGCGCGGGAGGGAGGATCGGCGCCGCCGCCGAGGCCGGCAACGGCCGGCTGCAACTCGCGGCAGTGAACGCGCAGAGCCGCGGCATCGGCGGGAATGGCGGCGACGGGGCCGGCCTTGCCGGCGGCCGCGGCGGCGACGGGACCGGCGGCATGATCGGCGCGGGGACCGTCGAAGGTACTCCCATCGGAGCGGCCACGGGCCGCGCGGATTTCGCGTCGGTCGCGTTCACCGCGCTCGGCCTGGGCGGCAACGGCGCCGCCGGCGCACCCGTCGGCGGGGGCGGAAACGGCACCGGGGGTTCGGCGACGCTCAATTCGACCGGCGCTCCCGTGACCGTCACCGGACAGGCCGACCTCGCCGCCGACGGGACCGGCGGCTTGAGCGGCGCGGGCCTGCGTGCCCCGGCCAGCGGCGGCGGCGTCACCCTCATCGCCGCGCCCCTTCCGAACGGGCCGGCGGGCAGCCTCATCGTCGGCAGCCTCAACGCCACTTCGATCGCGACCGGCGACGCGAGCAACCTCAACGTGCTCGGCCGCTGGCGCGTGATCGCCGACCGCAGCCCGATCCGGATCGGCACGGCGACGCTGACCGCGACTGCGACCGGCGCCCCGACCGTCCCCACCGCGTCCGAAATCCAGCTGCCCGGCGGCACGGTCACCGTGCTCAACACCGGTCTCTTCTCGAGCGACGGGCAGATCCGGCTCGTCGCCGACGCCGCCGGCCAGCTGATCGGGGGCGCGCTGACGCTGAACGCGCGCAACGCGATCACGCTGACCCACACCGCACGGCCACCGGCTCTGCAGACGATCGACGCGGCTCGTTTCACCGCCATCACGACGGGGAATTACGATGCCGCGGCCGGCACCGCGGTTTTGGGGCAGACGGGCGTCGACATCCAGGCGGGGGGAAATGCCGTGCTCGGGGCGACCAACGGCACCACCGCCCTCACCGTCACGGCCGGCGGGACCGCCCGCTTCCTGGCGCCGGCCACCGCACAGTCCGTCACGGTCACCTCGTCCGACATCGACGTGACGGCGGCCGGGAGCGTCGGTGACGCGGGCACCAACCTCGTTTCGCTCCAGGTTCAGCCGAACGCCAATGCGACGACCCTCGGCGGAGGCGTGCAGGGGCCCGGCTACACACTGACCCAGGCCGAGGCGGGGCGTCTCCAGGGCAATGTCGTCCGGGTCACCGCGCCGGCGGGAGCGGCGGGAGCAGGCCCGTCCACGGCCATCCTCGTTCACGACCTCGCGCTGAGCGCCGCCGCGGCGCGCGCCTTCGAGATCGTGACCCCGGGCGTGGTGCGGGTCGACGGTGCGCTGCTGCTCGGCAATGCCGGGGCCGTCAACCGGATCGGGATCAGCGCGGGAGCGCGGCTTGAAGTCGCGACGCCCGGCGGCAGCGTCCGCGTCCGCAGCGCGGCCGGCGCGCCGGCGGGCACGCTGACGGTGGCCGCGGGCGACATCTGGGTCGCGGATCCGGCGCTGCTGGCTCAGCTGGCCGCCAACCCGAACTTCCCAGGGCGCGACGACGCGCTTGAGGACAATCCCGGCGCCGACCAGCAGCGGGGCGCGATCGAGGCGGACGGAGTCACCCTGACACCGCGCACGACCCTGTTCGTCCAGAACAGCGGCACCCCCGCCGCCTTCGCCGGCATCACCGTCGGTCCCGGCGGCCTCACGCTCGATCCCAGCGGCGGCGCCCCGGCGTCGGTCTACGCCTTCGGCAACCGGCTCAATCCGGACGGCAGCTTCACCAGCAACGTCCCCTTCTTCTTCCAGGTCGATTACAGCTTCGGCAATTCGGCCGGCTATACCGACCAGTCCGAGTTCAACGACTGCCTGATCAACAATCCCAAATGCGGCGCGCCGTTCGGCGGCATCCGCGGCACGACGCCGGACTTCTTCTTCGGCTACTTCCCGATCCCGCCGCAGGCGCCGCCCGGCGAGCCGGTCGACGAGAGCGGGATCGGCGCGCGGCCGCTGATCGAGGAGCCGGTGACGAGCGGATCCGATTCGACCTTCTGGGCCGATCCGGACGACGACGAGGATGAGGAGGAGTGAGATGATCCGCATCTCCTCCTTGCTCGGGCTCGGCGTCCTGCTCGCGGTCGGAGGGGCCTCGGCGCAGCCGATCAGCCTTCGGGACAGCTTCCCGATCGGCTCCGGCCCGGGCATCGTCTGCACCGCGCAGGTGGCGCCCGCCGACCGCGCCCTCGCCGACATGTTCGACCGCGGCTATGCGATCGTCTGCAGGGATGCGGCGACGGCGGTCGGCCGCTTCTACGCCTTGCGCGCGCGCCGCGGCGACCCGGCCCCCCGGCTCGCCTCGATCCGCAACGCCGAATGCGCGGCTGCGGCGCGGGCGGAGGTCGAAGGCCTCGGGGCGGTGGAGACGCTCGACTGCCGCCAGGCGGGGAGCGGCGCCGGCTACCGCGTCTACCTGCTGAGGCGCGGCAACACCCTCTACGCCGCCGAGGGCCTCGCCGGCTACGACAGCGCGTTGCAACTGGCGCTGCGCACCATCGTCGGCGACCGGCCGGTCGAGGGCCAGGTCTCGGTCGCGACAACGGGCGCGGGCGACCCCGCCGCCTTCGCCCGGGCCCAGGCGGCGGCGCTCGACCCGCGCCGCGCGCTCGAGGAGGCGTATCGGCGCAACAATGCGGGAAGCTATGCCGAGGCGTCCGAATTTTTCGGGATCCTGACGAGCGGCGAGGCCGCGCCGACCAGCCGCGCCGAAGCTCTGGTCAACCAGGCGCTGCAGCGCTCGAACCTCGACAGCTTCGGGGAGGCCGACGCCTTGTTCGACGAGGCAGCGCCGCTGGTCGCCAACGATCCGGTCCTGGCGCGACGGCTCCGGAACTATCGGGCGATGCACCTTCTGAACCAGCTCCGGCCTGAGCAGGCGATGGCCGAGCTCGACAGGCCGTTGCCGCCGGGCGCGCGGGCGTTGCCCGCCGCCCGGCCGGTCGATGCGGCGACGGCGGCGCGGCTCAATCGGGACCGGCCCGTCTCGCGCTCGCTCGAAGCTTCCGCGGGCGCTCTGCTGGCGGAGGAGAAGGTGGCGATCCTCGAGGCGCAGGCGCAGCATCTGCGCGGCACCATCCACCGCATCGAAGGGCGCGCCGGCGAGGCCGAGCCGGCGCTCGCCGACGCCCTCGCGCGGCTGGTCTCGGTCCGGGGCGGGACAGTCGCGTCGACGATGTGGATGCAGGCCCAGATCCTCGGCGAGCTCGCCGCGATCGACGAAGGCCGCGGCGACCCGGGAGGCGCCGAGCGGCGCCACCAGGAGGCGATCGCGCTGCTTGCCGCCAACTATCCCGGCTCCGCCGCCTGGCTGGCGGCGCAGGCGCGGCTCGCCGGTTTCTACGCCCGCACCGGCCGCACCGCCCCGGCGCTGGCGCTTTACCGCCAGATCGTCGACGCCAATATCGCCGGCGGCAACGCTTCGCCGACCCTGGGCCGCGCCCTCGCGCCCTATTTCGCGCTGCTCGCCGCCGACGGCTCCAGCGCCGAGGCCGTCGCCGACATGTTCCGCGCCAGCCAGATACTGCTGCGGCCGGGGGTTGCGCAGACCCAGGCGGTGCTGGCACGCGAACTCAGCGCCGGCTCCGACGAGGCGGCGCGCCTCTTCCGCCAGTCGGTCTCGCTGACCCGCGACATCGAACGGACCAGGGTCGAGATCGCGCGCCTCGGGGCAGCGGGGACGGCGGATCCGGCGCAACTGGCCGCCCTCCAGGCAAATCTCGCGACGCTGGAACGCGACCAGACGGCAACGCAGGCGCGGCTCGCCGAGTTTCCCCGTTATCGCGCGGTGTCGACCGGAGCGATGAGCCTGCAGGACCTCCAGCGCCTCCTCCGACCCGACGAGGCCTATTACAAGATGACGATCGTCGGCGACGCGGCCTATGCGATCTGGGTGACGCCCTCAGGCGCGCGGGCCTGGCGGATCGACGCTACGCCGGCCGCGCTCGACGCCGACGTCGATGCGCTGCGCGAGACGATCGCGGTCGTCGAGGACGGGCGGACGGTGACCTATCCGTTCGACGTCGATCGCGCCTTCGCGCTCTACCGCAGGCTGTTCGCGCCGGTCGAAAGCGAGCTGGCGGCGGTTCGGCACCTCGTCTTCGAGCCCGACGGGGCCATGTTGCGCCTCCCGCCGAACCTGCTGGTGACCGAACAGGCGGGCCTCGCCGCCTACCGCGCCCGCGCAGCGCGGGGCGAAGAAGGCCTGTTCGACCTTACCGGTCTCGCCTGGCTCGGCCGCGACCGCGACATCAGCACCGCGGTTTCCGCGCCCTCCTTCCGCGACGTCCGCCAGATCGCGCCGTCGCGCGCGACCCGGGAGTTTCTCGGCTTCGGCGAGAACGCTCCGGCCGAGGCCTTTTTCACGACGCCGGCGCGGGTCGGCCCAGCCTCGGACTGCAGCTGGTCTCCGGCCCTCTGGGCGCGGCCAATCTCAGCCGAGGAGCTGGTGACGGCGCGCCAGGCTCTCGCGGGCGGCGATGCGCGCAACGCCGAGCTGGTCACCGGCGCCGCCTTCACCGACGATGCGATCAAGGCGCGCGACGACCTTACGGATTTCCGCATCGTCCATTTCGCCACCCACGGCCTGCTTCGCGCGCCGCGCGAGGAATGCCCGGCACGACCGGCCCTGCTGACCTCCTTCGGCGGGCCGGATTCCGACGGCCTGCTCACCTTCTCCGAGATTTTCGACCTCAGGATCGACGCCGATCTCGTCATCCTGTCGGCCTGCGACACCGCCGGCGGGGCCAGCCTCGCGGCGACGAGGGAGGCGGGGATCACCAGCGGCGGCGACTTCGCGCTCGACGGGCTGGTGCGCGCCTTCGTCGGCGCCGGCGGGCGCTCGGTGGTGGCCAGCCACTGGCCGGTGCCGGACGATTTCGATGCCACCAAGCGGCTGATCTCCGGCCTGTTCACGGCCTCGCCCGGCATGCCGACGGCGACGGCATTGCGCCGCGCGCAACGGACGCTGATGGACGATCCCGAGACCTCCCATCCTTATTACTGGTCGGGCTTCGCCATCGTCGGCGACGGCGCGCGCCCGGTAATCCCCGCCGGAGGAGGCGCAAGGGGCGGGTCGCGTTGAAATAAGACCTTTATTTTCCGGCCGTTGTTGCGCAAAGGTGCCCGGCTCTCCTTGCGGGTGGGGTGTGTTTGACCAAGACCGGGCTCTTGTTGGCGGCCGTCGCGTGGGGCGCGCTCGCTTTTGCGACGAGTGCCGGCGCCCAGCCGACTTCGCGCACCGCCGACACCCCCGCGCCGTCGCCCGCTCCGACGGGTCCTATCGTTCCCGATTCCCAGTTCGAAGAAGCGCTGCCGGCGCTCGACCCCGCTTTGACGCAGCCGCTGGAGCCCCTCGAGCCGGTCGATCCCAACGCCCCGCCCTTTCCGCCGGTGCCCGGCCCGGTCGACGAGAACGCGCCGCTCGGCGATCCGGCGCTGGCCGAGCCGCTGCCGCCCCTTTCCGCCTTCGAGGCGGAGCCCATCTCCGAAGCCGGCGCCGCCCAGGACAGCGAGCGCGCCGCGACTGTGCGCTACACGCTCGTCGTAGAGGGTATGGACGAGATCGGCCTCGCCGGCCGGTTCCGAGACCTCTCGGCGCTTCAGGACGCGCGCGGCGAGGCGGTGAACGGCGCCATGGTCGTCGCCCGCGCCCGCGAGGACGAAGCGCTGGCGATCCGGCTGCTCCGCTCCGAAGGCTATTACGACGCCGTCGCCGCCCACGCGATCGAGCAGGTGCCTGGGCAGGGCGACGAGCCGCCGTCGCTGCGGGTGGTGATCAGCGCCGTGCCCGGCCAGCGCTACAATTTCGGCGAGATCCGGATCGACGGCCCGGCGACCGAGCCGCCCGATCTCGCCCGCGAGGCGCTGCCGCTCACCACCGGGCACCCGATCATCGCCATCGACGTGGAGGCGGCCGAAGCCAACGTGCTGCTGCGCCTGCCTCAGCAGGGCTATCCCTTCCCCGAGATCGGCATCCGCGACATCCTCCTCGATCCGGAGACGGGCGCGGGCGACTATACGCTGCCGCTCAATCCCGGTCCCCGCGCGCGCTTCGCCGGCTTCACCACCGACGGCACGCTCGCCTTCGGCCCGAGGCATGTCGGGGTCCTCGCCCGCTTCGAGCGCGGCGACCTCTACGACCGCCGCCGCGTCGACGACCTGCGCGAGGCGATGGTCGCGACGCGGCTGTTCCGCAGCGTGTCGGCCGAGGCGGTCCGCACCGGGGAATTCGCCGAGGATGGCGCCGAATATGTCAACATCCTCGTCCACCAGGATGCGGGGCCGGCCCGGTCGCTCGACGCCAGCGCCGGCTTCTCGACCGGCGAGGGGTTCCGCCTCGAAGGCGCCTGGGAGCACCGCAACCTGTTCCGGCCCGAAGGCTCGCTGCGCCTGGCCGCGGTGGCGGGCACCCAGGAGCAGTCGGTCAACGCCCGCTTCCGCCGCAACAACTGGAACCAGCGCGACCGCGCCCTTCTGCTCCAGTTCGAGGCCGGGCGGCGCGATTATGCCGCCTTCCGCGGCTATACGACGCGCCTCTACGGGCTCGTCACCCGCGAATCGACGCCGATCTGGCAAAAAGTCTGGACCTATGCGTTCGGCGCCGAATTGCTCGCGACCAACGAGAGCCGCTTCGGCGAACCGAACCTGTCGCTCGGCGACGCTTACTTCATCGGCGGCCTGATCGGTCAGCTTGGCTACGACCGTTCGAACAGCCTGCTCGACCCGACCCGCGGTTTCCGTCTCGCGGCGCGCGTCAACCCCGAAGCCTCGCTCCAGAACGGCTTCGACCGCTATGTCCGCAACCTGTTCGATGCGAGCGCTTACTATCCGGTGCGCGACAATCTCGTCATCGCCGGCCGCGTCCGGATCGGCTCGATCTACGGGATCGAGCGCGACGAGCTGGCGCCCTCGCGGCGACTCTATGCCGGCGGCGGCGGCTCGGTGCGCGGCTTCGGCTATCAGCAGCTCGGGCCGCGCGAGATTCGCGCCAATCCGGACTTCGACCCCGAGCATCCCGATCGCCACCCGGCCACGATCGCGGTGCCGCTGGGCGGGCGCAGCCTCAACGAGTTCGCGATCGAAGGCCGCTACCGCTTCGGCAATTACGGGGTGGTCGGCTTCGTCGATGCCGGTCAGGTCTATGAGCGCCAGTATCCGGACTTCTCCAACTTGCGCTTCGGAGTCGGCATCGGCGGCCGCGTCTACACCAATTTCGGGCCGCTGAGGGTCGACGTCGCTACTCCGCTTGGCCGCCGCCAGGGCGAGGGCCGCATCGCAGTCTACATGTCGATCGGGCAGGCGTTCTGATGGCGAGCGAGCCGCCCATCCTCGCCGACGAGCCCATCGCCGAGGCGCGCCGCCGCCGCCGCAAGCGCGACGTCGCCCGCAGCGTCGCCAAATGGATGGGCGTCGCGGTCGCCGTCCTCGTCGTCCTGATCGTCGCCTTCCTGATCTGGCTGAATACCGATCCGGGGCGGCGCTACATCGTCCGCCAGATCAACAATCTCGAAACCGCCTCGGGGCTCGACATCGATATCGGGCGGATCGAAGGCTCGATCTTCGGCGACCTCACCATCCACGATCTGGTTCTGAGAGACCCGCGCGGGACCTTCTTCTACGCACCGGTGGCGCATGTCGACTATCGCCCCCTCGCCTATTTCCGCAACCATATCGACATCAAGGAGCTCGACATCCCGCGCGCGCGGCTGATGCGCCTGCCCGTGTTCAATCCCGGCGATCCCAATGCGCCGCTCCTCCCCGACATAGACGTCGACGTCGGCCGGCTTCACTTCGGCCAGCTCATCGTCGATCCGGCGGTGAGCGGACGGCCGCATGTGATGAGTGTCGAGAGCACGATCCGGATCGACGACGGCCGTGCGCAGGTCGGGCTCAATCTCGGCACGATCCGCACTGCGCGGACGACGGGCGGCGACCGGCTGATCATGCGCATCGATTCGGTGCCCGCGCAGAACCGGCTCGACCTCGCCTTGCTCGCGCGCGGGCCGGCCGACGGTTTCATCGCCGGCCTGACCGGGCTCAACCGCTCGGTGGACGCGCATCTCGAGGGGCGCGGCAACTGGGACGCGTGGAACGGCCGTTTCCGCGCGGCGCTCGGCGGCCAGTCCTTCGCCAACATCGCGGTGCAGGCGCGCGAGGGGGTCTACACCATCTCCGGCCCGATGCGGCTCGATCTCGTCCTCGCCGGCCAGGCGCAGCGGCTGGTGGCGCCGCTGACGATGGTGAACCTGCGGACGACCTGGGAGAATCGCCGCGCCGATCTCAGGCTGACCGCCAACAGCCGCGCCGCGGCGATCAGCGCGCAAGGCATCCTCGATCTCGGCCGCAACCGATTCGAAGGCTTCCAGGTCGCGGCGCGGGTGATCGAGCCCGGCGCCCTGGCGCCCAACCTGCGCGGCCGCGACCTCAGGCTGTCGCTGCTGCTCGACGGCGAGATGCACAGGCCGTTCGTGGGCTACGACCTGCGCGCGGCGAGCCTCGGCTTCGGCACCACGGTCATCGAGGGGCTGCGCGCGCGCGGCCGTGCCCAGGTCCGCGACGACCGCATCGTCGTGCCGCTCTCGGCTACGGCCGAGCGCATCCTCGGCCTCGATCCCGCGCTGGGCGGGCTGCTCACCAACGTCCAGCTCGCCGGCGATCTCGCGATCAGCGGCTCGCAGATCGTCTCCGACAATATTCGCATCCGCTCCGACCGGCTCGCCGGGACGGCCGCGATCGCCTTCGATCTCGCCCGCGGGGTTTATCGAATCGGGCTGCAGGGGCGCGTCAACAATTACCGGATCGAGGGCGTCGGCCTGATCGACGTCACCACCGATCTCGATGTCGTCAGCAACGCCCGCGGTTTCGGCATTCGCGGCCGCTTCATCGCCCGCACCCGGCAGATCGACAATGCAGCGGTGCGCGATTTCCTCGGCGGCGTCGCCACGATCAGCGCCAACCTCGCGCTCGACCCGGCGGGCGTGATCCGCCTCGACGGCATCCGGCTGACATCGCCGCAGCTCAGGATCACCGGCGGCGAAGGCACATACTGGCCCAGCGGCCGCATAGACTTCCGCCTGCGCGGCAACAGCAGCGCCTATGGGCCGCTCAGCGTCCGCATCACCGGCACCCAGGCCGCGCCCCAGGTCCAGCTCCAGGCGGCCAATCCGGGGCTCGGATTCGGCCTCAGGAACGTCAATGCGACCGTCCGAAGCACGGCCCAGGGCTGGGCGATCAGGGCGACCGGCGAGTCCGCTTACGGGCCCTTCACCGCCGACGTGGTGGCGCTCACCCGGCGCGGCCCGCTCACCCTCCAGATCAACCAGCTGACCATCGCCGGAGTCACCTTCAGCGGGCGAGTCACCCAGTCGCCGGCCGGGCCGTGGATCGGGACGCTCAGCATGTCCGGCCAAGGCATCGAAGGCGAAGCCCGGCTCGGCGCCGAGGGCCGCTACCAGCGCATCGAGGTCGCCGCGACCGCCAACGGCGCACAGATCCCGGGCGACGTCCCGACGACGATCCAGCGCGCGATCGTCCAGGCGACGGTGGTGCTCTATCCCGAGGCCCCCTCGATCGTCGGCGACGTCCAGGTGGCGGGGCTGAGGAGCGGCCAGTTGTCGCTCGAGACGGCCCGGGCGCGGATCAATTATCGCGGCGGCACCGGCACGGCGCAAATCTTCGCGCACGGTACCAACGCGGTGCCGTTCCGCGTCGGCGTCAACGCCGCTTTGACTCCGAACCACATCCGCGCGGCGATGCAGGGCACGGTCAACGGCCTGGCCTTCCGGCTCGCCCGGCCGGCCGAGATCGCCAAGGTCGGCGGCGACTGGCAGCTGGCGCCGACCACGATCATGTTCCCGCAGGGCAATGTCCGTCTCGCCGGCCGCTACGGCGCCGGCGGCCTTGTGGTGCAGTCGCGGCTCGACAATCTCGATCTGTCGATCGTCAACGCCTTCTCGCCCGGTCTCGGCATTGGCGGCCGCGCCACCGGCAGCCTCGACTTCGCGCTGCCGGCGGGTGCGGCCTTCCCGCGCGCCGAAGCACGGCTCAACATCGCCGGCTTCACCCGCAGCGGCATCGCCACCCGATCCGAAGCTGTCGACCTGGCGGTCGCCGGCAGCCTCGTCCCCGAAGGCGGGCAGCTCGCGGCGGCGATCCGGCGCGGCGGCGCCCTGATCGGCCGCGTCCAGGTCCGTCTCCAGCCGCTCGGCCCGGCCGCGGGGAGCTGGTCGACCCGCCTGTTCGCGGCCCCGCTCCAGGGCGGCATCCGCTATAATGGCCCGGCCGACGTGCTGCTCTCGCTCGCCGGCATCGCCGGGCACCAGCTGTCGGGCCCGATCGCGGTCGGCGCCGACTTCTCGGGCCGCGTCCAGGCTCCGCAGTTTGCCGGGGTCGTGCGCTCGAACAACCTCGCCTACGTCAACGAGCAATACGGCACCCGGATCACCAACCTCGCCGTCCAGGGCCGGTTCAGCGCGTCGCAGCTCGAGATCGTCAGCCTCACCGGCCGCGCCGGCGAGGGCACCATTCACGGCTCCGGCACGATCGGCCTCGCCGCGGCGTCGGGCTTCCCGATGGACCTCCGCTTCCGCTTCCAGGACGCGCAGCTCGCCCGCTCCGACGACATCGGCGCCACCGCTACGGGCGAGATCAGGGTGACCAACAGCCGTGCCAGCGGCGCGCTGATCGCCGGCGAGCTGGAGCTGCCCGAAGTCCGCTACCAGATCGTCCGTCAGGCCGCCGCCGAGGTCCGCCAGCTCGCCGGCGTGCGCCGCCGCGGCGAGCCGATCCCGGATCCGAACGCGCAGGCCGAGGCGGGCGGGGCGCCGAGCAGCTGGCGGCTCGACCTGCGCGTCCGCGCCGACAATCGCGTCTTCGTCTCGGGGATGGGGATCGAATCGGAGTGGAGCACCGACCTTCGCGTCCAGGGCACGTCGACGACGCCGAGCATCGTCGGCCAGGTCGAGCTGATCCGCGGCACTTTGGGCGTCGCCGGGCGGCGCTTCAACCTGGAGGAGGGCCGCGTCACCTTCACCGGGGCGCGGCCGCCCAATCCGCAGATCGCGATCCGCGCCGTCGCCGATGTCGAGGACGTCGAGATCGTGATCAACGTCGACGGGACCGCGAACAATCCGCAGATCGCCTTCTCCTCCAACCCCGGCCTGCCGCAGGACGAGATCGTATCGCGCATCCTGTTCGGAAGCTCGGTGACCGAAATCTCGGCGTTGCAGGCGGTCCAGGTCGCCGCGTCGCTCAATTCGCTGCGCGGCGGCGGGGGCGGCGGCCTCAACCCCCTCGGCCGGCTGCGCTCGGCGACCGGGATCGACCGCCTGCGTATTCTCGGCGCCGATCAGACGACGGGCCGCGGCACCGCCCTTGCGGCCGGAATGTATCTGTCGGACGACATCTATCTGGAGATCATCACCGACGCCCGCGGCTTCACCGCCACCCAATTGGAGATCGCGCTCAGCCGGGCGCTCAGCGTCATCTCGCAGTTCGGCTCCGGGAACACCGGCACCAACGTCAACGTGCGCTATTCGCGCGATTATTGAGGCGGTCGGCGCAGCGTCAGCAGGTCGTCGGTGAGCGTCATCGTGAAGGCCGGCAAGTTGCCCGGCGGCGTCTCGGCGATCGCGTCGACGAAAGCGGAGCGCGTCTCCGGATCGTCATAGGCCATCCTGGCGTCGAACGCCCTTTGCCAGCTCTCCTCGTCCGGCCATTCGGCATAAGCGACAAAGCGCCCGTCGCGCTCGCGATGGAGGCGCGAGCCGTAGCTCCCGTAGATGCGGGTGATATGCTCCGTCCCGCGCCGCCAGGCCGCCCGGAACTGCTCTTCCTTGCCGGGATGGACCCGCCACCAATAGACCGCGACGAACATCTGTTTGCTCCTCGCCGGAGCCGATAGCGCAATCAGAGAGCCGGGGCGACGGAGGCAAATATGGTGCCCAGGGGCGGAATCGAACCACCGACACCGTGATTTTCAGTCACGTGCTCTACCAACTGAGCTACCTGGGCGTTTCCGGCGGGCGGAAAGTCGTGCGCCTATAGAGGGGCTCAAGGTTCGCTGTCCAGCCCCGCAGGCGGGCCGGGAACGCGATAGGAATCGCCGAGCCAGTTCAAGAGGTCGCGGTCGCGGCAGCCCTGCGAGCAGAAGGGCGCGCGCTCGGGCGAGGGCGGCTTTCCGCAGACCGGGCAGGCGCTCGCGCGGCGGCGCGGCTCAGCTGTGGGCGCTCTGGACATCGCCGCCGGAGATGGGAAGCGAGGGGTCGGCCCGCAACCGCAGGGGCGCTCCGATCCGACGGGAGAGCTCCTCCGTCCAGCCCGCCTCGGCCTCGATCCGGGCGACGATCGCCGGTGCGGCCCGGATCGTCCGCTCGCCCGCGCCCGGCGTGCGCTCGGCCCGGCGGAGCAGCGCTCGCGCGGCGGCGCCGACGCGGTCGCCCTGGAGGATCTCCGGGAGCGAAGGCCGCTCGCGCCTGCGGACGACCTGGAGGAAGCCGAAGCCGTTGACGGCGGTGCGCTCGAACGGCTGCGGCAGCAATGCGTCCAACGAAGCGGCCGCCGCCTGGCGCTCGGCCTTGCCGGAGAGCGTGGGGAGGTCGATCCCGATCGAGCCGCCGATGCCGAAGCGGCGGATCGCGCGTGCCGCCGCGGCCGCCCCGGCGCAGGCGAGCGCGGCGGGAGGCAGGCCGCCGTCGACGTCGAACAGGGTCATTGCGGGAGTCAGGCTCATCCGCAGCGCACCGCCCGCGAAGGAAATCTCGCCGGTCAGCGCCTCCTCGAGCAGCTCGGACCAGCCAGCCTGCTCGAAGCGATCGGGCCCCTGCGCCCGATGGACCGAGGGTGCGCCCAGCCGTTCGAGCAAGCTCAACCCCGGCCGCGGCTCCTCTTCGCTGAGCCGCGCTTTCGGGAGCTTCGGCCGGCCCGGCTCGGCGACACCCTCGCGGACGATCTCGATCCGCAGCTTCTGTCCCTCGGTGAGAGACGGGGAGAGCGGCTCCAGCATCGCCTCCCTGCCGTCGACGACCACCACGCCCCGCCCTGCCGGGACGAGGATCTTCGCTAGCCGCGCCTCGGCGACCGTGCCGACCCGGAGCGTGTCGGGAAGCTCGATCGCGGCTTCGAGGATGTCGTCGCCCTCGAGCAGGACGGCGCGGCTCTCGCCGATCCCCTCCTCGTAGAGCCACTCAGCCAAGCGGAAAGCCGGCGGCGCGAAGCAGAGCGCGCGTCTCGTAGAGCGGCAGGCCGACGACCCCGCTATGGCTTCCGGAGATCATCCGCACCAGCGCCTCGGCCCGACCCTGAATCGCATAGCCGCCCGCTTTGCCGCGCCATTCGCCCGAGGCGAGATAGGCGGCGATCTCTTCGGCCGACAGCCGCTTGAAGGCGACGATGCTGGTCGACAGGCGGTGGCGCGCTTGGCCCGCGGGGTCGACCAGGGTGACGGCGGAGAGGACGCGGTGGCGGCGGCCGGAAAGCAGAGCCAGCGCGGCGGCGGCGGTGTCCTCGTCTTCCGCCTTGGGAAGGATGCGGCGCCCGGCCGCGACCACCGTGTCGGCGGCGAGCACCAGCGCCCCCGGCCGCGCGACCGCCGCCGCTTTCTCCGCCGCCATCCGGCAGGCATATTGCGCGGGAAGCTCGCCCTTCCGCGGCGCCTCGTCGATCTCGGCGGGCGCGACCTCGTCCGGAACCACGCCGATCCGCGCGAGCAGCTCGAGGCGTCGCGGGCTGGCCGAGGCGAGGACGAGCCGCATCCTTCGATACGCCATTTCGCCAAGCTCAACGGCTACTCAGGATGAGCGGGCGTCTGTTTCATTCCGCTCATCCTGAGTAGGGACTGAGCCTGGGAGGGTTCCCATGAAAGTAGTACTTTCATGGGGTCCCCGTGAAGGGGTTCCCATGAAAGTAGTACTTTCATGGGGTCCCCGTGAAGGCCCGTATCGAAGGAAGTCACTTGAAGCGATAGGTGATCCGACCCTTGGTCAGGTCGTAGGGCGTCAGCTCGACGAGCACTTCGTCGCCGACGAGGACGCGGATGCGGTTCTTGCGCATCTTGCCGGCGGTATGGCCGAGGATCTCGTGGTCGTTTTCGAGGCGGACGCGGAACATCGCGTTGGGCAGCAGCTCGACGACCTGCCCGCGCATCTCGAGAAGTTCTTCCTTGGCCATTCAAATCCTTGCCTGCTGTGAGGTCGGGGAGCCTTAGCGGCAGGGTGAGAAAAAGGGAAGGCGCGGCGGGCGCGAGGCGAGGGGGTCACGGTTGTCGCACCAACCCGCGCGCGGTGCCAAAGGCCAAAGGTCACATGCCGGTCACACTAAAACGCGGCGCGAACTGCCAAAGGTCACACGAAGGTCTCACCAAACGCGCCGCGAGCGACCGGCGGGTCGGACCGGGAGTAGACGGTTCAATGAGCGTGGCCGGAAAGAGCCGATACGGAGCATGGCACAAAGCGGCGGGAGAGGCAAGCGAAAAGAACAGACCGAGGACAGCTTGGAATGTCCCCGGAAGCACGGCGTTTGTAATTACGCCTTCTAAGTTGCGACTGAGAGATCTAGCCTCATGTTGATCTTGATTTCGCCCGCGCCCGCGCCCGCGCCCGCGCCCGCGTCTCGGCGCTTGGGCACAGGGAAGCGAAGCAGGAGTGTTGGAGTGTCGTACGTGCGGCCCGCTTTCCGCTAATTTCAGCCGCCCAGTTACAAATTCGTGGAGTTCAAAATCGCCACAAATGACACCGAGCGCAGGAGGCGGCCGTAGACCCGCTTTCGACCGCCTAGCGATCTGGGGCCGGCGGACCGCCAGGCAACCCTGTCCGTCGAGCCGGTCACCCCCAGTGCCTCGACGAGCGGCAGCCATAGCTGCGGGGGCGGGGGCAGACGGTAGAACCGGCAGGCGAGCAACAGCACTGGCCAATGATGGAGCTTGATTGCCGAGAGATCGGTATAAGCAGTGTTCTGCTCGGTCTCGCGACGAAGTGCGCTCATCACCGGCTCCCCGTCGCTTCCGATTTTGAGGCCACCCATTGCGGAGCCGTTGCGGCGGCCGAGCCAGATTGCCGCTTCGCTGCGCGCGTTCGGCACCCAAATCTGATAATTGGCATGGGCGAGGTCATCGCGCTGGAATTCGTCCAGTTCCTCGATCGCCTCGCGTTCGCCGAATCCGTGCGCGAACGCAGCCAGTAGCGGCTGGATAATGCTAGCTGAGGTCAGTTCCTTGCGTAGCTTGTCGTCGCGTTCCTGCGGAAGCCGGATCAAGGTCGCATAGTCGGTCTCGATCACCGGGTAGCGGCTGCCGCGATAATAGCAGGTGATGATTGCCCGGGTCATCTGCGACACCCAGTGCGCTGCGTGGTTGCGCGTAGCGGGTATGATCGCCAGCAGCATCAGAGCCAGCGCTATATCGATCCCCTGGTCCTCGCACGCCGGTGTATAGAGGGTCGGGTTAGCGTCGATCATTCCGGCGAGGGCTATCGCCACGGCCTCCAGACGCTTATCCGGCTTGTCGAGCGGAATTGGCCTGTCACCGTCGAGGATGGTCAGCCACGCATACCAAAGTCCGCCCATCGCGATTCGACCGATCGTCTTGAACAGGGCGAGGTTGATGTCGAGCGATTCCTGTGACCAGGCCGCATAGCTCAGCGCATGACGGCTCGCCGCGTGCGGCAGGACCTTCGCGCCATAGAGATCCTCCCAGATCGTAAGGTGAAGCTGGACGATCTCGAAGAAGCTGTGCCCAGCGACCTTCTTCGGGCTGCGGTCTCTGGCGATCGTCGGCGCGAGCAATGCCCAGGCCCGCAAGACAACGAGCTCGCTCGCGCTATACGCCGCTTCGAGGTTATCGGCCTCACGCGCCCACACGGTCAGGATCCAGAGTGCAAGATAGAGGATTCGTGTACGCGAGACTGCGTCCTGCTTATCATCGCCGGCGACTTCGGTGACGAGCTGCGCGAACTGCGCGAAGGCGGCCTCAGGCTCATCGACCAAGGCGGCCGCGCGTCGGAGCAGGGTTCTGAGTGCTGGCGGAAACACTTCCTCACGTAGCGCGCCGTCGACCACCTTGCCCGTCAGGGTGTCGCCGCTCCACAGTCGGAACTCGATTCCGGCCTTGGACTCGGCTTCCATGTAGCCATTGACCAGCCGCTGGATATTCTCGGCGACGATCCCGCCGATCGTGATGACCACAACGACCGGCATTCCCTTGTGAGTGGGAGCCACACCGGAGAGGTAAGCGTCGCGAACCTCATTCAGGGAGGGCCGCACCGCCTGCGGCGAGATGTCCCATTCGTCGCGGGTGAGGTCGCCCTTCTTGATGACGAACAGGAACAGCTTCCGCACGCCGTCATCATCCGTGCCGATCGCGGCGACATCGGCCCCATATTGCCGCGTGCCGATCATCGGCCGCGAGATCACTTCATAGCCCATCGCGGTCAGCAGCTCGGGGATAATGACGTCGAGTTCGCCGCGCTCGCGCAACCCCCGAAAGAATTCGCGGACGATCGGGATCATTCGTCCGGCTCGCCTCGCAGCAGCTGCTGGCGCTGATACCATGACCAGAACGGGTCGATGACGTCGACCCGCGGCAGCTCGTGTGAGAACTCATGAGTCTGCATTGGCGATTCCTGCCGTAGGCTTTTTCCCGGCTCGGCATGATAGTCGAAGATCACACTGTCCCCGTAGAGAAGGAGCGAAGTTGGGAAAATCTCCGCAAATATCGACTCCTTCTGCGCCGCCTTGCCGATCGCGCGCTCCTCGTCGCGCTTCTTGGTCGCGACCAAGAAGCGGTGGTGCTGGGATGGACGGAGTTCGCGCAGGCCGCCGACGCCCTCAATGCCAGCCTTATAGTCGTCGTGGCGCTTCAACACGCGGGCGAGGACATCCGCCATTGGCGCTGGCGCACCGGTCGCTGCGGTCTCGAGGTAAGCGCGCGCACCGTGCCAGTAATTGATCAGCAGCGGGTCAAATAGTAGGCGCTCAACCACAGGGAATGCTGCAGCAGGGCCGGTGCGCAAGAGGCTTGCCAGAATTGACGCGATCGTCTCCGGAAAGACCATTAGCAACGCGCAACACCGCCGCGCCATTCGTTCGGCCTCGAGCTGGGTCGCGGTCGCGAAGTCGAGCTCGAACCGGGTCGCATCCTCGCCAAACCCGCTGCATAGATCGTGGACGGCCAAAAACAGTCCTAGCTTTTCTGACCGTAGCCAGCGCACGACAATTTCTGCGCGCACTAGCGGATCGCCGGTTAGCAAGGCGCGCGTCGTTGAATCGAACTGCTTCATCGTCGCGACCCGCCGCGCGAGCAACTCGTCGAGCAACGATCGAGCGGCGTCAATGCGTGGGCTTTTCAGATCATGGGCAATGAGTTGATCGATCGCGTTGATCGAACCGATCTCATCGGCTTCGGTGCTCGCGAGCAGGTAATAGGCCGCGTCGGCAAGCCTGGGCTCGAGCTTGGCGGTACCGGCCATGAGTTCCGCGGCGATTGTCTCGCGAATGCCGGCATCCGCTGATGTCGCCACCGCCGCAATCGCCCGGACTCCCACGGCACTGTTGGCCGGCGTCCGCTTCGCGATGATGAGTAACGAGCGCAACGGGGCGGCGACCGCATCGCTGGCCGCCGTGGCGAGCGCCGCTTCCAGCGCGGTGACCACCGCCGACAACTCGGTTGCTGAGAATGCGTCAAAGCGCCCGACGACATCGATCGCGGTCGCCTGCGTCTCAGGCGTGCCCTTCGCGATCATATCGATTGCAACCGGCAAGAACACCGCACGGTCGTTCTTCAGACCAGCCAACAGCGCGACGCGCAGCAACGACGCCGGTGCGGTACCCGCTTTCGCCGCATCGGCCAGCGCCATCGGACGGGTCGAATCGGCCTCGCACCAGCCGGCGATGCCGGTCAGCACGTAATGCCCGATGCCGTCATTCAGCTGTCGCGCGGTCAGCGCCTCGTACAATCCGGTCAGCGGCGGCAGGTCGGTTGCCAGCAGCGGGATGACATTCTCGAGGAATATCTGCGGGGCATACCCCAACCGGCCTTCGGGCAACTCCGCGAACGCCGCAAGGACGTCGATATCCCCAGCATTGTGCGCCGCTGCCGCGTTGGCAATAAACGTGGTCCAGTCAGCTTCATCGAGCGCGTGGAAGGCGTCCTTCAGGAAGGATGCAAGCGTGCCCGTGGTGATTGCCGCGACAAGCGCAGCCTGATCGTAGATCGGCACCGGTTCGGGGTCGGGCATAGGGAAATCAAGAGCATGCGCCGACTGCCAGCGCAATCCTGTTCCCATGGGTGCTGGGCGCGGACTAGCAGGACCAGCCGCTCCTTCAGAGATATGGCGACGTCCGCCTTTCGCGACGCTGCGCTGAAGCAGTCCAGGCCACTCCCGGCCAATAGAAACCTCAGATGAGTTCACCTCCCGGCGGTGCGAGGGCGGCATCGCGCCGTCGGTCGGGTCGGCCGAGCGCGGGCTCGGCCGCCCGCCGTCCGGCCCTTCGGCAGGCTCAGGACAGGCCTTCCGCTTCTCCGCGCCTAAGCGGGAGATCGCTTCGCAATCTCGCGCTTAGTCTTGGGCGTCAGGCGCCCCCCGCCGCCAGCGCCGCCAGCAGCAGCAGGGCAACGATGTTGGTGATCTTGATCATCGGGTTCACGGCGGGGCCGGCGGTGTCCTTGTAGGGGTCGCCGACCGTGTCGCCGGTCACCGCGGCCTTGTGGGCCTCCGAGCCCTTGCCGCCGTGATTGCCGTCCTCGATATATTTCTTGGCATTGTCCCAGGCGCCGCCGCCCGAGGTCATCGAGATGGCGACGAACAAGCCCGAGACGATGACGCCGAGCAGCAGGGCGCCGAGCGCCGCGAAGCCCTGCTCGCGCCCGGCGATCGCCGAGATGCCGAAGAAGACCGCGATCGGGGCCAGGACCGGCAGCAGCGAGGGCAGGATCATCTCGCGGATCGCCGCCTTGGTGACGAGATCGACGGTGCGGGCGTAATTGGGACGGCTGGTGCCCTCCATGATGCCGGGATTCGAGCGGAACTGCTCGCGCACGTCGATGACGACATTGCCGGCCGCGCGGCCGACCGCGGTCATGCCCATCGCCCCGAACAGATAGGGGAGGAGCGCTCCTAGCAGCAGCCCGACGACGACG
>DASVVP010000074.1:0-1750 GCA_036386495.1 Allosphingosinicella sp.
ATGAGCATGACGTTGCGTCCTTCGCTGCGGAACAAGCGAATCCTGGTGACCGGCGGCGCCGGGTTCATCGGCAGCCATCTCGTCGATCGCCTGCTCGCCGACGGCGCGGCCGAGGTGATCGTCATCGACAACCTCTTCGTCGGCTGCGAGGCGAACCTCGCCGACGCGATGGCGACGGGGCGCTGCGTGTTCTACAAGGACGACGCCGAGTTCGCGACGAGCATCGAATATATCTTCGACGCGCACGACATCGACGTCGTGTTCAACTGCGCGACCAAGGCGCTGAATTATTCCTTCCTCAACCCCGCCAACGCCTTCTCGACCAACGTCGCGATCGCCCTCAACCTGCTCGAGCAGCAGCGCCGCGGGCGGTTCGAGACGCTCGTCCATTTCTCGACGTCCGAGGTCTACGGAAGCGCGGTCTACGAGCCGATGGACGAGAAGCACCCGCACCACCCGACCACCACTTATGCGGCGGGCAAGGCGGCGGCCGACCATGCGGTCGAGAGCTATGTGCGAATGTTCGGCCTCGATGCGTTCATCATCCGGCCCTTCAACAATTACGGCCCGCGTCAGAATTGCAGCGGCGCGCTCGCGGCGATCGTGCCGCTGACGGCGTGGCGGATCCTGAACGGCGCGACGCCCGAAATCCATGGCGACGGCCTCCAGAGCCGCGACTTCATCCACGTCCGGGACACGGTCGACGCGGTGCTGAGGCTCTACGAGGCGATGCCGCGCGGCGATTCGGTAAACGTCTCGACGGACAATCAGGTCACCGTCGGCGAGCTGGTGCCGATGATCTGCCGGCTGATGGATTATGACGGCGAGATCGCGCGCAAGCCCGGCCGCCCGTCGGACGTGTTCTGCCACAATGCGAGCAACGCCAAGCTGCGCGGCATGATCGAGTTCAACCTGACCCCGTTCGAGGACGGCCTCAGGGAGACGCTCGACTGGTACCGGGCGCGCCAGTCCGCCTGACTCAGAGCAGGTCTGAGACCCCCTCGCGGAAGCCGATCGCGGGCGCTCCGAGCAGCGCTTTCATCCGGGTAATGTCGGCGACGACGTCCTGCGGCCTTGCGTCGGGCTGGGTCTGGTAGACCGGCTCCACGCCTGCGGCCTTGCCGGAAACGTCGCAAATGTCGCGGATCGAAAGGATCTCGGGCCCGGCGACGTTGACGACGTTGACCCCACTGAGCGACAGCGCGGCCTCGACCGCCGCCGCGGCGTCGCGAGCGTTCAGCGGATTGATCCGGATTCCAGCTTCGCCGGCAAGCGTCACCGTCTTCCCCTCGCGCACCGTATCGACCAGGCGGGGGATCAGCATGTCGCGCTTGGGCCCGCGTCCGTAGACGAAGAAGAAGCGCAGGATCGAGACGTCCATCACATCCTTGTAGCTCCCGACCAGCAGCTCCGCGGCGAGGCGGCTCGCGGCATAGAAGCCGAGTTCGCCGGCGCGGCCGGTCGGGCTGTCCTCGGTCAGCGGCGAACCGGAGGGCGCATAGACGCTTCCGGTCGAGGCGTAGACGAAGCGCCTTGCGCCGGCCCTGCGCGCCTGTTCGAGCATCCCGTGGAGCTGGGCGAGGTTGACCTGGAACATGTCGTCCGCGCCCTCGGGGAAGTCGCGGAACCGGTTCGACTGGGCGAGCCATACGACGGCGTCGAGCCGTTCGGGCAAGGCGGCCGGGTCGAGCGGGCGCGACAGGTCTACGGCGAGCGGGAGGACATTCTCATGGGCGCTCGCGAGTGCCGA
>DASVVP010000075.1:0-6106 GCA_036386495.1 Allosphingosinicella sp.
GGGCGCCGCCGGTGCGGCCGGGCGAGCGACGGGCGGGGTAACGCGGCCCTGGCGGAACGTCACCCGCTCCACCGCGGGATAGCCGAAGAAGCGGTTCACCCGTTCGATGATCACCGGCGCGACATGCTGCATCATCGGCCCGTGCGCGCCCTCCACCACCAGGGTCAGAACGCCCTTCGAGCGGGTGCCGTGCGGGAAACGGATCGATTCGGGGGAGGAGACGCGGTCGTAGCGCTCGCCGACGATCTCGCTCCAGCGGCTGACGATGGAGGACTGGACGAAGCCGAAGCGGCGGAAGGCGGCGCCGCCGGCCGCGGGCAGCATGTCCGAAACGGCGCGCGCGCGCTTCGAACGCGGCGCCTCCGCGGCCGCCCTGCTGCCCTTCCCGACCGGTTTGACCATGGGACGGAGCATGCCATAGCCGCAGCATGCGCGTCGATGCATCAAATGCCCTGCTCGGCTGGTATGCTGTGGATAAAAGGCGGCTTCCCTGGCGCTCCCTGCCGGGCAAGCGGCCCGACCCGTATCGGGTCTGGCTGTCCGAAGTGATGCTGCAGCAGACCACGGTCGCGGCCGTGAAACCCTATTTCGAGGCGTTCACGTCGCGCTGGCCGACGGTCGAGGCCCTTGCCGGGGCCGCGGACGAGGAGGTGATGCGCGCCTGGGCCGGCCTCGGCTATTATGCCCGGGCGCGCAACCTCATCGCCTGCGCGCGGATGGTGGCGCGCGAGCATGAGGGCCGCCTTCCGGACAGCGAGGCGGAGCTGGCCAAGCTGCCCGGCATCGGCCGCTACACCGCCGCGGCGATCGCGGCGATCGCCTTCGGGCGACGGGCGGTGGTGGTCGATTCCAACGTGGAGCGGGTCGTCGCGCGCCTGTTCGCGGTGCCCGAGCCTCTGCCGGGCGCTCGGGAGCGTATCCGCTCGCTCGCCGACGCGCTCACGCCGGAAGGGCCGAGCGGCGATTTCGCCCAGGCGATGATGGACCTGGGCGCGACCATCTGCACGCCTCGCGCGCCGGCATGCGGGCGCTGCCCGCTGGCGCCCTTCTGCGCCGCCCGCGCCGCGGGCGAGCCGGAGCTCTTCCCGGCCAGAGCGAGGAAGAAGCCGCGCCCGTCGCGCAGCGGAACCGCTTACTGGCTGGAGCATGACGGCCACGTCCTGCTGGTGAAGCGGCCTCCTCGCGGCCTGCTCGGCGGCATGACCGCTTTGCCGAGCGACGCGGCGCCCGCCCAGGCGGCCTGGGCCGAGGCGGGCAGCGTCGATCATGTCTTCACCCATTTCGCGCTCAACATGCGCCTGCTCTGCGCCGAGGCGCCGCGGCGCGAGGCGGAGGGGATCTGGTGGCCGATCGAGCGCCTCGGGGAGGCGGGACTGCCGACGCTCTACGCCAAGCTCGCCGCGAGAGGCGCGGAATGGCGGGCCGGAAAAACAGGGACAGTATACATTTAGCGCGGAAGCGCCCGTGCGAGGCGCCGCGGACGATGCCGCTAAATGTATACTGTCCCTGTTTTCGGCTCAGAGCGCGCGGAGCAGGCGCGTCGCAACGGCCAGCCAGGCCGGATCGGCGACAACCGATTGGCGCTGGCCGGCGCCGAGCGGGAGGACGTGAAGCTTGCCTTCCTCGCGGCCGATCAGCCGGCCGAAGGCGAAGCGGCCCGCCGGCCGGGGGATCAGCACGTCGCGGTTCATCGCCCGGGCGAACTCGTCGGGGGCGAGGCGCTGGCACCAGATCTCGTCGCCGGTGCGATAGTCGCCGATGCCGGCGGTCACCGTCACCGCGACCACGCCGGGCTCCGGCCGCGGCGGGATGATCACGCCTTCGCGCCGCGGCGCCTTGGCCCCGTCATGGTCGAGCGTGGCGGCGACCGGCACGTCCTCGCGGTCCGGCAGCTTGACGAGGTCGCTCGCCTCGACGCCCAGCGCCTTGGCGATGCGGTTCAGCCAACCCACCGAGACGGTCCGGGTGCCCGTCTCGAGGCGGCCGACGGTCTGCGGTGTCGTCGGCGGCTGGCAGCGGTCGGCGACCTCCTGCAATGTCATCTTCTTGGCGCGGCGCACTTCGCGGATGCGGGTGATCATCATTTTTTTCCTAACCCATGCGGTTCGGCCTCTTTCCGATAATATACCCGGCGTGGCAAGACCTTCTTTCAAGTGATTCGCAGGGGTGCGGGATGATGAGGGCGAGGCGGAACAGGCTGCTGGTCGAGCGGGCGCTGCCCGACGGCGACGAGCCGCGGCGGCCGCGGCCGGGGGCGCGGGCGCGCAACCGCGCGGTGCGATCGGTGACGGTGAACCTCGCCGAATCGCCGCTCGGCTGGCTGAAGGCCCGGGGCCATGTCAGCGGCAGGCAATATGAGGCGGCGGAGCGGCTGCGCGAGGATTGGGAGCGCTCGCAGCTGCCGCCGAGCGTGACGATGCGCTGGAGCGGCGCTCCAGTCGGCCGCCCGGGCGGCACCGCGCCGGAGGATGCGGAGCCGGGCGAAGGGGCGGTCACGGCCAAGCTGCGCTTCGAGGCGGCGGTGGCGGCGGTCGGCGGCGGCCTCAGCGACATTTTGTGGCGGGTGGTCTGCGCCGGCGAAGGGATGCGCGACGTCGAGCGTGCGCTCGGCTGGCCCGCCCGCGCCGGCAAGCTCGTCCTCACCCTCGCGCTCGACCGGCTCGCCGACTATTACCGGATTCGCTGATGATGTCCGTCCCTCGATTGGCGTTGCTCGCGGCGTTCCTGGCGGCGCTCGCCGGCTGTGCGCCTGCGCCCCAGCCCGCGCCGGCCGAGGAGCGGATCGGGCGCATCTACTCCTACGTGCGCAGCAACCGCGACGGCAGCGAGGCGGAACGGATCCACGTCTATCGCGCCACCCGCACCCGTATCGAGGTCGCGAAGATGCGCAGGCGCTGCACCAATGCCGCTTTGGTCACCGCCGATCTCGACCTCGCGCGTGGACAGGCGAGCCGGATCACCGGCGGGCGCCTGCGGCCCAATGCCGGGCGTGAGGAGTTCGCCTTCCTGACCTACGATCCCGTCGCGCGGCAGATCGATGTGCGTGTCGAGCTTCCGGACCAGCGCCTCGCGGGCTCGCTGCCGATCCCGGACGAGCCCTGGCACATCTTCGATTTCGATCTCGCCAGCCTCACCGTCACGGCCCAATTTCGGACTGATCGCCGCGCCGATTTCAGCTTCGGTCTGCCGCTCATCTGGCCGCCGGCGGGGCCGGACGGGTGGCTGCGCTATCTCGGCCGCGCCGACGCGCGCTTCGTGCGCGAGGAAGCATGGCAGGGACGCCGCGCGCTGCGCTTCGAGGTCGGTGGCCCGGCGTTCGGAGGAAATGGCGGTCCGCTGTGGTTCGACGCCGCCGAGGGCCATATCCTGGCCGCCGAGTGGGGCATCCCCAACCATGAGGAATATCGCGACTTCGCCCTGCGCCTGACGGGCGTGGAGGACGGCGGGGCCGATAATTGGCGGCGTCTGCTGAGCGCGCATTTCGAAGGCTGCGAGGCGGCGTCGGGGCCGCGTTCGCCCTCCCGCGATCCCGGCCCGACAAGCCTTGCCGGAGCGCGTGCAGGAGAATAGTATCGAATCGAAACTAAAACGGGAGAGGATCATGATCGTCTACGGATCGTCGCTGTCGCCGTTCGTGCGCAAGGTGCTCGCCTTCGCCGCGGAGAAGGGGATCGAGGTCGAATCGAAGCTGGTCGGCCTGGGCTCGGAGGACCCCGAGTTCCGCGAGGCGAGCCCGTTCGGCAAGATCCCCGGCTTTCGCGACGGCGACTTCGCGATCTCCGATTCGACGGCGATCATCGCCTATCTCGAGGCGATCCGCCCCGAGCCGAACCTGATTCCGACCGAGGCCAAGGCCCGCGCCCGCGCCATCTGGTACGAGGAATTCTCGGACACGATCCTGTGCGCCTGCGGCGCCAAGATGTTCTTCAACCGGATCGTCGCGCCTAAATTTCTCGGCCGCGAAGGCGATCTCGCCGCGGCCGACGCCGCCGAGCGGACCGAGCTGCCGCCGTTGCTCGACTATCTGGAAGGGCGGATCCCGGAGAGCGGCTTCCTGGTCGAGGACCGGCTGACCCTCGCCGACATCGCCGTCGCCAGCCCGTTCGCCAACCTTCGCCATCTCAGCGTCGCGATCGATCCCGGCCGCTGGCCGAACATCAGCTCCTATGTCGGCCGGATCCTCGAGCGGCCGAGCTTCAGGGCCTGTACCGACCGAGAAAGCGCCTTCCTCGATCGCGCCGCCTAGGGACGGTCACTGCCACCTGAGGGGACAGTCACGCGTGACTGTCCCCGTCCGCGTTGACACCCCGAACTGTCCCCGTCCGCGTTGACACCCCGAGCCGCGCTGCCTATCTCGCGGCCGCTCCGTTGCCCGATCGTCTAATGGTAAGACTACGGACTCTGACTCCGTCAATCGAGGTTCGAATCCTCGTCGGGCATCCAGCTTCCTACGCCCTGTCCGAGGGGACAGTTACGTAACTGTCCCCGGTGACGCAGCGCGCGCCGCGCGCTAAGGCCGGCCGCGTCGGCAGCGGAGGCACAGGTGGCGGACGGCGAGACGGCATTGCTGCTGGCGCGGGCGCAGTTCGCCTTCACCGTCTCCTTCCATTTCATCTTTCCGGCTTTCTCCATCGGACTGGCGAGCTATCTCGCCGTGCTCGAGGGCCTGTGGCTGAAGACGGGCCGCGAGGCTTATCTCACCCTCTATCGCTACTGGCTGAAGATCTTCGCGATCGCCTTCGCGATGGGCGTCGTCTCGGGCATCGTCATGTCCTACCAGTTCGGCACCAACTGGTCGGTCTTCTCCGACCGCGCCGGGCCGATCATCGGGCCGCTCATGGCCTATGAGGTGCTGACCGCCTTCTTCCTCGAGGCGGGCTTTCTGGGCGTGATGCTGTTCGGCATGGAGCGGGTGGGTCGGAAGCTCCATTTCTTCGCGACTCTGATGGTCGCCGCCGGCACCCTGATGTCGGCCTTCTGGATCCTGTCGGCGAACAGCTGGATGCACACGCCGACCGGCTGGACGACCAACGCGGCCGGCCAGTTCGTGCCTGCGGGGAGCTGGTTCGACATCATCTTCAATCCGAGCTTCCCCTACCGGCTCGTCCATACCGTCATAGCCGCCTACCTCACCACCGCGCTCGTCGTCGGCGGCGTCGGCGCCTGGCATTTGCTGCGCGGCCGCGACGATCCGGCGGTGCGGACCAGCTTTTCGATGGCGATGTGGATGGCGGCCCTGGTCGCGCCGGTGCAGATCTTCGTCGGCGATCTGCACGGCCTCGCCACGCTCGAGCATCAGCCGGCGAAGATCATGGCGATCGAGGGCTATTATCGCAGCTACCCGGAAGGCGCGCCGTGGATCGCAATCGGCCTGCCCGACCAGCGGGCGGCGACGGTGCGTTACGCCATCTCCTTTCCCGGCATGGGCTCGCTCGGCCTCCACCACGACCGGCACGCGCCGATGGCCGGTCTCGACACCATCCCGCGCGAGGACTGGCCCCCCGCGCCGATCATCTTCTGGTCGTTCCGGATCATGGTGGCATTGGGCTTCCTGATGTTCGCGCTCGGCCTCTGGAGCCTCCTCGCCCGCTGGCGGGGGCGGCTCTACGACTGGCGCTGGCTCCATCGCTTCGCTTTGCTGATGGGCCCGGCGGGCTTCGTCGCGGTGATCGCCGGCTGGGTGACGACCGAGGTCGGCCGTCAGCCCTGGGTGATCTATGGCTTGCTGCGCACCCGCGACGCCGTCTCGCCGATCGCCGCCCCGGCCGTCTCGGCATCGCTGATCGCCTTCGTCATCGTCTATTTCGCGGTGTTCGCGATGGGGACCTGGTATATTCTGAGGCTGATGCGCGAGCCTCCGGCCGCCGGCGAGGGCGAGCCGGCACGGACGCCGATCCGGACGGCGGGGATCACGCCGGCGGCAGCCGTGCGCGGGCGGGGCGATACGGGAGAGGAAGAATGATGTCGCGCCACGCCCCTCTCCCTTTACGGGAGAGGGAGGGGCCCAAGCCGAAGGCTTGGGAGGGTGAGGGAATGAAGTATGAGAACTCGTTCACAGAGTTTCCTTTCGCTTCGCTCCCTCACCCTCCCACCGCTTCGCGGCGGG
>DASVVP010000076.1:0-20865 GCA_036386495.1 Allosphingosinicella sp.
TCGATCGCCGGGAAGTCGATGTCGCGCACTTCGCCGACCGGCGGGACAGGCCCGCGCGGCGTCGCCGGGATCTCGGCGGCAGGCGCTGCGGCTGCGCGAGCCGGCCCGGCGGCTTCCTGATAGGCCGGGCGTTCCCCGGGATCGACGCGCAGCGCATAAACGGGTCGGCTCAGCCAGCGCTGCGCCGCCGCGCGCACCTCGGCCGGCGTCGTTCCCGCCAGGGCAGCGAGGCGGCGCTGGTAGAACGCCGGGTCGCCGGCGAGCAGCGCGCCCTGGGCGAGCGCGACCGCCTTGCCGCCGAAGCCCCCCACCTGCTCCATCCCCATCACGGTGGAGGAGACGGCGCGCATCACTGCCCGCCGCACCTCGTCCTCGCTCGGCCCTTCGGCGACGAATTCGGCGATCAGGGCGTCGAGCCGCCGCTCGACCGCGGCTGCGTCCACTCCCGGCCGTACGTCGACGGTGACGCCGAAGACGCCGACTCGCTGGAACGGAGTCATCGAGGCGGTCACGCCGACCGCGCTGCGGTCGCCGCGGAGCATAGCGTTGTCGAGCCGCGAGCTGGCGAGGCCGCCGAGCACCGAGGCCGCCACCTCCAGCGCCACCGACTGCTCGTCGAGCATGCCCGGGACAGCCCAGCTGCGGTAGAGCCGGGTGTTGGCGACCCGGTCGGTCATCGTCTCGGAGACGGGCGCGGCGAGGGTGGGCACGCTCGCTTCGGCCGGCCGGTTTTCCGGGCCGCGCGGGATGTGGCCGAAATAACGCTCGACCAGGCGGCGCGCGGTGGGCGTGTCGATGTCGCCGGCGAGCACGAGGACGGCGTTGTTCGGGCCGTAGCGCTCGCGGAACCAGCGCCGCACGTCCTCCAGGCTGGCCGCGTCGAGGTCGGCCATCGAGCCGATCGTCGAGTGCCGATAGGGATGGCCTTCCGGGAACAGCGCTTCCAGCATGCGGTAATAGACGAGGCCGAAGGGCTGGTTGTCGTTCTGCCTCTTCTCGTTCTGGACGACGCCGCGCTGGGCATCGAGCCGTTCCTGGGTCAGCGCGCCGAGCAGATGACCCATCCGGTCGCTCTCCATGTAGAGCGCCTGCTCCAATGCGGGCGTCGGCACGGTCTGGAAATAATTGGTCCGGTCGAACCATGTCGTGCCGTTCCAGTCGGTCGCGCCCATCGCCCGCAGCGGCTCCATCAGCCCGGCGCGGAAATTCTCGGTGCCGTTGAAAAGTCCGATATGCTCGAAGAGGTGCGCGAATCCGGTGCGGCCGGCAGGCTCGTCCTTCGAGCCGACATTGTACCAGGCCTGGATCGCGACGACGGGAGCCTTGCGGTCGGTGTGGACGATGACGCGCAAGCCGTTGGCGAGGGTGAAGCCCTCATAGGGAATCTCGGCTCGCTGGATAAGCGCGCGCACCGAAGCCTGCGCGGCCTGCGGCGCCGGCTGGGCAGCGCCCGGCGAGGCGCCAAGAGCGGCCGCCGCGGCCATTACGATCCCAACGAACTTCCGCATCCGCAGAAAAACCCGTCCTTCCAACGAGCTGGCCATCCTAGCGGGGGATGGCGCGAAGGCAATTCGGCCGCCATCCGAAAAAGCGGGCCCGGTTCCGTGTCGCAAACCCCTTGTGTTGCAGATTGGCAACACTACATGTCGACCGAAACGTAAGGGAAAAGCATGAACCTGGAGAAATTCACCGACCGGGCCCGCGGCTTCCTGCAGGCGGCGCAGACTGTCGCCATCCGGCTCAACCACCAGCGCATCGCGCCCTCGCACCTGCTGAAGGCGCTGCTCGAGGACGAGCAGGGCATGGCTTCGGGACTGATCGCGCGCGCCGGCGGCTCGGCCGAAGCGGCACGTCGCGAGACCGACGAAGCACTGGCGAAAATTCCGGCGGTCTCGGGCAGCGGCGCCAGCCAGGCGCCCGGCCTCGACGCGGAGACGATGCGCGTGCTCGACCAGGCCGAGCAGGTCGCGCAGAAGGCTGGCGACAGCTACGTCACGGTCGAGCGGCTGCTGCTCGCGCTGGCGCTCGCCAGCACCACCGATGCCGGCAGGGCGCTGGCCGACGCCGGCGTGAAGCCCGACGCGATCAACGCCGCGATCAACGAGCTGCGCGGCGGCCGGACCGCCGACACCCAGACCGCCGAGGACCGCTACGACGCGCTCAAGAAGTTCGCCCGCGACCTCACCCAGGCGGCGCGCGACGGCAAGCTCGATCCGGTGATCGGCCGCGACGAGGAGATCCGCCGCACCGTCCAGATCCTCGCCCGCCGTACCAAGAACAATCCCGTCCTGATCGGCGATCCGGGCGTCGGCAAGACCGCGATCGCCGAGGGCCTCGCCTTGCGTATCGCCAATGGGGACGTGCCGGACAGCCTCAAGGACCGCAAGCTGATGGGGCTCGACATGGGCAGCCTCATTGCCGGCGCCAAATATCGCGGCGAGTTCGAGGAGCGCCTGAAGGGCGTGCTCGACGAGGTGAAGGGCGCCGAAGGCGACATCATCCTCTTCATCGACGAAATGCACACCCTCGTCGGCGCCGGCAAATCGGAAGGGGCGATGGACGCCTCGAACCTGCTGAAGCCGGCGCTCGCCCGCGGCGAGCTGCACTGCATCGGCGCGACGACGCTCGACGAGTACAGGAAGCATGTCGAGAAGGATCCGGCGCTGCAGCGCCGGTTCCAGCCGGTCTTCGTGGGCGAGCCGACCGTCGAGGACACGATCTCGATCCTGCGCGGCCTCAAGGAGAAATACGAGCTCCACCACGGCGTCCGCATCACCGACGGGGCGATCGTCGCCGCGGCGACCCTGTCGCACCGCTACATCTCGGACCGCTTCCTCCCCGACAAGGCGATCGACCTGATGGACGAGGCCGCCTCGCGCCTGAGGATGGAGGTCGAATCCAAGCCCGAGGAGATCGAGAATCTCGACCGCCGGATCATCCAGCTGAAGATCGAGCGCGAAGCGCTGAAGAAGGAGACCGACCGGGCATCGAAGGACCGGCTCGCGAGCCTCGAGACGGAACTCGCCAATCTCGAGCAGCAGTCGGCGGAGCTGACCCAGCGCTGGCAGGCGGAGAAGGAGAAGATCGCCGCCGAATCCAAGGTCAAGGAGCAGCTCGACGCGGCCCGGCTCGAGCTCGAGCAGGCGCAGCGCGCCGGCGACCTCGCCAAGGCCGGCGAGCTCCAATACGGCCGCATCCCGAGCCTGGAAAAACAGCTCGCCGAGGCCGAAGCGGCATCGGAGAGCGCCATGCTGCGCGAGGAGGTGACCTCCGAGGACATCGCTTCGGTGGTCGCGCGCTGGACCGGCATTCCGATGGAGCGGATGCTCGAGGGCGAGCGCGAGAAGCTGCTCCAGATGGAGGAGCATCTCGCCAAGCGCGTTATCGGGCAGGACCAGGCGGTGAAGGCGGTCTCGACGGCGGTGCGCCGCTCGCGCGCGGGTCTCCAGGACCCGAACCGGCCGCTCGGCTCCTTCCTGTTCCTCGGTCCCACCGGCGTCGGCAAGACCGAGCTCACCAAGGCACTCGCCGAGTTCCTGTTCGACGATTCGAACGCGATGGTCCGGATCGACATGTCGGAGTTCATGGAGAAGCATTCCGTCGCGCGCCTGATCGGCGCCCCGCCCGGCTATGTCGGCTATGAGGAAGGCGGCGTACTGACCGAGGCCGTGCGGCGGCGGCCCTATCAGGTGGTGTTGTTCGACGAGGTCGAGAAGGCGCATAACGACGTCTTCAACATCCTCCTCCAGGTGCTCGACGACGGTCGGCTGACCGACGGGCAGGGCCATGTCGTCGATTTCACCAACACGATCGTCGTGCTCACCTCGAACCTCGGCAGCCATCATCTGACCGGGCTGGTCGACGGCCAGCGGGTCGAGGAGGTCGAGCCGCAGGTGATGGAGGTGGTCCGCGGCCATTTCCGGCCGGAGTTCCTGAACCGGCTCGACGAGATCATCCTGTTCCACCGGCTCTACGCCGAGCATATGGGCCCGATCGTCGACATCCAGGTGGACCGGGTGCGCCGGCTCCTGGCCGACCGAAAGATCCGGATCGAGCTTTCGGACGGCGCGCGTAGCTGGATCGGCCGGGTCGGCTACGATCCGGTCTACGGCGCGCGGCCGCTGAAGCGGGCGGTGCAGAAATATCTCCAGGACCCGCTCGCCGACATGATCCTGCGCGGCAATGTCGGCGAAGGCGACACCGTGCGCGTCGAGGAAGGCGAAGGCGGACTGGCGCTGGTCAGCGAAAGCGCGGGCGCCGCGGCTGCCTGAGCCGGCGCTCGACGGCCGGGGAAACGAGAAAGGCCGCTGCCGCTTCCCCCCCCCGGGAAGATCGGCAGCGGCCTCGCCGCGACTGAAAAAGAGGAAGCTTACTGGTTGCCGCTCGTCATCGAGCGGGCGCGGTCCTGGTCCTGCGTGCGGCGCATGTCGGACTGGCTGCGGGCCGTGATCGCATCCCACTCGGTGCGGGTGCGGCAGACCCGGCGGCCCATCACCGAACCGGTGGCGACGATGCGCCGGCAGATCGGCCGATCGGAAGCACTGTCGCCGGCATCGCGGCTCGATTCCGCGGTGGAAGCCGGAGCGGAACCGGTTTCCGCCGAAGCGGCGGCCGGAGCGGTCGTGGCGGCAGCGCAGGCGATCAGAAGCAGGTAAGAACGCATCGGCGAAATCCCCTCATGCAGGTTCGAAGTTCGTAGAGTCTGAACCTGCCGGAAATGCCGCCGCAACGGAAGACCGCAGAATCAGTGCTGCACTTTCAATAACATAGTCCCGATCAAAATGCAAAAGGGGCGGCGCCGAAGCACCGCCCCCTCTGTGTTCCAACCGGCTAGGCCGATTAGAAATCGACCCTCGCGCCGACGCGGAAGTAGCGGCCCATCACGTTCGGGCCGGCCCACGCCGGGTTGAACTGGAAGATGTGATACGCGGCGCTCGGCTCGAACGGCGCTTCGATATCCAGCACGTTGAGGATGTTGGCGTAGATCGTGAAGCGATCGTCGATCCGGTGGCTGGCCACCAGGTCCACGTTCCAGGTCGGATCGGCCCGGCAGAGAACCGGGTCGCCGTTCACGTAGTGGACGGTCGAGGAACCGATGTCCGCATTGCCCTGGCAATCGCCCTCGACGCCGCCGAAGTCGATCGACGCCGTATCGTAGCCGCTGGTGTAGTACGCCGTCGCCGTCAACGAGGTGTCGCCGAACTGCAGCGTGTTCTGCCAGCTGGCACGCCATTGCGGAGCACCCGAGCAGGAGGTGATGTTGCACGGGCTGAGCGTGCCCTCATACTCGAGAACGGTGCCGTTCTCGTCGGTGAGGTGGTACTTCATCAGGTACGACGCTTCGAACGAGCTGATCAGCGTGACGCTGTTGGTCAGCGGCACCCGGATGTTCGCACCGAAGTCGAGACCCTGCACGACCTGCGACGTCGCGTTCTTGAACGACGACTCGAGGAAGCCGAGCAACGGCAGCGCGTTCGGGAACTGCGGGTCAGGCTGTCCGGGGACAGCCGTGATGCCCGGAATGGTCACGACACCGTTGTTCGAATAATACTGGGCCTCGGCCACCGACGTGTCGGTGACGCCGACGATCAGGTCACGGACCTTGATGCGCCAGAAGTCGACGGTGAAGCTCACGTTCCGCATCGGCTCGAAGATCGCGCCGAGAGTGAACGAGGTCGACCGCTCCGGATCCAGGCCGGGGTTGCCGGTCTGGGTCAGGCCGAGCGAGTACTGGCCCGTCGCGTAGGCATTGCCGCCGTGCGCCGCGCAGAACGCAGCGAACGTGGCGCAGTTCACGGTCCGGGTAACGTAGCCGGTGGTCGGCAGACCGAAGGCCTCGTTGAAGCTCGGGATGCGGAAACCGCGCGACCAGGTGCCGCGGATCGCCAGCTGCGGGATCGGAGTGAACTTCACGCCCACCTTCGGCGAGAAGGATTCCTGACCCGTCGAGTAGGAGTCGAAGCGGCCCGACACGTTGAACTCGAGCTGGTCGAGGATCGGCGCGTTCAGCTCGAAGAAGGCGGCCCGGACGCTGCGGCTACCGGCCGTACCCACCGCGTTGATGCCGTAATAGCGATCGTACGGGTTGCCGTTGATCGGATCGACCGCGGCGTTGCCGCTGGGCGCGTCGATCGACTCCTGGCGGTAGGCAGCGCCGACCGCGAGCTGGAGCGGACCGCCGGGAAGCTCGAAGAGCTCCCTGGCGATGGTCGCCGAGGCCTGCCAGAGCTGGGAGGTCGACACGCGGCTGTTCTGGGGCGCGATATAGTCCCAGGTCGACTGCGGGTTGGCTTCCAGGTCCATCAGGTTGAGCTGGCCGCGGGCGACCAGGTTCATGATCCGCTGCGGGATGAAGTAATTGCCCTCCGTCCTGCGCAGCTGGACTTCCGACGCCGTGAAATCGAGCGTGTAGTTCCAGTCGTCGAAGATCGTGCCGGCGAGGCCGACGGCCGCACGAAGCGCCCGCGAGTTGGTCTCGATGTTCCGGCCGCGGGTCGAGCGGACGAACGCCTGGGCAGTCCGGCCGCTGGCGGCGAACGGGTTCTGCGGGTTGAGGACGCCGTTGGCAGCCGTACAGCCGGTGTTGGTGCCGTTGCGGGTGCCGACGCCGGTCGGGCAGACATAGACCGGCAGGATCACGTTATAGGCGCCCGGCGCGGTGGTCGGCGGCGTCGGCGTACCGTTCAGGCCGAGCGGCGTGAACGACGCGAACGTGTCGGTCCGGTAGTAGTTGCCCATCGCGTAGAGCTGATGGTCCGCCCCGAGGTCGACGGTCGCGCGGGCGGTGATGCCCATGCGCTCGATCTCCGGCTGGAGCATGATGTAGGCCTGCTGGGAGTCGACTTCGCAGGTGACGTCCGGCGCGGACGTACCGGCCGCGATGACGGAGGCGGGGACGGCGATCTGCGTCCAGCCGCGGCACCCGGCAGCCGGGTTCAGGAACACGAAGCGCCCGTTGCCCGTGATGCCGCCCGCGACGTTCACCGGACGAACCTGGGTGACGCCCGGAATGCTGATGTTGCCGTTGAAGCCGGTCAGCGGATTGGCGGCCGGATTGTTGATGATCTCCGGGGTGACGCCGTTCCAGTTCAGGTTCGTCATGCAGCTCCCGGCCTCACCGCAGATGCCGGTCAGGTTGGCGCTGTTGAACGGATAGCCGCGATCTCGCGCGAACAGCGGATCCTGCCGCTGATACTCGCCGCTGACGTAGAAGTTGAAGCCCTGCTCGTCGAGATCGCCGTAACCGTAGGTGAGGTCGATCCGCTGCTCGCCGGCGTCGCCGCGCTGCGAGATGCCCGCGGACGCATTGAGGTGCAGGCCCTGGATCTCGCGGCGGGTGATGATGTTGATCACGCCCGCGATCGCGTCCGCACCGTAGGTCGAGGACGCGCCGTCGCGCAGGATCTCGATCCGCTCGATGATCGCGTTCGGGATCGTGTTCAGATCGACGAAGTTGCGCTGACCGTCGTCGGCCAGCGGATACGGCGCCATGCGAAGGCCGTCGAAGATCGACAGGGTCGACTGCACGGTGAGGCCGCGCAGCGACGGCGCGTTGGCGCCCGACGCGAAGTTGAAGCCGGTGTTCCAGCCCTGCTGGATCGTGCCGGCGTTGTTCGCCGAGATGCGCTGCACCGCCTCGGAGACGGTGTTGATGCCGCGCTGCTGGAGCGATTCGGCGGAGAGGACGGTCACCGGCGACGGAGTCTCGTCGGTCGTGCGCTGCCGGAACAGGGTTCCGGTGACGGTGATCGTGTCGTCCTCACTCTCAGTGGCGGACTGCTGGACCGGAGCGGCAGGCTGGCCCGCGTTCGGATCCGTCTCGTCGGGCTGCGCATAAGCGGGAGTCGCGATAACGGCAGCGCCGATCATGAGGGTCGACGCCAACAGGCGCTGACGGAGAGTTGATTGCATCTTTAGTCCCCTAGCAAACGGCGGTGATGGCCGCCGGATCTCTTTATCTCTTTCCCGCCCTGGAGCCCGCCCTTCCCCTGAAGGTCATGACCGCAAACGGTAAAAACGGCCGGAAAGCCGCTTTCAACGTCCCGTTTAGGACAGCATTCGAGATCAACGCAATGGCGAGACGAGGCCGGCCGCCAGTTGATCGCGGGCTGTAGCAAAAAGGTCACAATCCAACGGCGGCCCGATTGCCTCCGCTCAGCGGCTCGCGGCCCCCATCGGCCCGGCCGCGAGCTGCGGATCGAGCCGCGCGCCGTTCCACGTCAGGCTCCAGTGGAGATGCGGGCCGGTAGCGCGGCCGGTCGCGCCGACCGTGCCGATGCGCTGGCCGCGTCGGACCGGCTGACCTACGTCGACCTCGACGCGCGCGAGGTGAAGGAAGGCGCTGTTGAGACCCATGCCGTGGTCCACGATGACGAGATTGCCCTCGAGGCTGAAGACTGGCGGGCCGGCGAGGACGACGACGCCGTCGGCGGGAGCCACCACCGGCGCCCCGGCCCCCGCCGCCACGTCCACTCCGCCATGATAGGCTGCGGGCACGCCGCGGTAGATGCGCTGGGCGCCGAACTGCCCGCTGATCCGCCCCCGCGCCGGCCAGACGAAGCTCTGCCGCCACCCCGCCGCCCCCGTCCGTCGCGCCCGTGCCGCGCGGATTCGCGCCAGCTCCGCCTCGCGGCGGCGGCGATAGGCCTCGTCCGGGACGCCGGACGGGCGCCGCCCGACATCGATCCGCTCGATCCGCCAGCGGCGCGGCGCCACCGCGATCGTCTGCTCGACGAGGCGGCCGTCGGCGAGCCGGGCGGTCAGCACCGCGGTCGCCGGCTGGTCGCGGTCGAAGCCGATCAGGAAGCGGCCGTCCGGCGCGAGCGGCACCGGCGCGCCGCCGAGCCGGAGCGCGGACGTTCCGGCGGGAGCGCGGCCGCGGACGAGGCCGCCCTGCACCGCACGGCCCTCGATCGCGATCGCATTTTGGGCCCCGGCGGCGGATGCGATGACGAGCGTGAGGGAGAAAGCTGCGACGAGCGCCGCAGCCAAGGGCTTCACGCCTTGCCCTCCGCCTTCATCGCCGCTTCGGGCGAGGCATAGGGCTCCTGCCGCTCGACGCTCCAGTAGCGCAGCTGGTCGAGCGGGATCTGCTGGCCCGTGACCGCGCAGGTGACGTGATCGCCGTTCGCGAGCACGCGAAACGAGCCCGGGAGATAATGGACCTTCGCGGGGCGGCCCCTGCTCGACATCAACATCTTCGTTCCCTCAAAACAGCTTGGGCTGGTCCGGGCCGAGCTTGATGAGGCCCGGCCGCGACGGCCGCCGTGGCGCGTCGCCGACGCTTGCGTCAACCGCATCGTCGCTGAACACGAGCTTGAGCAAGCGCGCCTCGCGCGCCGCCGCCGCGGACGTCAGCGTGCGGCCGGCGCGATCCTCGACCCGGGCATAGCCCCGTTCGAGCGGCTTGTTGGGATGGGCGAGCTCGGCGACCCGCCACAGCGCCCGCAGCCGCTCCGAAGCGCGCCGGTGGGCCGCGGCGAGCAGGCTCGGTCTCAGCGCCCCGGCGGCATGGCCGAGCTCGCCGCGCGCGCGGTCGAGCCGGCCGCCGAGCGCTCGCGGCAGGCGCTCGGCGAGCTCGTCGAGCCTCTGGCGCTGCGGCGCGAGCAGCCCCTCGCGCTCCGGCCAGTTGCGGACCAGGTTGCCATATTGCTCGGTCGCCCGCTCCAGCGTCCGGCCGGCGCAACGCTCGGCGCGGTGGCCGAGCTCGCGCAGCTGGCCGAGCAGGTCGCGGCGTACGGGCACCGCCATCTCGGCGGCGGCGGTCGGGGTCGGCGCGCGGACGTCGGCGGCGAAGTCGCACAGCGAAGTGTCGGTCTCGTGCCCGACCGCCGAGATGATCGGGATGGTGGAGGCGGCGACCGCGCGCACCACTTCCTCCTCGTTGAACGCCCAGAGATCCTCGATCGAGCCGCCGCCGCGCGCGACGATGAGGAGGTCGGGCCGCGGAAAGGGCCCGGCTGCGTCGAAGCCCCTGACGGCCGCCGCGATCTGCGCCGCGGCGCCCTCGCCCTGGACCGGCACCGGCCAGACGAGGACGTGGCAGGGGCAGCGGTCGGCGAGCCGATGGAGGATGTCGCGAATGACCGCCCCGGTGGGCGAGGTGACGACGCCGATCACCCGCGGGCCGAACGGGAGCTTCTTCTTACGCTCCGGATCGAACAGTCCCTCGGCCGCCAGCGCCCGCCGCCTCTTGTCGAGCAGCGCCATCAGCGCGCCCTGGCCGGCGAGCTCGAGCCGCTCGATCACCACCTGATATTTGGAGCGGCCGGGATAGGTGGTGAGCCGCCCGGTGGCGATGACCTCGACCCCGTCCTCGGGCTGGAACCGCAACGCGGCGGCGTTCGCCCGCCAGATGACGCCGTCGATGCAGGCATTCTCGTCTTTCAGCGTCAGGTAGCAATGCCCCGAGCCGTGCCGCTTGAAGCCCGAAATCTCGCCGCGCACCCTGACATGGCCGAACGCGTCCTCGACCGCCCGCTTGAGCGCGCCAGACAGCTCGCTCACCGACATTGCCGGTGCGTTGTCGCCCGGCGCCTCGGTTGCTAACAGCGCGCCGTCGGCGGGCTTCGGGAAGTCGCTCATGAATGTACTGCTCATCGGCTCCGGCGCGCGCGAACATGCGCTCGCCTGGAAGCTGGCGCAATCGCCGATGCTGGGCAAGCTGTTCGCGGCGCCCGGAAATCCGGGGATCGCGCAGCATGCCGAGCTGGTCGCGATCGACCCCGCCGACCACCGCGCCTGCGCCGATTTCTGCATCCGCCATTCGATCGGGCTGGTCGTCATCGGGCCCGAGGCGCCGCTGGTCGACGGCCTCGCCGACAATCTGCGCACGATGGGCTTCCGCGTCTTCGGGCCGAACAAGGCGGCGGCGCAGCTCGAAGGCTCGAAGGGCTTCACCAAGGATCTCTGCGCCCGCGAGGGCATCCCGACCGCCCGCTATGCCCGCGCCTCCGATCGCCTCGCCGCCGAGGCTGCGCTCGGGGACTTCGGATTCCCGGTGGTGATCAAGGCGGACGGTCTCGCCGCCGGCAAGGGCGTCGCCATCGCCGCCGACGCCGCCGACGCCAACGCGGCGCTCGACGCGATCTTCGCAGGGCGCGGCGGCGCCGTGGTTATCGAGGAGTTTCTCGAAGGGGAGGAGGCCAGCTTTTTCGTGCTGACCGACGGCGAGACGGTGCGTCCGTTCGGCTCGGCCCAGGACCATAAGCGGGTCGGCGAGCGCGATACCGGCCCCAATACCGGCGGCATGGGCGCCTACAGCCCCGCCTCGATCTTCACGCCGGAGATCGAGCGGCGAACGATGGACGAGATCGTGCTTCCCACGATTCGGGCGATGGCGGCGCAGGGCGCGCCCTTCAGCGGGATTCTCTATGCCGGACTGATGCTCACCGCCGAGGGTCCGAAGCTGATTGAATATAATGTCCGGTTCGGCGACCCGGAATGCCAAGCGCTGATGCTGCGCCTCGAAAGCGACCTGCTCGCCCTTATGATCGCGACGGCAGAGGGCCGGCTGGCGGAAACCGAGCAGCCGCGCTTCGGTGAGGCGGCGGCTCTCGCCGTCGTCCTTGCCGCGAAAGGCTATCCGGGCGCAGCGGAGGCGGGCGGGAAGATCCGCGGCCTGGACGAGGTGACGGGCGCAACGGTCTTCCAGGCCGGGACGGGCCTCGAGGACGGCGTGCTCGTCGCGGCCGGCGGCAGGGTGCTGTCGGTGACGGCCACGGGCGCCACCGTGGCCGAGGCGCAGCGCGCGGCCTATGGGGCGGTGGATGCGATCGATTTCCCGACCGGTTTCTGCCGCCGCGACATCGGCTGGCGGGAGATCGAGCGGGGCTGACCTGCGGCAGCTTGGCCGCTAATAAGGGCGCGAGAGAGGAGAAACCATGCCGCGCTGGGCAAAATTGCTGATCGGGCTCGCCGCCGCCCTCCTGGCCGGCTGGTTCTTTTACGGTCCCTATGGCGGCGGCCAGCGCTTCGTCGACGCGCTCCAGCAGCGTGCCGAGCTCCGCCTCAGCGTGCCCGACGTAAGCAGCGTCGGCGTCACCGCCCGGATGCAGCGCGATCCCGTATCGCGCCTCGTCATCCTCTCGGGCCACGCCGATTCCTACCAAAAGGAGGGAATGGGCTCCTATCCGGGGATCAACGACCGCATGCGCACCATCCCGGGCATGGCCGGCATTCGCTGGCAGGGGGAACAAGGCGACCGCGTCCTGCCGCTGCTCGCCGAGATCCTCCTCCTCGCCGCCGCCGCCTGGCTGATCGGCCTCGGCATCGGCTGGCTGTTGTTCGGCCGAAAGAAGCGGCAGAGCTTCCTCGGCGACGAGGAGTTCGAGACGTGATCGCCCTCATCCAGGCCAATTTCTTCCCGCTCGCCGCGGCGTTGCTGATCGGCATCGCCACCGCTCGCTGGACCTTTCGCCGCCCGCCTTCAGGACGCGACAAGACATGACCGACGGCTCCGACACGACCCTCCTGATCGCCATCCTGGTCGCCGCGCTGGCCGCGGCGATCGTCGCCGGGCTGGTCTGGCGCGGCGCCCGCCGCCGCCGCCGTAACCGCGCGCCGGTGCTCAGCGAACGCTCCGGCAACGAGCGCCCCTATGTCCGCCCCCCGCCGACGCCCCCGCCCGCTCATGCCGGCGTCGCCGACGAGGTCGCCGCCGCGACGACCGACGTGCTTCGCGACGTCCTCAGCGTCGAGAAGGAGGCGGCCGCGGGGTCCGACGATCTCCAGCGCCTGAAAGGCGTCGGGCCGAAGCTTGCGACGCGGCTGCGCGAGCTCGGCATCACCAGCTACGCCCAGCTCGCCCATCTCGGCGGGACCGAGGTCGCCCGGCTGGACGAGCGGCTCGGCCCGTTCAGCGGCCGCGTCTCCCGCGACCGGCTCGTCGAGCAGGCGCAATTCCTCGCCCGCGGCGACACCGACGGTTTCGAGGCGCGCTTCGGTAAATTGGGCGGCTAGGGCAAAGCCGTCATCCCGGCGAAGGCCGGGATCTCAGGACGACAAGTCGCGGCGGCATATGCAGCGCTGCACATAAGCTTGAGCGAACTCTCCCTGAGATCCCGGCCTTCGCCGGGATGACGAGCTCCGCTCCGCCCGCTACCGCCGCCTTCTGACCACCTGGGTCGCGATCAGCTTGTCGATCTTGCGGCCGTCCATGTCGACGACCTCGAACGACCAGTCGGTGTAGGAGAAGCGCTCGCCGGTCTCGGGCAGGCGCTTCAATACCGAGAGGGCGAAACCAGCGACTGTCGCAAAATCCCGGTCGTGGGGCAGGTTGATGCCGAGCTGGTCGGTGAGCGCATCCGCCGACAGCGAGCCGGAGATCAGCCAGCTGCCGTCCTCGCGCTCGACCAAAGGCGGGTCCGAGCCGTCGTCGCTGTTGGAGACGAAGGCGCCGGCCAGCGCCGCCAGCAAATCGGCGGGAGTCACCAGCCCGTCGAAATGGCCATATTCGTCGTGCACGAAGGCCATCGGCACTTCGGCGTCCCGAAGCACGGCGAGCGCGTCCATCGCATCCATCTGGTCGGGGATGACCGGCGCCGTCCGCATCAGCTCACGCAGCTCGAGCGGCTGCCCGTCAATGAACGCCCTCACGATGTCGCGCGACTGGACGACGCCGACCAGATTGTCGACCGATCCCTCGGCGACCGGCAGCCGGCTGTGCGGCGTCTCGCGCAGCTTGTCGCGGATCGCATCCACGCCCGCATCCGCGTCGATCCAGTCGACGTCGGTGCGCGGCGTCATAATCTCGCGCGTCGGCCGGTCGGCGAGCCGGACCACGCCGGAGATGATCGCGCGCTCGTTCTCCTCGATGACTCCGGCATGCTGGGCCTCGGCGACGACCATGTGCAGCTCCTCCGCGGTGACCTGGCTTCCGGTGTCGCGCTGCAGCCGGAGCAAGGCGAAGATGCCGGCGCTCGTCTTGTCGAGGAGCCAGACGAAGGGGGCCGTCGCCCGGGCCAGCCACAGCATCGGCGGCGCCATCACCGCCGCGATCCCCTCCGGCGCCCGCAACGCGAACTGCTTGGGCACCAGCTCGCCGATCACCAGCGACGCATAGGTCGTCAGCACGATCACCAGAGCGAAGCCCACGGTCTGCGCGGTCCCGGGCTCGAGGCCGAGCAGCTCCAGCCGATGCCCGACCGGCGCGCCGAGCCGCGACCCCGAATAGGCGCCGGCGATGATGCCGACGAGGGTGATGCCGATCTGGACGGTGGACAGGAAGCGACCGGGATCGTCCGAGAGGTCGAGCGCCGTCTGGGCCCCCCGCCGGCCGCGCTTCGCCATCGCCTTCAGCCGTGGCCTGCGCGACGAGACGATCGCCAGCTCGGACATCGCGAACAGGCCGTTGATGCCGACCAGCAGCATGATCGCGACGACGTCGAGCCAGGGAAAGGGTGCGAGAGATGGTGGGGAGGGAGCCATAAGCGGGTCGGCCCGTTTAGCGCCTAAGGTTTCGCGCCGACAACCTGTTCCTCGACCCGCTTCGGGCCGGACGTGGAACAATGGCGCGCCGGCGGCGGTTTGTCCGCCGTCACCCCCTCCCCGGGAAAGGTATGAGTATGTCCAAGCGTATCACCGCGGCCATTGCAGTCGCCCTCCTCACCACCACCGCCGCCTGCGTCACCAATCCGGAGACCGGCGAGCGCGAATTTCCCACCCGCACCGTGATCGGCGGCGCCGCCGGCGCGGTCGGCGGCTATCTGCTCGGCGACCTGATCGGCGGCCGGCGCGACCGTACCGAGCGCATTCTCGGCGCCGGCATCGGCGCGATCGCCGGCGCGGGCGTCGGCCAGTATATGGACCGCCAGGAGCAGGAGCTGAGGCGCCGCACCGCCGGGACCGGCGTCGTCGTCGAGCGCCAGGGCGACGAGCTGGTCCTCACCATGCCGTCCGGAATCACCTTCGCCCACAACCAGTCGGACGTGCAGGCCCAGTTCCAGCCCGTCCTCAACGAAGTGGCGCAAACGTTGAACGCTTATCCCTCGACGCTGATCGACGTGCTCGGCCACACCGACAGCACCGGCAGCGACGCCTATAACCAAGGGCTATCGGAGCGGCGCTCGCAGGCGGTCGCGGCCTATCTCAGCGCGCGCGGGGTCCAGCCGGTCCGCATCGCCACCCGCGGCTATGGGGAAAGCCAGCTGCTGGTGAACCCGGAGAATAGCGAGGCCGACCGCCAAGCCAATCGCCGCGTCGAGATCCGGATCGTGCCCGCAACGCAGGGTTAAGCCCGATCGAGGCAGAGAAGGGCGCCGGGACGATTCCGGCGCCCTTTTCGTTGAGTAGAGGCATGGTGAGCATCGCGCAGCTCCGGTCCGACCGCGGCAAGGCGGCGACGGCCGTCGCCATGCTCCACCTCGTCCTGGGCTATGCGCTGGTGGTCGGGTTGGGCGTCGACTTCCGCCGCGCCGTCGAGGAGCCGCTTCGGGTCTTCTCGATCGCGGTGCCGCCCCCTCCCGAGCCGACCATTCCCGCTCCCGTCCGCCGGCCCGACCCGGAAGGCGCCGCCTCGCCTGAGAGCCTGAAGGCGCGGCCGACGCCGGTGGTGGCACCGCGACAGGCGCCGTCCCGCTCCTGGGCGGTGCCGATGCCGATGCCGGCGGCGACGGGCAGCGCTCCGGACGCCGGCGCCTCGAGCCGGCCCGGGCCCGGCACCGGGGGTGGCGGTGAGGGTAGCGGCGCCGGGTCCGGCCGCGGCGGCGAAGGGACGGGCGGCGGCGGCATCGCTTCGCGGGCGCGGCGCATCGCCGGCGCGCTGAGCGATTCGGACTATCCCGGCCGGGGCCGGCGCGACCGCATCGAATCTGTCTCGGTCCGCTTCACCGTCGGCGCCGACGGCCGCGTCGGCGGCTGCACCGTCACCGGATCGAGCGGAAATTCGCGGCTCGACGCCGTCACCTGCGACCTCATCGAGCGGCGCTTCCGCTATCGCCCCGCCGCGAACGCCCGCGGCGAGCCGGTGCCCTCGGTGGTCAACACCAGCTTCGACTGGGTCCCCCCCGCGCTCAACCGGCGCCGCTGACCCTCAGAGGCGCAGCTCGCGGAAGAAGGCGCGCAGCAGCTCGGCGGCCTCGCTCTCGCCGATCCCGCCATAGATTTCGGAGGCGTGATGGCAGGTCGGCTGCGAGAAGAGCCGCGGCCCGTGCACCACCGCGCCGCCTTTCGGGTCGGCCGCCGCGAAATAGAGCCTCGCGATTCGCGCCAGCGCCACGGCTCCCGCGCACATCGCGCAGGGTTCGAGCGTCACCCACAGGTCGCAGCCGTCGAGCCGCGGCGAGCCCAGCGCCGCCCCGGCGGCGCGCATCGCGACCATCTCCGCATGGGCGGTGGGATCGTCGAGCTCGCGCATCCGGTTGCGCCCGGTCGCGATCACCTCGCCGCCGCGGCTGACCACCGCCGCCACCGGCACCTCGCCGGCCGCGGCCGCCGCGCGCGCCTCGTCGAGCGCCACCCGCATCGGCTCGGGCAAGGGAAAGCTCATCGCCCGCCCGCTACCGGGGGGTGCGCCGAAAAGCAAAGACGGGGCTATTGGGCGTTTGCCGGAGCGGCGGCGGGCGGTGCGGCGGGCGGCGGCGCGGCAGCGGGCGCCGGCGCCGCATTGTTGCCGGTGTTCACGCGCAGCGTCGGCGTCTCGACCTGACGGGTCTCGGTGCCGACCTCGACCGGGTGGAGCCGGACCTCGCCGCGGCCGAAATCGACGTCGACGATGCCGGTCCCGACGAGCACGATCCCGACGATGACGAGCAGGGCGAGCAGGAGCAGGAACTTGCGCAGCATCGGGAATCTCCGGCAATGACGTCGAGGCGAGAACGAAGGCCTAGCGGCTCGGTTGCACCCCCGCAACGACTTCTCGGCCGGGCAATGCGGTTGACGAAGCACGCCCCTCCCGCTATTTCGCCACCGCTTTCGGGGGTCCGCCCCCGCTTCATCCAGGACGAGACAATATGTCGCGCATTTGCGAGCTGACCGGCAAGGGCCGGCAGGTGGGTCACAACGTTTCCCACGCCAACAACAAGACCAAACGGACCTTCCTGCCGAACCTGCAGGACGTGACCTTGATGTCCGACGCCCTCGGCCGCTCGGTCAGGATGCGCGTGTCGATGAACGGCCTCAGGTCGGTCGAGCATGTCGGCGGCCTCGACAACTGGCTCTTGAAGTCGAAGAACGAGAAGCTCAGCCTGCGCGCCCGCCGCCTCAAGCGCGAAATCGCCAAGAAGCAGGCCGAGACCCCCGCCGAGGCGTAAGCCCGGCGTCACCGCACCAGCGCGAACTTCAGCAAGAGCGTCCGCTGCATCAGCGGATTGAAATTGTCGTCCGAGGCGATCCAGACGATCGTCCGGCCGCCCTCGCGCGTCACGCTCAGCGCTTCCAGATTGTCGGCGGCCGCCGCGCCGGTGAATTCCGCCACGACGCGCCCTTCCAGCGGCGCGCCCGCGCCGAGCCTGCCGAGCCCGGCCAACGTCAGCACCGCCTCCCAGCCGCGCCGCGCAGTCCAGCGGCGGTGGAGCAAAAGCAGACTCCCGTCGGCCAGCAGCGCCGCGTCGCTCGGGCGATAACCTGCCGGCGGCCGGTAGCGGAGGCGCCGCACTGGGGTTGCGGCCTGCGCCGGATCGCCGGCGAAGAGCAGAAGCGGCACCGTCCCGTCCGCCGCCGGCCGGTCGTCCCCGACGACGAGAAAGCTCCCGTCGGCCAGCCTCACCATCGCCTCGGGACCGCGCCTCCGGGACAGGCCGCGCATCGCCGCCGCAGCCTCGGCGCGCCAACCGCTGCTTCGGTAGCGCCAGATCTGGTTGCTCCCCTCGTAGAGCGCCCAGAGCCGCCCGCCGGCCACCGCCATCGCCTCGATGTCGCGGTCGCCCTTGCTCAGCCCGCTGCCGGGGCCGCGCGAGAGCCGCCCGATCCGCAGCGGCAGCGCGCCCCCGCGCCGGGGAAGCGGGAAGCGGAGAACCGAAGCGGTGTCGCTGAGCGCCAGCACGTCGCCTCCCTCCACATGCATGGCCGAGATGCCTCCGAAGCGCGTGTCGCCGCTCGACAGCTGCCAGCCCTCTAGAAAGACGAGGGCGCCGACCCGCCGCGCCTCCCCCAGCGTCAGGGGGCGCGCGGTCAGCGAGGCCAGGCTCGCAAGCGGCGCCCTGTCCGCGGGGGCAACGAAGGTGGCGAGCAGGAAGGCCGCGCAGAGGGCCGCGCCCGCCCGCAGCACAGGTCGGCTAGAGGCCCGGCGCGTCGAACAGATCCGCGAGCTGGCCGACCATCGTGCCGCCGAGCTGCTCCGCGTCCATGATCGTCACCGCCCGCGCATAATAGCGCGTCACGTCGTGGCCGATGCCGATCGCGTTCAATTCCACGGGCGAGCGCTCCTCGATCCAGCCGATCACCTGCCGCAGATGGCGCTCGAGATAGGTGCCCGAGTTCACCGACAGCGTCGAATCGTCGACCGGAGCGCCGTCGGAGATCACCATCAGGATCTTGCGCTCCTCGGGCCGGGCGATGAGCCGCCCGTGCGCCCAGAGCAAAGCCTCGCCGTCGATATTCTCCTTGAGCAGACCCTCGCGCATCATCAGTCCGAGATTCTTCCGCGCCCGCCGCCAGGGGTCGTCCGCCTTCTTGTAGACGATGTGCCTGAGGTCGTTCAGCCGCCCCGGATTGGGCGGGCGGCCTTCGCTCAGCCAGCGCTCGCGGCTCTGCCCGCCCTTCCAGGCGCGGGTGGTGAAGCCGAGGATCTCGACCTTGACTCCGCAGCGCTCCAGGGTTCGCGCGAGAATGTCGGCCGAGATCGCCGCGATCGAGATCGGCCGGCCCCGCATCGAGCCGCTATTGTCGATCAGCAGGGTCACGACGGTGTCGCGGAACTCGGTGTCGCGCTCGACCTTGTAGGAGAGCGAATGGGCCGGGTTGACGACGACCCGGGCGAGCCGCGCCGCATCGAGCATGCCCTCCTCCTGATCGAACTCCCAGCTGCGCGACTGCTGCGCCATCAGCCGCCGCTGCAGCCGGTTGGCGAGCTTGGTCACCGCGCTCTGGAGGTGGGTCAATTGCTGGTCGAGATAGGAGCGCAGCCGGCCCAGCTCCTCTTCCTCGCAAAGCTCGGCGGCCTCGACCACCTCGTCATATTGGGTGGAGAAGATCCGATAGTCGAACTGGGGCGGAAGGTCGGACATCGCCCGGTTGGGCCGCGCCGGGACGACGCCCTCCTCGCCGTCCTCGCCGGCGCCCTCGTCGGCCTGCTCCATGTCCTGGTCGGCCCAGTCGCTGACGTCCTCGTCCTCGCCGCCCTCGCCCTGCTCGGGGCGCAGCTCGGCCTCGCCCTCGCCGGGATCCTGATCGTCCCCGTCGTCCTCGCCTTCGCCGCCGTCGCTTTCCTCGTCGCCCTCGCCTTCGTCGCCGCCCTCATCGTCGTCCGGGACGAGGTCGCCCTCGACCAGCTCGAGATCCTGGAGGACGCGGCCGAGCATCTGGGCGAAGGCGGCCTGGTCGTCGAGCACGAGGGCGAGCCCGTCGAGATCCGCCCCGGCCTTCTCCTCGATCCATTCGGAGACCATCGCCAGCGCCGGCTCCGCCGCTTCGGGCGGCGCCTCGCCGGTCAGCCGCTCGCGCACGATCAGGCCGATGGCGGTGCCGAGCGGTACCTCGTCGCGCCCCCGCGCCCGGGTCAGCGGGTCGGTCCTCAGGCGCATCTCGGCGAGGCGGTTGAGATTGGCGCGCACCCCGTCCATCGCCCGCGCCCCGAGCGCCTCGACGCGCGCCTGCTCGGCGGCGTTGAACACCGCGCGCGCCACCTCGTCGGCCGGCGACCCGCGAGCATGGAGCTGCGCATTGTGATGTCGGAGCTTCAGCGCCGCGGCGTCGGCGAAGCCCCGCGCCTCGGCGACCTCGCGCTCGGGCAATGTCCGCCCCGGCATCGGCGCCTTGATCGTCTTCCCGCTGGCGCTCGGCGCCTCGGCGGTCAGCCCCAGCTCGACCTCCCCGTCTCGCGAGATCGCCCGCGCCGCGCCGGCAAGGGCCTGGCGGAAGGAATCGAGCGGGTTGTCACACGGGGGCATCCGAGCGGGCTAAGCCCCGATTGATCTGGCCGTCAAATCCGATTTTGAGCTTACGAGAAGGCGAGTTGGCCCCAGGCGACGGGCTTCTAGCCCCGATTGCCATCATGACTGGCTTCGAAGGAGCGGGCCGTGACAGAAAGATCAGAGGTTACATTAGGCGGGCAAATAACAAAGGAAGCTCAGCGGTCTCGCGCCCGACAGGACGAAGCCCCTCCGCTCACTAGATCCGCGGCATTGCGGATTAAACGATATTCCCTGCGAAGCAATCGTCCGGCCCTGTCATAAAAGCACACAATCCGACGGGCGTCGTCATAACCCTTATTTCGCGCATTGATGCCGTCGGTCTGGTGCCGCCCTGCATCAACAAGCGCTTGCAAGCACCGAATGCGACGATCACGATTGGCGATCCGATTACAATCGTCAACCGTGACTTGGGCATGAGCGGCGAACCCAATCGCCGGCAAAGGTGTGCACATCAACGCAATGATTACGAGTCGGCGCATTGGCTGTCTCCTGATGACAGCATCAACAAAGCATATTTTCCAATCATTGTCTAATTTAAGTAAAACTTCTTTATTTTCCCGCCACGCTCTCGGGCAGGTCCTTGCCGAAGACGCGCTGATAATATTCGGCGACGACCGCGCGTTCGGCCTCGTCGCATTTGTTCAAAAAGGTGAGACGGAAGGCGAAGCCGACGTCGCCGAAGATCAATGTGTTCTGCGCCCAGCTGATCACGGTGCGCGGGCTCATCACCGTCGAGATGTCGCCCGCGACGAAGCCCTGGCGGGTAAGGTCGGCGACCTTGACCATCTTGTCGACT
>DASVVP010000077.1:0-26778 GCA_036386495.1 Allosphingosinicella sp.
GACTCCACCCCTCCCCCAACCCCTCCCCCTCAAGGGGAGGGGAGTTAGCGCGGCTCCAGGTCACGCCCCCGCGGCGCGCACCAGCTCGAGCCAGGCGGCTTCGTCGATCACCTCGATGCCGAGCTCCTGCGCCTTCTTGAGCTTGGACCCCGCCCCGGGGCCGGCGACGATCAGGTCGGTCCTGGCCGAGACCGAGCCGGCCACCTTGGCGCCGAGCTGCTCGGCCTGGCCCTTGGCCTCGTCGCGCGACAGCGCCTCGAGGCTGCCGGTGAACACCAGGGTCTTGCCCGAGACCGGCGACTGCTTGGTCTCCCAAATGAGGTCCGCCGGATCCACTCGGGCGTCGAACAGGTCGGTGAGCACGTCCCGGTTGTGCTCTTCCTCGAAGAAGTCGCACAGGGCGCCGGCCACCTCGCCGCCGATGCCGGGGCATTCGATCACCGCGGCCGCAGCGTCGTTGCGGCGCTTCCTATACTTCTCGTCCGTCTCGCCCAGCGCCTGGACGGTCTCGCTCCGCGCAGCGATGGCGCGGTCGATCGTCGAGCGGAAAGCCTGCCAGCTCCCGTAACGCCGGGCGAGGTCGCGCGCGGTCACCTCGCCGACATGGCGGATTCCGAGCGCGTAGAGGAAGCGGTCGAGCGGCGGGCGGCGCTTCGCGTCGATCGCCGCGATCAGGTTCGCCGCCGAGACCTCCGCCCAGCGCTCGCGCGCGAGCAGCTCCTCCCTGGTCAGCCGGAAGATGTCCGCCGGCGACTGGAGCAGCCCGTCTCGGAAGAACGCCTCGATATGGGTGATTCCGAGCCCCTCTATGTCGAGCGCGTGCCGCGAGACGAAGTGGCGCAGGCGCTCGACCCGCTGCGCCGGGCAGATCAGCCCGCCGGTGCAGCGGACGTCGACCTCGCCCTCCTCCTGCACCGCCTCGGAATCGCATTCGGGGCAGCGGTCCGGGAAGTCCCAGCCGGGCCGGGCCTCGTCGGGAGTCAGATTCTTCAGCACCTGCGGGATGACGTCGCCGGCGCGCTGGATCAGCACCCGGTCCCCCGGCCGCACGCCGAGCCGCGCGATCTCGTCCTTGTTGTGCAAAGTGGCGTTGGTGACGGTGACTCCGCCGACGCCGACCGGCCTCAGCCGCGCCACCGGCGTCAGCTTGCCGGTGCGGCCGACCTGGATGTCGATCGCCTCCAGCAAGGTCTCCGCTTTCTCGGCGGGGAATTTGTGGGCGAGCGCCCAGCGCGGCGCGCGGCTGACGAAGCCCAATCGCTCCTGCCAGTCGAGCCGGTCGACCTTGTAGACGACGCCGTCGATGTCGAAGTCGAGGTCCGCGCGCTTGCGCTCGATCTCGCGATAATGGGCGAGCAGCGCTTCCAAGCCGGTTGAGAGGGCCAGACCCGTTGCAATCGGGAAGCCCCAGGCAGCAATCGCCCCCATCATTCCGATCTGCGTGTCCCCGAAAAGCGCGGAGGTCTCGCCCCAGCCATGGGCGTAGAAGCGCAAAGGCCGCGACGCGGTCACCGCCGGGTCCTTCTGGCGCAGCGAGCCGGCGGCGGCGTTGCGCGGATTGGCGAACTGGCGCGCCTTGGCCGGATCCCCGGCTTCGGCGAGCAGCCGCGCGTTCAAGGCCGCGAAATCCGCCTTCGACATGTAGACCTCGCCGCGTACCTCGAACACCTGGGGTGCGCCTTCGATGCGCTTCGGGATATCGTCGATGGTCCGCGCATTGGCGGTGACGTCCTCACCGGTCGTGCCGTCGCCGCGTGTCGCCGCGAGCACGAGCGCCCCTTTCTCGTAACGCAGCGAGCAGGACAGGCCGTCGATCTTGGGCTCGGCCGTCAGCGCCACTTCCGCATCGTCCGCGAGCCTCAGATAGCGCCGTATGCGGGCGACGAACTCGGCCACCTCCGCGTCGGAGAAAGCATTGTCGAGGCTGAGCATCGGCACGGCGTGGCGCACCTTGGCGAGATGCGCGGCGGGGGGGGCGCCGACCTGGCGCGAGGGCGAGTCGGGACGAACGAGATGCGGGAATTGCGCGTCGAGCTCCGCATTGCGCCGCACCAGGGCGTCATAGTCCGCGTCCGAAATCTCCGGCGCGTCCTCGCTGTGGTAAAGCCGGTTGTGCCGCGCGATTTCCCCCGCCAGTCGCTCGAGCTCCACCGCCGCCTCGGCCTCGGTCATGCGACTTCCTCCCTGCCGCGCAGCGGTGGGGAGGAACTATGCCTGCCGCTCATGCCGCCTCCAGCAGCCGCACGGCCTGGGCGCGGGCCTCGTCGGTGACCTGGGCGCCGGAGAGCATACGCGCGATCTCCTCGCGGCGGCGCGCTTCGTCGAGGGCGTGGACGCTGGTGCGGGTGACCAGGCCCTCGTGGCTCTTCTCGATCAGCAGATGGCGGCGGCCGCGGGCGGCGACCTGGGGGCTGTGGGTGACGACCAGCACCTGGCTCCGCTCGGCGAGCCGGTGGAGACGCTCGCCGATCGCGCTCGCCACGGCGCCGCCGACGCCGCGGTCGATCTCGTCGAACACCAAAGTGGTGGCGCCGCCCTCCTCGGCGAGCGCGACCTTCAGCGCGAGGACGAAGCGCGACAGCTCGCCGCCGCTCGCGATCCGAACCAGCGGCCCGAACGGCGCGCCGGGATTGGTCGAAACCTCGAACTCGGCGCGGTCGCGGCCCGACGCGGAGGGCTCCGTCTCGGCCAGCGCCGTGCGAAAGCGGGCGGCGTCGAGCCGGAGCGGCGCGAGCTCGGCGGCAACGGCCCGATCGAGCCGCTGGGCAGCGGCCGCACGCTGTTCCGAAAGCCGCGCCGCCGCCGCCGCATAGGAGGCGCGCGCCGCCGCCAGCCGCTGCTCGAGCGCGGCAACATGCTCGCCGCCGGCTTCGAGCGAAGCGAGCTTCGCCTCCAGGTCCGCCTTGTGCTGCGCGAGCGCGTCGGCTTCGACCCGGTGCTTGCGCGCCATCGCCCGGATCTCGAACAGCCTGGTCTCGACCGCCTCGAGCCGGGCCGGATCGAAAGCGAGCGCCTCGCGCGCCCGGCCGAGCCGATCCTCTGCCTCGCCGGCCTCGACCAGAGCCCGGTCGAGCGCCGCCAGCGCGTCGCCGAGCAGGGGATGCTCGGCCGCGATCCGGTCGAGCCGCCGCGCCGCCTGGCGCAGCGCCGCCAAGCCGCCGTCGGAGCCCTGGAGGAGCTGGTCCAGCCCCTCCAGCTCGCCCGCGACCCGCGCCCCGGCCTGCATCGCCGCGCGCGCCGAAGCGAGGCTCTCCTCCTCGCCCGCCTCGGGGTTCAGCTGACGAAGCTGCTCGATGCTGTGGACGAGCCATTCCCGGTCGCGCCCCGCCTCGTCGGCGGCGGCACGCGCCGCCTGCAGCTCGTCCTCGGCAACCCGCATCGCCGCCCAGGCCACCTCGACGGTCGCGGTGTCGATGCGCGCATAGGCGTCGAGCAAGGCGCGGTGACCGCGCGGGTTGAGCAGGCTGCGGTCGTCATGCTGGCCGTGGATCTCGACCAGCAGCCCGCCCAGCTCGCGCAGCAGGCCGGCGGAGACCGGCTGATCGTTGACCGCGGCGCGGCTGCCGCCATCGGCCCGCACGATCCGCCGGACGACCAGCGGTTCGCCCGGCGCGGCATCGAGGGCGTTCTCGCTCAGCAAGGCGTGAGCCGCATGGCCCGGCGCCACCTCGAAGCTGGCGGTCACCACCGCCTGCGCCTGGCCCGCGCGCACCAGCCCGGTGTCGGCGCGGGCGCCGAGCGCGAGCCCCAGCGCATCGAGCAGGATCGACTTACCGGCGCCGGTCTCGCCGGTGAGGACGCCCAGACCGGCGCCGAAGTCGAGATCGAGCGACTCGACGATGACGAGGTCGCGGATCGAGAGGCCGGTCAGCATGAGGGGTCGCGCGCGAGCTGCATCGAGACCGCTCTTAAGGACTTATCGCATCCGGCGGAACGCCTCTCGGCGCGCGCTCAGCGCGACTGGGGCGTGGTCGTCGGCGTTTCGGCGGGGGTCTCGGCCGGCGTGTCCGCCGGAGGAGCGTCCGCCGGGGGCGTCGCCGCCGGAGGATTCGCAGCCGGCGGCGGCGTCGGCTGCCGCCGCAGCACCCGCGCCTGCTGGCGGGCCGACCTTGCGGCGGCGCGCTGGCCGCGCTCCGGATCCGGCCGGAAGCTCTCGATCAGGCCGAAGGCGCGCTGATACCAGCTCGATCCCGGGAAGTTGGCGCCGAGGACAGCCGCCGAGCGGCGCGCTTCCTCCGGAAGGCCGAGGGCGAGATAGCTCTCGGTGAGCCGCATCAGTGCTTCCTGGACATGGCTGGTCTGCTGATATTCGTCGATCACGGTGCGGAAGCGCATCACCGAGGCGAGCCACTGGCGCCGGTCCTGGTAGAAGCGGCCGACCTCCATCTCGTGCCCGGCGAGGTGGTCGCGAACCAGGTCGAGCTTCAGCCGCGCGTCGGCGGCATAACGGCTGGCGGGATAGCGGCGGATCACCTCGTTCAAGGCGTCCATCGCCTGGCGGGTCGTGCCCTGGTCGCGGGTGACGTCGCGAATCTGCTCGTAATAATTGAGCGCGATCAGATAGAGCGCATAAGGCGCGTCGCGATTGCCCGGATGGATGGACAGGAAACGCCGGGCGCTCTCGATCGACTTGGTGTGGTCGTTCGCCGCATAATAGGAAAAGGAGCTCATCAGCTGCGCGCGCCGCGCCCAGACCGAATAGGGATGCTGGCGCTCGACCTCGTCGAAGATGGCCGCGGCCTGGGTGTAGAGCCCCCGCTCCAGCCGCTCGCGCGCCGCATTGTAGAGCGTGTTGACGTCGCGGGCGACGTAGCGGGTGTCGGCGCGGGTCTGGCCGCCGCCGCCGCCGGTGGCACAGGAGGCCAGCGGCGCCAGTATGGCGACGGCCGCGAATACGGCGAGAGTACGAAAAATCTTCTGCATCGCGGCTTCTTAGCGAAGGGTTGGGGCAAGGCCAAGCGGCGTTCGGGCGATCTTGAGAGCGCAGGAGCGATGAACGGCAGTTTAATATTCCTCCCCATCGCTCGCGATGGGGAGGGGGACCATGGGCAGCATGGTGGAGGGGTCTTGGCTCGGCCTGCGCCATTTGCCCCTCCACCACCCTGCGGGCGGTCCCCTTCCCCACCGCCTGCGGCGACAGGAGGAACATTGCTTTAACCCGTCGTTCGCCGGCTTCTGCTAAGAGCCGGACGCGATGCTGCGGGTGCTGACCCTTTCGACCCTGTTCCCGAACCGGGCCCAGCCGGAGTTCGGCGGCTTCGTCGAGCGCCAGACGCTCGGCCTCGCCGCGCGACCGGGCGTCGAGGTCGAGGTGGTGGCGCCGGTCGGGGTCCCGGTCTGGCCGCTCTCGCTCCATCCGCATTATTCCGCCCGCGCCCGCCTCCCGGAGGAGGAGAGGTGGATGGGCCTGACCGTCCACCGTCCGCGCTACCGGGTCTGGCCGATAGCGCCGCAGGCCACCCCCGCGGCGATGGCGGACGCGCTGCTGCCGCTGCTGCGCCGGATCCGCGCCCGCTTCCCGTTCGACGTCATCGACGCCGAGTTCTTCTGGCCCGACGGGCCGGTGGCGCTGGCGCTGGCGCGCGCGCTCGACCTGCCCTTCTCGATCAAGGCGCGCGGGTCCGACATCCACGTCTGGGGGGAGCGCGCGCAGGCACGGCCGCAAATCCTCGCCGCCGGCCGCGCCGCCGACGGCCTGCTCGCGGTCAGCGAGGCGATGAAGCGCTCGATGGTCGCGCTCGGCCTGCCCGAGGAGCGCATCCGGGTCCACTATACGGGCGTGGACCGGGACTTCTTCATCCCCGTCGGCCGTGCCGGACCCAAAGAGCAACTCGGAGTGGCGGGCCCGCTCATCGTCACCGCCGGAGCGTTGCTCGCCCGCAAGGGACCCGACCTCGCGATCGAGGCGCTCGCCCTGATTCCCGGCGCCACCCTGATCTTCGTCGGCGACGGTCCCGAGCGGCCGACCCTCGAGGCGCTGGCGCGGCGCCTCCGCGTCGACCGCCGCGTCCGCTTCCTCGGCGGCCGCCCGCACGACGAGCTGCCGCGCTGGCTCGGCACGGCGGACGTGACCCTGCTGCCGACCGTCTCGGAAGGGCTGGCCAATGTCTGGGTCGAATCGCTCGCCTGCGGGACTCCGGTCATCACCACCGACGTCGGCGGCGCCCGCGAGGCGATCGACCGCCCGGAAGCGGGTCGCCTGGTCGCCCGGGAGCCCGAAGCGCTCGCCGAGGCGGTGCGCGACATCCTCGCGGCGCCGCCCGATCAGCAGGCGGTACGGCGCGCGGCGGAGAAATTCTGCTGGAAGCGCAACGCCGCCGAGCTGGAGGCGCATCTCGCGGCGTTGAAGGAGGCCCGGCCGCTCAGAGCGGCATGATCGCGGCGGCGATCCAGCGCTCCTCGGCGCGCAGCATGCCCCAGGTCCGCGCGGCGGCGCGGCTGTCCATCGCCTCGATCCCGATTCCCCGCTCCTCGAGCGCCTTGACCAGCGCGCGCGGGGGGAAAGCCATCGCGGGTCCCGTACCGAGCAGCACGAATTCCGGGGCGGGATCGAGCGCGAGCAGATCGGCGAGATGCTCCGGGGCCAGCTCGCCGATCGCCGGCGGGTCCCACTCCGTCGCGCTCTCCGGGGTCAGCAGCAGCGCACGGTAGACGCCGCCGTCGACCGCGAAGCCGCCGCCCGCAAAGCCCCGCACGACGGGGCCGGAGGCGGCGGCGTCGCGCTCAAACCTTGGCGCCATAATTTTCGTTGCGCGGCCCGGCGGCGGCCCGCGACAGCGCTTCCTTGGGCAGGAAACTCGCCGAGGTCACCCGCAGCCACACCAGGATCGGCGAGGAGATGTAGATCGACGAATAGGTGCCGACGAAGATGCCGACGAAGATGGCGATGGTGAGGCCGAAGATCACGTCCGGCCCGAGCAGCAGCAGGGCGAGCAAGGCAAGCAGGATGGAGGTCGAGGTGACCAAAGTCCGCGACAGCGTCTCGTTGAGCGAGAGGTTGAGCAGCGGGACGATCTCCATCTTGCGATATTTGCGCAGATTCTCGCGAATCCGGTCGTAGATCACCACCGTGTCGTTGAGGCTGTAGCCCACGATGGTGAGGATCGCGGCAACGACGTTGAGGTTGAATTCGAGCTGGGTGAGCGAGAAGAAACCCATCGTCATCCAGACGTCGTGGAACAAAGTCACCAGCGCGCCCACGCCGAACTGCCATTCGAACCGGATCCAGATGTAGAGCGCGATGCCCAGCATCGCGAGCGCGATGGCGAGCGCGCCCGATCGGAACAGCTCCTGCGAGACCTTCCCGGACACGGTCTCCACGGCGTCGAAGCGTGCATCGGGATAGCGCTCCTGGATCGTCGCGCGGATCCGCGCCGCCGCGCGGCTGGCGGCCGTTTCGCCGCCTTCGGGCAGCGGCGTGCGGATCAGGATGACGTTGCGCCCGCCGGATTCCTGGAGGCTGGAGCCGCCGCCGACGATCTCGTCCACCCGGTCGCGAAGATTGTCGAGCTGCGGCGGCTGGCTGAACGTCACCCGCACCGACTGGCCGCCGACGAAATCGATGCCGAGGTTGAGGCCGCGGGTGAAGACGAGGGCGATCGCGGCGAGCGTGATCAGGATCGAGAGCACCAGGGCGATGTTGCGCCAGCGCATGAAATCGAGGTTGGTGTTGTCCGGGATGAGCTTCAGCAGGCGCATGCGCTTGTTCCTAGATATGCAGCTCTTTGGGCCGCGCGCGGCGCACCCAGAGAGCAACCATCATCCGCGTGACGTTGACCGCGGTGAACACCGAGGTGACGATGCCGATCATCAGCACCACGGCGAAGCCGCGGATCGGCCCCGATCCGAAATAGAACATCAAAACGGCGGCGATGACGTTGGTGATGTTGGCGTCCAAGATCGCGGTCGAGGCCTCGCGATAGCCGGATTCGAGTGCGTCGAGCAGCTTGCGGCCGCGCCGTTGCTCCTCGCGGATGCGCTCGTTGATGAGCACGTTGGCGTCGACCGCGGCGCCGATGGTGAGGACGAAGCCGGCTATGCCGGGCAGCGTCAGCGTCGCGTTGAAGAAGGCCATGATGCCGAGGATCATCAGCCCGTTCAGGATCAAGGCGATGGTCGTATAGACGCCGAAGCGGCCGTAGGTGATCAGCATGAAGAAGATCACCGCCGCGGTCGCGGCGATGCTCGCGATGACTCCGGCGCGGATCGATTCCCGCCCCAGCTCCGGGCCGACGCTGCGCTCCTCGATGATATGAAGCTCGACCGGAAGCCGGCCCGAGCGCAGCGAGATTGCGAGCTCGTTCGCCGTCTGGGTGGTGAAGCCACCGCCGCTGATCGATGCCGAGCCGCCGAGGATCGGTTCGCGGATCGATGGAGCCGAGATGACGATGTTGTCCAGAATGATCGCAAACGACTTGCCGACATTCTCCTGGGTCGCGCGCGCGAAGCGGCGGCTGCCGGTATTGTCGAAGGAAAGGACGACGTTGGGGCTGTTGTCCTGCTGGTCGTAGGATTGCTGCGCGTTCGCGATCATGTCGCCGGTGATGAGCGCGCGGCGGTAGACGGCGATGCGGCCGCCTTCCGCCGTCGGCAGGATCTGGCTTCCGACCGGCGGGCGGCCGGACTGGACCTGCTCCTGGGTCGCGTCGTGGTCGACCATCTTGAACTCGAGACGGGCGGTGCGGCCGATCAGCTGCCTCAGCTGCTCCGGATCCTGCAGGCCCGGCACCTGGACGAGGATGCGGCTCCTGCCCTGGCGGATGATGGTCGGCTCCAGCGTGCCCAGGGCGTTGATGCGCCGGTCGATCACCATGCGGGCATCGCTCATCGCCTGGTCGATCGCCTGGCTGAGCCCGGAATCGGTCGGCCGCAGCACGATCCGGGGGCCGTTCGCCTCCATTTCCCATTCCTGGGTGCCGCCGAACGCGCCCGGCTGGGTCTGCTCGCGCACCTTGCGGGTCGCTTCGGCGACCTTGGCGGGATCGCGGATGACGAAGCTCAGCTGATTGTCGGCGGTCGAAACCTCGGCGATCTGGATGCCGCTGCGCCGCATCTCGGAGCGCATCGTGTCCTCCATCGCCTCGACCCGCCCCCGGGCGACGTCGCCGGTCTGCGCCTCCAGCAGCATCTGGCTGCCGCCGGCGAGATCGAGGCCGAGATTGATGTGGGTGTTGCGCACGAAGCCGGGCGCGTTCGCCAGATATTGCGGCGGGACGAAGCTCGGCACGCCCATCAGCACGCCGATCAGACAAAGGAGGACGACGCCCCAGACCTTCCAGCGGGGGAAATGCAGCATGTCAGTCGTTCGCCGGCTTCTGGCCGTGCGGCCGGACGTCCTGGAGCATGCCGCGCAGCACCCGGACGCGGACGTTGGCGGCGACCTCGAGCTCGATCTCCTCGTCGTCCACCTTGGTCACCTTGCCGATCAGGCCGCCGCTGGTCACCGCGACGTCGTTGCGCTTGACCGCTCCGATCATCTCGCGGTGCTGCTTCACCCTTTTCTGTTGGGGCCGGATTAGGAGGAAGTAGAAGATCAGGCCGATGAGCAGGAACTGGCCGAAGAACATCACGGTCGCGCCGCTGCCGGCGGCGCCGCCGGTCGTCGCGGCAAAGGCTGGGGATTCGAACATATCGTCTGCCTGATGTGGGAACGGCGCGCGCGGACGCTCGCCCTGAAGCGGTGGCGCGACTATCATGGTGACGGGCGGTTGCCAAGGCAAGGGCGCGGCAGGTCCGGACAGGGGAGGCAGCGATGATCATCGTCAACGGAGAGGTGCGGTTCGGAGCCGGCGAGATCGCGCGGCTGAAGCCGGCGCTGGAGGCGAACATCGCCGCCACCCGCGCCGAGGCGGGCTGCGAGCTTTATCATTATGGGGTCGACGTCTCCGATCCGAATCTCCTGCTGATCAGCGAGCGCTGGTCCGACCAGGCTGCGATCGACGCCCATATGGCGACGCCGCACATGGCCGCGCTGATGGCCGCGGTCGGCCAATCGAAGGTCGAGGCGATGAGCGTCCGCATGTATCGCGCGGAATTCGCGGGCACCCTGCTCGGCGAGTGAGCTTGCGCGTCTACGCGCTGGAGCCTAGATGGGCGCCTCGGTCGGAGCGTAGCGCAGCCTGGTAGCGCATCACACTGGGGGTGTGGGGGTCGCTGGTTCGAATCCAGTCGCTCCGACCAACGCTTCGGACCAGCCGGGAATCTGGATGCGCAGGGCCTGGCACTGGCCGACCCGCCCCAAATTTCATCAGCAAATAACTGGTACAATCAGTGCACTGGCGCCGCCTTCAGGCAACACTCAGTGAGCTACGAACTCCAATCCATAATATGACCCAAATGGATGCAGTTCGGTTTGCTAGTAGTCAGGTTTTCCGAGAGTATTCCGGCGATTGAGATTCCTGAGCCTGAGGAGGTCGGAATGGCGAATATCAAATCACCGCCGGGCGGCGGCACAGCAACGCCCGCCGTTGAATTGCGGCAAGCTCCCGGAGGTGGCCCCCTTGCGCTTTCCCTTGCGGAAAAAGATGCCCCCGCCTTTGCCGCGAAACTGCGGAGCGACCCTGCCGCGGCGCTTGCGGCCGTAGGCGTGACCGTTTCACCCGAAGAGGCCCGCCGCGTCAGCCAGCAGTTGCGGGAACTGAGTCCTGCTCCCGGGTCTGCCAGTCAGATGAAAAACATCAAGATTAAGGGCGAGATCAGTGTGAGCATCAAGATCGGGATCGGCAAATAGGCAATCACAGCCAGCGATCCCAAGCGGGACAGATCCATCTCGTTCTGCCGCAGTCGCAGGCAAAGTATCGAGCGGGGAATGGTTCCTTCGACATCTTCCGGACCTGCCGGCGGTTTGTGGTTTCCGGAAATCGGACTTCAGGGCGATCGCGCGCGCGTGCTTGTCGTGGTTCCCCCTTTTGCCAGTCCGGACTGTCCATCGATTGGCGCGCACATTATTGCTCGGGTGGCTGCCGAGCGTGGCTTCGTCGCCGAGGTCGTCTATGCCAATTTGTCGTTCGCCGCACGAATCGGCGTGCGCGATTATTCAAGACTCTGCGGGATGACGCTCGCCCATCTGCTCGGTGAGCGGATTTTCTCGCCAGCACTTTATGGGGACAAAGCGTCGGCGGAACTCGACGAGGAGGCAGAGGCATACTTTCGCGATGCCGTGAGGGATTCCCCGCAGGATTTTGCGGCGCTCCAGGCGCTGGCTTGTGAATGGGCAGACTATTTTGCGGGCAAGCTGGCCGAGACGCCTGCGGAAATCATCGGCTTCTCTTCCACCTTCGAACAAACGCTCTCGTCTTTGTCCCTGATCGAACGGATCAAGCGTTCGGCGCCGTACAAGACGCTCATCATTGGCGGCGCGAACGTGGACGGAGCGATGGCCAATGCCGTTGCGGAGCTCTCGACCTCGGTGGATCACGTCTTCTCGGGAGAAAGCGAATGCTCGTTCGGCCGCTTTCTCGACCGACATGAACGCAAGCAGGATTCGCCGCGCATCATCGTTGGAACACCCAATGTTCGACTGAACGAAATCCCCGCCCCCGATTACAGCGCCTTTGTGCGTCAGCTTGGCCAAACCGTCGCCGCGGATCGCATAGACGGCGGGCTTGCTCCAGACGAGATATGGTTTCCTTATGAAAGTAGCCGTGGCTGCTGGTGGGGTGCCAAACATCACTGCACCTTCTGCGGCTTGAATGCGCTGGGCATGGGTTATCGTGAAAAGGACTCAGGGAAGGTTCTCGATGAAATTCTGTGCCTCGCGCATCGCCACGGTGGTGGGGGCATCATGATGGTCGACAACATCATGCCATTTTCCTATTTCTCCACGCTTCTACCTGAGCTGGCTCGCCGCGGTGATGGGCCTCAAATATTCTATGAGCAAAAGGCGAACCTCTCTTTTGCGCGAATGAGACTCTTGAAGCAGGCGGGCGTGACCCGAATCCAGCCGGGGATAGAATCTCTCGATACGTCGGTGCTCAAGCTGATGCGCAAGGGAAGCACGTTACGCATCAACCTCGAGTGCCTGCGCTATGCACGCGTGATGCGTATTACCTTGGCGTGGAATCTTCTCGTCGACTTCCCGCACGAGAACGATCAGGCCTATGAGGCGATGGCAGCGCTGATCCCGCTGCTTGGCCACCTCGAGCCGCCGTCGGCTGCGACACCTTTAAGCATCGAGCGATTCAGCCCCTATTTCGATGAGAGGGATGCATTCGGCATCGAGAATGTGAGGCCCTTCGCATCCTATGCTGCGGCCTTCCCCGGTCTCGCGGACACGAGCGCAATCGCTTATCATTTTCAAGCCGACTATCCATCGACGTTGCGCCGCAGGCCCGACCTCATCAAGGGTATTGCCGCGCAGGTGGAGAGCTGGAGGCGAGCCTGGCTGGATCCCGAGACCGTCCCGATGCTGGAAGTCGTCCATCTGTCCGAAGGCAGGTATCTGATCTGCGACACTCGACCTTGCGCAAAGGTCCATGCCGAAATTCTCGACCGCGACCAAGCCTGCTTCTGCCTCACCGGCAAGGGTAGTGCGGCGCATGAGCAGTGGGCTTTGGACAGAAATTTCGCATGGGCCGCAGACGGGGAGGTGCTGCCTCTGGCTGTGACCAGCGAAGCGTCCTTATTGGAGTTCCTCCCCGTAGCTCCGCCCGTGCCCGGCCTCGCCGCGGCGTCGAGCACCTAAGGGTAGAACTTTCCGGCGCGGCCCAGGGTCGGAGCGCCGGAATGTCAGCCCGCTGCTCAGGCGAACGTCCACGGCCGTTCAGATTCGCGCCAGCGGCACCGCGGCGACGTCTCCCGCCCAGCCGGCGCGGGCGCGGCGCAGCGCCTCGTCGGCCGCCGCTGCATTGCCGAGCGCCCGCTCCGCCTGCGCCAGCGTATGGAGCGCCAGCGCGTCGTTCGGCCAATGCTCCAGCGAAGCGACGAGCTGCTCGCGCGCGTCCGCCGCATTGCCTCCCGCCAGCAAGGCGGCGGCGAGGCTGCGCCGGACCGAATACCACCAGAGCGGCGGATCGGAGCCGAAGCCCGCCGCCGCCTGCTTCTCCATCGCGGCGCGATAGGCGGCCTCGGCGGCGCTGTGATCGCCGGCGAGCATCGCCGCACGGCCTTCCAGCACCCGCTGGGCGATCTCGGCCAGCGTCGTTCCGGCACGGCCGCCGATCCGCGCGGCCGACGGTCCGGCGAGAATATCGGCGATCGCCCGGGCCTCCGCCCGCACCGCCGCCGCGTCACTCCGCCGGGCCAGCGCCTCGCCCCGCGCATAATGGCGCATCGCCTGGAACAGCACCTGCCGCTCGCCCGGGTCGGCGATGCCGAGCACCGCCTGCGGATCGCCGTGCAGCCCCTGCGCGTACCAGTAGGCGCTGCCGATCGCCCGCACCCGCCGGTCGGCCGGGCCTTCGAGGTAGCCGGCGCGGAATTGCTCGGCGACCGAAAGCGCCGTGCCGCCGTCGCCGTGCATCAGCGCGCTGTTGATCGCGAAATGCATGTCGTGGGCGAGCAGGCCGGTGCGATAGTCCGAGGCGGGCGGCCGCGCCCGCTCGACGAAGGCGCGGTCGGCGGCGATCGCCTGGACGTTGACGGCGGCGGCGTCGCGATAGCGGCCGACGCCGTAGAAAGTGTGCGAGGGCATGTGGACGAGGTGGCTCGCCGCCGGAGCGACCCGGCCGAGCCGCTCCGCCGGCCGCTCGGCGAGGTCCTGGCGGTCGATCCAGTCGGTCAGGTGGATGTACATGTGGATCGCGCCTGTATGGTCCGGATTCCGGGCCAGTACGCGCTCGAGCAGCTTTTGCGGGTTCGATCCCGCGGCGAGGCCGGAGGAGGCGACCATCCGCGCGTCGGCGGCGATTACCGCGATCGCATCGTCGCCGGGATAGCGCTCGGCGAGCCGCTCCATGATTCCGGCGTAGCGGCCGTTGTCGAACGCCTTCTCGCCGGTGCGCTCCACCATCGCGCGCACCAGCCGGCGCTCGCGCTCCCCGAGCCTGCTGGACAGGGACACCGCCCGCTCGGCGGCCGCACGAGCCTGGGCCAGCTCCTCGGTGCGCGGCCGCAGGTTGATCGTCGGCCCGCGCGCCCAGGCTTCGCCCCAGAAGCACATCGCGCAGGCGGGATCGAGCCGCTGCGCCTCGCGGAAGGCGCGCACCGCCTCGACCTCGTCGAACGCCCAGATCAGCCGCACGCCCTGGTCGAACCAGCGCCGCGCCTCGGCATCGCCGGTGTCGGGCACGATCTCCGATGTGCCGAGCCCCTCCATCAGCACCGGCCGCGAACCCGCTTGCCCTCCGCCGCCGGCCTCGGGAGGCTCGAAGCACCAGGATTCGAGCCCCGCCAGCTCCGTCCGCATCGAGTCGGCCGTCGCCTCGGCGCCGAGCGCGGTCCCGGCCAGCGCCAGGATCATCGTGCGGAACCTGCGGTGCTTCATCGCGGCGTCTCCCTTCTGGACGGCAGAACCTAGCCCCTGAAGGTGCGAAGGCAAGGCGATTGCGCGCCGCGGCCCCCTCCCCCACATGAGGCCGAGAGACGAGCGGGAGCTTGACGAAAATGGAAAGCTGGCACGGCACCACGATCCTCGCGGTGCGCAAGAACGGCAAAGCGGTGATCGCCGGCGACGGCCAGGTGTCGCTGCAGCATACGGTGATCAAGCCCAATGCGAGGAAGGTGCGGCGCCTCGGCGACGGCTCGGTGATCGGCGGCTTCGCCGGCGCGACCGCGGACGCCTTCACCCTGTTCGAACGGCTGGAGCGCAAGCTCGAGCAGCATCACGGGGCGCTGATGCGTGCTGCGGTCGAGCTCGCCAAGGACTGGCGGACCGACAAATATTTGCGAAACCTGGAGGCAATGATGATCGTCGCCGACAAGCAGGTGACGCTCATCCTCACCGGCAATGGCGACGTGCTCGACCCCGCCAACGGCGTCGCGGCGATCGGCTCCGGCGGCAATTTCGCGCTCGCCGCCGCCACCGCCTTGTTCGACTATGAGGAAGACGCCGAGACCATCGCCCGCAAGGGCCTCGAGATCGCCGCCGCCATCTGCGTCTACACCAACGCCAACCTCACCGTGGAGACGATCGAGGAAGCGGCCTAGAAAACAGGGACAGTATGCATTTAGCGCGAAAGGCGTCTGCCGCCCGGCTCTTTCTCGTCAGGTTAAATGTATACTGTCCCTGTTTTCCCAGCCTCAGCGATCCAGCTTTCGAACGCGGCCATGGCCGGCGTCGGGTGGCGCGACTTCAAGCGGGTCAGCCAATAGCCGCCGGCCGCGATCTCCGTCTGGAACGGCCGCACGATCCGCCCGCTCGCCACGGCATCGCCGAACATCGCCGCCGGCGCCAGCGCCACGCCGTGGCCGGCGATCCCCGCCTCGACCGCCACCGCCGCCGAATCGAACACCGGGCCGGTCAGCCGCGGCGGCGGCGGGGCGCCGGCTGCCTCGAACCAGGCCGGCCACTCCTCCACCCGGTAGGAGCGCAGCAAAGTCTCGCCGTGGAGGTCGGCCGGCTCGCGCAGCCGCGCCGCCGTGGCGGGCGCGCAGAGCGGCGTCAGCGGAGTTTCGATCAGCAGCCGCGCCTCGGTGCCGTGCCAGGCGCCGTCGCCGAAGCGGATCGCGAAATCGAGCCCCTCCTCGGCGATGTCGACGCGGTTGTTGTTGGTGCTGAGCCTCAAGTCGACGAACGGGTGGGCCGCCTCGAACTGCGCCTGGCGCGGCAGCAGCCAACCCAAAGCGAAGGTGCCGACCGCGCCGACCGTCAGCATTTCCCGGTCGCGGCCGTCGTCGAAGCGGGCGAGCAACCCGGCGATCCTGTCGAACGCTTCCTTCAGGACCGGAAGCAAGGCCTGGCCCTCGTCGGTCAGCGCCAGCCCGCGCGGCAGCCGCCTGAACAGGGGCACGCCGAGCCGCTCCTCGAGCGCCTTCACCTGGTGCCCGAGCGCGGCCGGCGTCACGCACAGCTCGATCGCCGCCTTGGTGAAGCTCGAATGCCGCGCCGCCGCCTCGAACGCGCGCAGGCCGTTGAGCGGCAGATAGGGCCGGATCATGCGCGGGGCCTCCCCCGCCTTTCTAGCGCGGTCGGGCGGCCGCGAAAGGAAAAGAAAAATATCGGCTGCCCATAGCTATCCTCGTTTGCCGACGCGCCCACCGCTGCCGGATAGAGCGGGATGGCTGTTTTCCGTCTGGCAGGCGCTCCCGGTTACGCTAGGCTGCTGCCGTGCTGAACCTCTCCCTCGACCGCCGCCGCCTGCTGGGGGCGGGGGCGCTCGCCGCCGGCGGCCTGCTGCTGCCGGGATGCGCGACGACGTCCGCGCGCTCCCGCGCAGCGCAGACCGGCTGCCTCGCCCCGGTCGACGTCGCTCCCGAGCGGGTGATCCGCACCGTGGCCGGCCTCAGGCCGTTCCGCGCCGGCGGCTTCGTAGTGCGGGCGGAGGCGCTCGCCGGCAAGCGCCTCGTCCACAATTACGGCCATGGCGGAGCCGGCATCACCTTGAGCTGGGGAAGCTCGAAGCTGGCGACCGAGCTCGGCCTCCCCGGCTACAGCGGCCCGGTCGCGGTGATCGGCGCAGGCGTGATGGGCCTCACCACGGCGCGGCTCGTCCAGGAGGCCGGCTTCCCCGTTACCATCTACGCCGCCGCGCTTCCCCCGCACACGACCTCCAACGTCGCCGGCGGCCAGTGGCACCCGTTCGGCCATTATCGGGAGCGCGCCGTCACTCCCGAATGGCGCGACCAGTTCCGCCGCGCCGCCGATTACAGCTGGCGGCGCTTCCAGATCATGGTCGGCGACGATTACGGCATACGCTGGCTGCCCACCTACAGCGAAGGCGCCGAGCCGGAGCGGCCGCTGGTCCCCGGCTTCCCGCCGATCAACCGGATGCTGCGGCCCGAAGAGCATCCCTTCCCGGTGCCGAGCCTCTACCGCTTCGACACGCTCTACGTGGAGACCGGGCGTTTCCTGCGCGAGATGATCGAAGACGTCCAGCGCGCCGGCGGCCGCATCGTCGTCCGCAACTTCGCGACGCCGGCCGAGATCGCGGCGCTCCCCGAGGGGCTCGTCTTCAACTGCACCGGCCTCGGTGCCCGCGCCCTGTTCGGCGACGAGCAGCTTCAGCCCGCCCGCGGCCAGCTCGCCGTGCTGCTGCCCCAGCCGGAAGTGCGCTACGCCTTCGTCGGCGAGGCCGGCTACATGTTCCCCCGCGCCGACGGCATCCTCCTGGGCGGCACCTTCGAGCTCGACCAGTGGGACGCCACCCCCCAGCCCGACGCCATCGCCCGCATCCTCGCCTCCCACCAGCGCCTGTTCGCGGGGTTCCGCTGCACCGCCTGAGGTCCGGAACAGCCGGTAACGGCGTCCACAATCGCAATCGCTGGCAAACGGGCATCGGCGCGCTAGAAAGGGCGGATGATGCGTGTCCTTGCAATAGCGGCCGCCGGGGCGATCGCCTGCCTTCCAGCGGTCGCTTCCACGCAGGGAGGCGACACGGCCGAATCCGTCACCGTCTCACGCCGTCCCACAGGCCTGCACTCGCCGTCCGCTCCGCATTTCGAGGTGACGGTCTGGCCGGATGGGCTCGTCGTGACCCGCACTCGCACTTACAGGGCCACCGTTCCGGTCGAGCGGGTGCTTCGGTTCCAGCGGTCCGCTGCAGAGGCGGCCGAGTTCAGAGCCGCGTTGCTCCCTTACAGACGGGCCGATCTGACTCGCGCAACTCTCTGCAGGGGCCGGCTCCACAACGATATCGTGATGCTCCGCGGGTTCGACATTTTCGGAATCACGTGGAGCGGCCCGGGCCATTTCAGCAGCCTGGATGCCTGCCACGATGAGCAGGAGGCCGCTGTCGTGGGCGCCGTTGAGCGAGCGCTGCGGGCCGTTCGTCTCACGCTGAGCGGCGCGGAGCAGGACTAACGCACCTCGCCGGATCAGAGGTGCGTGACCATCACCACATAGCCGTCGGGGTCGACGAGCCGGAACTCGCCGTGCGGATTGTAGAAGGGCTTGGCGATCGGGCCGGGCGCGAGGCCGTCCGCGGCAAGCTGAGCGTGCATCGCCGCCACGTCGGGGCAATAGACGTAGAAAAGGACCGCCTGCTCCTCCGGGACGACGGGTGCGCTGGCGCGCGCCAGCATCAGCTGCGCATTGCCCGAGACGAGCGAGACCCAGGCCGCGGCGCTCTCGCCGTCCGGCGTGAAGCTGCCCTGCTCGGCAAAGCCCAGCTTCGCGTAAAAAGCGGCCGCGCGCGCCACGTCCGCGACATGAGTCATCGGCACGAGCGAACGAACCTGCTGGCGATCGTCCATGTGGCACCCTCCCCCGCGCACTTCCGCGCCAGGTGTGAGTCATTTTCCCTGCAGTCTTAACTCGCCGGCAAAGGCATTGAAATGTAGGGTTTCATCTGTTCTACCCTTGCAGATGAAACCGGTCGGCAACCGACTCCTTCGCTCCCGCAAAGCGGCTCCTTTTCGCTGGAAAAGCATTCTCGCGCCGCGCGGTGCCGCGGCGCGCGCGTCTTGCGTCCATTTCGTCCACTTTCGAGACGTCGGCGCCACCTCTTGGATATCCTCAACTTCCTCAACTTCATTCATATCCGCGCGCGCCGCAGCGCCGCGTCGCATGCGCGGCACCGCGCTTGATTCCGCCCCGCGCCCCGCCATCTACGCTTGCGAGAGCAACACCAGGGCATCCGATGAACGACAGTCTCACCCCCAAGGCGGTGGTCGCCGCGCTCGATGCGCATATCGTCGGCCAGAACGACGCCAAGCGCGCGGTCGCGGTCGCGCTCAGGAACCGCTGGCGGCGGCAGCGGCTGCCGGACGACCTGCGCGACGAGGTGACCCCCAAGAACATCCTGATGATCGGGCCGACCGGCTGCGGCAAGACCGAGATCAGCCGGCGCCTCGCCAAGCTCGCCGACGCGCCCTTCGTCAAGGTCGAGGCGACCAAGTTCACCGAGGTCGGCTATGTCGGCCGCGACGTCGAGCAGATCGCCCGCGACCTCGTCGAGGAGGCGGTGCGGCTCGAGAAGGAGCGGCGCCGGGCCGCGGTCAAGGAGCCCGCCGAGCAGGCGGCGATGGAGCGGCTGCTCGACGGCCTCACCGGCAAGGGATCGAGCGAGGCGACCCGCGAGAGCTTCCGCCGCCGCTTCGACGAAGGCCATCTCGACGATGCCGAGGTCGAGCTCGAGCTGAATGACGCTCCGGCCACGCCGTTCGAGATCCCCGGCATGGGCGGCCAGGTCGGCATGATCAACCTCTCCGACATGATGGGCAAGGCGTTCGGCCAGCAGCCCAGGAAGCGGCGCCGGCTCAAGGTCAGGGAGGCGTGGGCGCGGCTGGTCGAGGAAGAGGCCGACAAAAGGCTCGACAGCGACGACGTCAACCGCACCGCGCTCGCCGACGCCGAGGCCAACGGCATCGTCTTCCTCGACGAGATCGACAAGATCGCGGTCAGCGACGTGCGCGGCGGCTCGGTCAGCCGCGAGGGCGTCCAGCGCGACCTGCTGCCGCTGATCGAAGGGACCACGGTGGCAACCAAATACGGGCCGATGAAGACCGACCACATCCTCTTCATCGCCTCGGGCGCCTTCCACATCTCAAAGCCCTCCGACCTCCTCCCCGAGCTGCAGGGGCGCCTGCCGATCCGGGTCGAATTGAAGGCGCTCACCGAGGAGGATTTTGTGCGCATCCTCTCGGCCACCCAGGCCAGCCTCACCGAGCAGTACAGTGCCCTGATCGCCACCGAGGGCGTGACGGTCACCTTCACCGACGACGGCATCCGCGCGATCGCCCGCATCGCCGCCGAAGTGAACGGCCAGGTCGAGAATATCGGCGCGCGGCGGCTGCAGACGGTGATGGAGAAGCTGCTGGAAGACGTCAGCTTCGACGCCGAGGAGCGGCGCGGCGACTCGGTCGTGATCGACGCAGCTTACGTCGAAAGCCAGCTCGCCGAGGTGGCGCGCAACACCGACCTCTCGAAATACGTGCTGTAAGGCCAGCGGCTTAGCTTTGGGGAAGTCGGCGCGATTGTGCGCGCGCCCGGCCTGTGTCATCCTGCGCGCCTTATCTCCAGTCGCAGGGGGCGATCATGACTGGGAAGGGACTTCGCTACGCACTGCTCGCGGCCGCGCCGCTTCTGCTGATGGCGCAGCGCGCGCCGGATCCGTTTCTGACTTATTCGCAGCAGGGCTGGTCGGAGCAGGACCGCAACGTCTGGTACAATGCGACCCAGGGCTCCCGCCTGATGCCCATGACGTGGATGCGGGCGCTCGAGCGGCAGCAGGACGCGGTGCTGTTCCTCGCGCCGGAGAATATCGAGCGCTACCGCTATCTCACCTACACGACGCCGAGCGGGTCGACGCTTCCGGTCGGCTTCGCCGAGGACGTCCAGAGCGACCGTCATCTGGATTTCACCCGGCTGCGCTGGCTTCCGCGCCAGGGCGACCGCGAGCCCTGGATCGGCTTCACCTGCGCCGCCTGCCACACCAACGAGGTCGCGGTCGGCGAGCGGCGCCTCAGGATCGACGGAGCGCCCGCAATGGGCGACTTCCAGAGCTTCATCGAGCAGCTCGACCGCTCGCTCGCCGCGACCCGGTCGGACCAGGCGAAATGGGCGCGTTTCGCCCAGCGCGTGCTCGGCACCCGCGACAGCCAGCGCAACCGCCGCCGGCTGGGCGAGGCGATGGACTCGCTCCTCGCCTATCGCGGCCAGGTCTCGCGGATGAACGCCACCCGCATGCGCTACGGCTATTCCCGCCTCGACGCCTTCGGCCACATCTTCAATCAGGTCTCGCTCTTCACCCGGGCGGGGACCCCGATCGCCAACGAGCCGGACGCACCGGTCAGCTATCCCTTCCTTTGGAACGTGCCGCAGCACGACCGGGTGCAGTGGAACGGATCGGTGCCCAACCGGCCGGTGACGCTCGGCCGCGGCGATCTCGACATCGGCGCGGTCGCGCGCAACACCGGCGAGGTGATCGGCGTATTCGGCGAGGTCGTCACCCACCGCCGCAGCGTCCTCGGCCCGCTGGATCCGTTTCGCTCCAGCGTCCGGGTCAACCAGCTGATCGGCCTCGAGACGATGCTGAGGCGGCTGCTGCCGCCGGCCTGGCCGGAGGAACTGCTCGGCCGGATCGACCGCGCCGCCGCCGAGCGCGGCCGGGGCCTGTTCACGCGCGATTGCGCGTCCTGCCATCAGCCGCTCGCCCGGACCGACCTCACCACGCGCTTTGCGGCGCAGATGAGCTGGTATCCGCGCAACGCGCCGCCGCACACCATCGTGCCGGTCACTCCGGGCGGCCCGACGACCCGGCCGAACCAGTCACCGGGGACCGATCCCGCGATGGCCTGCAACGCTTATTATGCCGCCGCCGCCAGCGGCAATCTCCAGGGCTATAAGAGCGGAGACTCGCGGCTCGGCGAGATCGCGCCTGTCCTCGACCTCACCGGCGTCACCGTCCTCTACACGATCGCCGGCGAAGTGCGCGAATTGCTCGGCAGCTCGATCAAAATCTATCTGGGGGGCACCGTGGAGCCGCGCGTGGACGGCACTTCGCGCTCGCGCCGCGTCTCGCGAACCGCGCGGACCGATCTGGGGCCGGCTCCGCCCGCGCCAGCGCCCACTCCCGCCGCGACGACGCCCGCCACCGGCCCGTTGCCTTCGGATGCCTATCCGGGCCTCCCCGTTTTCTACCGGGGCTGCGTCAACAAGAATTGGGGCGGCGACGAGGATGTGGTGCTCGGCTACAAGGCGCGGCCGCTCACGGGCATCTGGGCGACCGGCCCCTATCTCCACAACGGATCGGTGCCGAACCTCTACGAGCTGCTGCTCCCGCCCGACCAGCGCAGCACCAGCTTCTGGGTCGGCACCCGCCAGTTCGACTCCGTCCGGGTCGGCTATGTGACGACGCCGTCCAACGAGAACAGCTTCCAGTTCCGCACGCGCGACGATGCCGCGCAGGTGATCTGGGGCAATTGGAACGGCGGCCACGATTACGGCAATGCCCGCCTCAGCGAGCGCGATCGCACCGATCTGGTCGAGTATCTGAAGACCCTCTGAGGCGGGTCATCCCGCCGATTTGCAGGTGACCCCGCATTCTCCGGCTGCTACAAGTGTAGCAGGCACGGCTCGCGCGGGAGAATGAGGGATGAAGCTGAGGGTAGTTGCCGGGGTGGCAGCTGTGGTTCTGTGGGCGTCCTCCGCTTCGGCGCAGACGCAGCCGGCGGAGGACTGGCGGACCATCGCCGTGCAGGACGTGCGGGCGGCCTACGACATCTTCGCCGCCAACCATCCCGGCATGCACGACCCGACCAACCGGGCCTTTCCCGCCCAGCTCGCCCGCGCCCGCGACCGCGCCCTCGCCGTGGCGGAACGGGCGGCGGGCCGGAGCGACTATGCGGCGGCGCTCGGCACCTTCTCCTCCGGCCTGGGCGACGGCCACGCCCAGGTGATGATGATCCAGCCTCCGGCGGGGACGCAGGTGGAGCGGGAGTGGCCCGGCTTCACGGTGGCCTGGCGCGGCTCCGACCTCCTCGTCCATCAGGCGGGCGCCGGCGCGCCCGCCCCCGTCGGCGCTGCGGTCACCGCCTGCAACGGACGGCCGATCGCCGACTATCTCCGCCGGCGCCTGCTCACCCGCAACTTCCGCCCCGCCGAAGCCGGCCAATGGTGGTTCTGGTCGACCCGCGCCTTCGTCTCCACTCCGACGAGCATCGAGGGCCGGCCGGACCGCTGCACCTTCCGCATCGCCGGCAGCCGCCGTGAAGCCGCGCTCTCCTGGAGTTCCGCCCCGGCCGACCTGGACGCGCGCCTCGCCGCCGCCTCGGACGGCGAGCGCACGCCGATCGGCATCACCGAGCCGCGGCCCGGCCTGTTCCTGCTCGGCATGCCCGATTTCAACCCGGACGAAGCCGGCGCGGAGGCGTGGCGCCGCCTCTACGAGCAGCTCACCCGCCGCCGGGCCGATCTCGCCGGCGCGCGCGCGGTCGTCATCGACCTGCGCCACAATAATGGCGGCTCCTCCCTGTGGAGCCGCGACGCCGCGCGCATCCTCTGGGGACGGGACGCAGTCGACCGCCGCATGGCCCGGCACTTCCGCGAAGTCGCCATCTGGTGGCGGGCGAGCCGCGGCAACACCGAATATATGGAGGACCTCATCCGCCGGCTCGAGACGATGGGCCGCACCGCCCAGGCCGACGCCAGCCGCGGCTCGGCGCAGGGCATGCGCGCCGCGCTCGACCGCGGCGAGACCTTCTACGTCCAGCCGATCGACGACGACGAGAGCCCGGACGCCGCCGGCCCGCTGCCCGCGACCGACTTGCGCACCCCCGTCTACGTCATCGTCCCGGGCCGGTGCGCCAGCGCCTGCAACGACGCGCTGGACGTCTTCACCCGGTTCGCAAACGTCCGCCTGATCGGCGCGCCGGGCTCGGGCGATTCCACCTACATGGAAGCGCGCGCCACCGAGCTGCCCTCGGGCCGCGGCCGCATCGTCATCCCCAACAAGATCTGGATGGGCCGCCCGCGCGCCTCCGGCGAGGTCTATCGTCCGCTCATCGCGGTGAACGACCTCGACTGGTCGACCGCGACCTTCCTCGACCGGATCGAGCGCGACCTGCGGCCCCGCCGCCGCTAGCGAAAGGCGGTGGCGAAGCGGTGCGGCGGGCTGCTAAGTCGGCCGCCATGAAGCTGCTCCCCTCGCTCCTGCTCGCTATCCTTCTCGCGACGACCCCCGTCGGCGCCCAGGCGCGGCTTGCCCGCGAGGAGCAGCGCATGGTCCAGACGGTGGAGCGCGAGACCGACCGCACCATCGCCCTGCTGGAGCGGATGGTGAACCAGAACAGCGGCACGCTGAACCTCGCCGGCGTGACGGCGGTGGCGGAGATGCTCCGGCCGGAATTCGAGCAGCTCGGCTTCGAAGTGAGCTGGGTCGACATGCGCGAGACGGGCCGCGCCGGCCACCTGATCGCGACCCACCGCGGCAACGGCCGCGGGCGCCGCATCCTGCTCATCGGCCATCTCGACACCGTGTTCGAGCCCGATTCCCCCTTCCAGCGCTTCGAGCGGAACGGCAACCGCGCCACCGGGCCGGGCGTCGGCGACGACAAAGGCGGCGTCGCCGTCATCGTCGCAGCCTTGCGCGCGATGCACGCGGCGGGGACGCTTCGCGGCGCCGACATCACGGTCGTGCTCACCGGCGACGAGGAGCGCCCAGGCACGCCGATCGCCGCCGCCCGCGGGGACCTGATCGAGGCGGGCCGCTGGGCCGACGTGGCGCTGGAGTTCGAGAATCTTGCGCTGGAGGATGGCCGCGACTACGGCACCGTGGCGCGGCGCAGCTCGTCCAGCTGGACGCTGCGCACGCGCGGCCGCACCGGCCATTCCAGCGGCATCTTCGGCGAAGGGCTGGGCTACGGCGCGATCTACGAGATGGCCCGCATCCTCGACGCCTTCCGGCGCGAGCTGCCCGAGCCCAACCTCACCTACAATGTCGGTCTGATCGGCGGCGGCACCCCCGCAACGATCGACGCTCAGGAGCTGGCGATCGCGGCCTCGGGCAAGACCAACATCGTCGCCGAGACCGCGATCGCCCGCGGCGACCTGCGCTCGCTGACCCCCGAGCAGGACGCCCGGGTGCGCGCGCGTATGCGGGCGATCGTCGCGCAACACCTTCCCGAGACCTCCGCGGAGCTCGTCTTCTCCGAGGACGGCTACCCGCCGCTGCCCCCCACGCCCGGCAACCGGGCGCTGCTGGCCCGGCTCAACGCGATCAACCGCGACCTCGGTCTCGCCGAGATGCCCGAATACGACCCGGCCCGCCGCGGCGCCGCCGATTCGAGCTTCGTCGCCGGCGATGCCGACGTCCTCGCCGGCCTCGGCGCGGGAGGCGGCGGCGCGCACGCACCCGGCGAATTCATCCTCCTCGACAGCCTCGCCCGCTCGGCGGCCCGCGCCGCGATCCTGATGACGCGCCTGACGCGCGAGCGGCGCTGAAATTCTCCGTTCGTCCTGAGTAGCCGTCGAGCTTGTCGAGACGGCGTATCGAAGGACCCTTCGATACGGGCCCTCGATACGGCTTCGCCTACTCGGTCCCTACTCAGGATGAACGGAAGGAGTGCGCTTCGCCGTCACGAAATAGTCGAGCGACTTGTCCTCGGAGAGGTGGAAGCCGCTCGCCGGGCCCCAGGTGAGGCCGGTGCAGTCGACGATCTCCAGGCCGGCATCGCGCAGCAGCGCGCAGGTCTCTTCAGGGCTCAGGAACTTCTCCCAATCGTGCGTGCCCTTCGGGATACGCCCGAACGCCTCCGCCAGCCCGACGAGCAGCAGCCGCGACGCCCCGGTGCGGTTCGGAGTGGAGAGGATGAGCAGGCCGTCCTCCGCCAGGATCCGCCCGAGACCCGCGACGAACGGGCGCGGGTCGGCGACATGCTCCAGCACCTCGAGGCAGGTGACGAGATCATAGGGCCCGGTCAGCGTCTCGACGCCGCCGACCCGATAGTCGATCTCCAGGCCCTGGCCCTCGGCGTGGAGCCGGGCGGCGGCGATATTCTCCGGCGCCGCATCGACCCCCGTCACCTCCGCTCCGAGCCGGGCCAGCGGCTCGGCAAGGAGGCCGGCGCCGCAGCCGACGTCGGCTGCCCGGCGTCCCGCGAGCGGCTTCAGGTCGCACTCGTCGAGCCCCCAATGCTGGTCGAGCCGGTCCCGGATGTAAGCGAGCCGCGCCGGGTTCATCCGGTGCAGCATCGCCGAGGAGCCCTTCGGGTCCCACCATTCCGCCGCCATTCGCCCGAAATGCGCCGCCTCGTCGGGGTCGACCGTCGTCGGGAGGGGCTCGCTTGCCATGGTCATGGGTCACACCTATCAGGGCCGCGCCCTTCTTCCCACGGCGAATGCGCAAGCCCCAGAGCGAGTTTCATGGCCCGGATCGTGATGAAATTCGGCGGCACGTCGATGGCGGGGATCGAGCGCATCCGCCATGTCGCGGGACTGGTGAAGCGCGAGGCCGAGGCTGGGAACGAGGTAGCGGTGGTGGTCTCGGCGATGGCGGGCGAGACCGACCGGCTCATCCAGTTCTGCCGCGAGGCCGCATCGCTCTACGATCCGCGCGAATATGACGTGGTGGTCGCCTCGGGCGAGCAGGTGACCAGCGGCCTCCTCGCCATCACCCTGCAGGGCATGGGGCTCAACGCCCGCTCCTACATGGGCTGGCAGCTTCCGATCCGCGCTTCCGGCCACGCCGCCGCGCTGATCGACGACATTGATGCAGGCGTGCTGGAACGGGTCTTCGCTTCAGGCGGCATCGCGGTGATCCCGGGCTTCCAGGGCGTGGCGGCGGACGGCAGCCTGGCGACGCTCGGACGCGGCGGCTCCGACACTTCCGCGGTGGCGCTGGCGGCGGCGGTCAGGGCGGACAGGTGCGACATCTACACCGACGTCGACGGGGTCTACACGACGGATCCCAGGATCGTGCCGCGTGCCCGCAAGCTTCCCGCCGTCACCTTCGAGGAGATGCTGGAGCTGGCCAGCGTCGGCGCCAAGGTGCTCCAGACCCGCTCGGTGGGGCTCGCCATGCGCGAGAAGATCCCGATCCGAGTCCTCTCGTCGTTCGACGACCGCCCCGGAACGATGGTGGTCGGCGACGAGGCCATCGAGGAATATCAAATGGAACGGCAGCTCATCACCGGCATCGCCTACGACAAGAACGAGGCGCGGGTGACCCTGGTCGGAGTCCCCGACCGGCCCGGCGCGGTGGCCGCGGTGTTCGCACCGCTCGCCGCCGGCTCGATCAACGTCGA
>DASVVP010000078.1:0-11002 GCA_036386495.1 Allosphingosinicella sp.
CACCCTCCCACCGCTTCGCGGCGGGCCCCTCCCTCTCCCGAAGTGGGAGAGGGGTAGATGGACCTCACCGTCGTCTGGGCGTTCATCATCGCGTTCGCGGTCGCGGCCTATGTCGTGATGGACGGGTTCGATCTCGGCATCGGCATCCTCTTTCCCCTCTTCCGGGTCGGGAAGGAGCGCGACCAGGCGATGAACGCGGTGGCGCCGGTCTGGGACGGCAACGAGACCTGGCTGGTGATGGGTGGAGGCGGCCTGCTCGCGGCCTTCCCGCTCGCTTATGCGATCGTGCTGCCGGCGCTCTACGCGCCTTTGATCGCGATGCTGCTCGGCCTCGTCTTCCGCGGCGTCGCCTTCGAGTTCCGCTGGCGCGACACCCGCCACCGCCCGCTCTGGGACGCGGGCTTCTTCCTGGGATCGCTGGTTGCGGCCTTCGCCCAGGGTATCACTTTGGGCGCCCTGCTCCAGGGCATCAGCGTAGAGGGCCGCGCCTATGCGGGCGGCTGGTGGGAATGGCTCTCGCCCTTCAGCCTGCTCACCGGCGGCGCTCTGGTGATCGGCTACGCCCTGCTCGGCGCAGCCTGGCTGATCTGGAAGACGCAAGGGGGGATCCAGCAGGATGCCCGCCGCGCCGCCACCTGGCTGACGCCGGTTCTGCTGCTCGCCATCGGCGCGGTCAGCCTCGCGACGCCTTTCCTCGAGAACAAATATCACGAACGCTGGTTCGACTATCCGGGCCTGCTGGTGACCGTCCCGATGCCGCTGCTGGTCGGCGCGACGGCGCTCGCTTTGTGGCGGAGCATAAGGGGCCCGGGACGGGACTGGCTGCCCTTCGCCCTCACGCTCGCCTTGTTCCTGCTCTCGATGATCGGTCTCGCCGTCTCGATCTGGCCCGACGCGATCCCGGGCCGGGTGACGATCTGGCAGGCGGCGGCGCCGGAAAGCTCGCAGCTCTTCATGCTGGTCGGCGCGGCCGTGCTGATCCCGCTGATCCTCGCTTACACCGCCTGGTCCTATTGGGTCTTCCGCGGCAAGGTCGGCGACGAGGGTTACCATTGATGCCGCCCGAGCCCCCGCTGCACCGCCGCCTGGCCTGGTTCGTGAGCTTGTGGATCGCGGGAGTGGCGGCGGTGGCACTGATCGCCGCTTTCGTCCGGCTGTGGCTCACCTGAGGCGGGTTGCCCGTGATCGTACGCTGGGCTAATAATTAGCTGAGTACAATCATTATGCGGGCTAAGCATTGATGGGCGGCGACTTTCGGGCGGAGGAGATGGCGGCGCGGCTCCACGCCGCGGCGGAGCGATTGCTCCGGCTGGCGCGGCAGGGGCGGGCAGAGGCTCCGAACGCGCCGCACCTGTCGGTGCTGGCGGCGATCGCTGCGGCCGGACCGCTGTCTCTCGCCGCGCTCGCCGCCCGCGAAGGCGTCCGGCCGCCGACCATGTCGCGCAGCGTCGAGCGGCTGGTCGCCGCCGGCTTCGCCAGCCGTGAGACCGATCCCGGCGACCGGCGCAGGGTCCGCATCGCCGCCACGGAGGCAGGACGGGGCCTGCTCGCCGCGGGCCGCGGCCCGGCGGGCGCGGTCGCCGATCGCCTCTCGCGCCTCGCCGAAAGCGAGCGGCGCGCGCTCGAGCGCGGCGTCGAATTGATCGAGCGCCTGACGCGGAGCTGAGGCGAGCCGCGCCGCCGCGCCGGGCGAGCCCGGCGGCCAGCCGTCGCATTCCTTGGCAATTTGAGCGGGCGGCGATAATCTGGGCGAGTGGGGACGAGGCGCGATCAGCTGGCCGCAATGTTGAAGCTCGAGGGTGCCGTCAGGCGCGTTCTCGGTCCTTCAATGGGAGTCCGTTTCGGGCGGCTTCATCACCCGTTCGTCCCCAGCCGCCCGTCGGTCAGCGCCGTCATCTGGCTGTGCAGCTATTCGATCTTGTGGGCGCTGATCTGCTGGATCGACCCCGCTGAAGGAAATACGCCCGCGCCGGTCAGAAGCCTGATCGCCTGGGGAGCGCTCTATTTCGCGGGAGCGATCTATTTCGCGCAGAGCACGACCGAAGACCTCGTCGCCGTCATCAAGGAACATGTCGTTCCCAATGCCGACCGGCTCTATCGCCTCCAGACCGCCGCCAGGCTGCGCCGGGACTACCCCTTCTGGCTGCTCTTCGGAGTCCCATTCATAATCGCCGCCCTGGCGGTGCCGGTCGCCTGGTGGGCGCTCGCGACGGACCTCGCCGCCGATGAGCAGTCCCTACGGTTCAACTGGGAAGTCGGGCTGTGGTGCGTCAGCTACTTCCTTTACTTCTGGTGCGCCGCCGTCGCGGTGATCGCCGCGCGTTTCTATTGGACCCTGGCGAGCAACCTGCACCTGGAACGCGCACGCTTCTACGTGCTGGGCGCCGCCGACACTCCGCTCGTCAAGGGACTGTCGCGCCTCGGCTCGCGCGTGCTCGTCTTCTGGGTCCTCATCTTCCTCTCGATCCTGTCGAGCATGTCGCTTGCACTGCTTCCCGAGCCGTGGGCTCTGCCGCAATCCTCTTATCTGCTCTTCCTGATGGTGCCGATCTGCGGCTTCTTCTCGCTCGGCTTCGGGACGATGGTCTATCTCCAGACCGAAGGCGCGATCCGGTCGACGCTGCAGGCATTCACCAATTCGGCTGCGGGCGCGCTTCAGAAGATGTGCAACGCCATCCTCGATCCGGGCGAGGGCCGGATTCCGCGCGATACCGAGCGGCTCGACCTCCTCACGTCCTGGCACGACCGGATCGTCGCAGGGGGACGATACGGCAGCCGCCTGGGCACTAGCGTCAGCATCTCATTGCCGCTGCTTCTCCCCGTCGTCAGCCTGCTCGTTCAGATTATCTAGCGCACGAGCCATTTTATGGCAGAGCGCAGCTACGCCGCCTCCCAACCCGCTTGCTGCACCGCAGCATGATCGCTACACGCACCGGAACATTCCCGCCCGAAAGAGTTGTACCCCCATGAGCCTCCGCAACGTGGCCATTATCGCGCACGTCGATCACGGCAAGACCACTTTGGTCGACCAGCTGTTCCGCCAGTCCGGCACCTTCCGCGACAATCAGCGCGTGGAGGAGCGGGCGATGGATTCGAACGACCTCGAGAAAGAGCGCGGGATCACCATCCTCGCCAAATGCACCAGCGTCGAATGGGAGCATGACGGCGAGACGACGCACATCAACATCGTCGACACGCCCGGCCACGCCGATTTCGGCGCCGAGGTGGAGCGCATTCTCTCCATGGTCGACGGCGTCATCCTGCTGGTCGACGCGGCCGAAGGGCCGATGCCGCAGACCAAGTTCGTCACCGGCAAGGCGCTCGCGCTGGGCCTGCGGCCGATCGTCGTCGTCAACAAGATCGACCGTCCCGACGCGCGCCCCGCCGAGGTGCTCGACGAATGCTTCGAGCTTTTCCTGAGTCTCGACGCGACCGACGAGCAGCTCGACTTTCCGACCCTCTACGCCTCCGGCCGCGCCGGCTATGCGGGCCTCGGCGACGACGTCCGCTCCGGCGACCTCACCCCGCTGTTCGAGACCATCGTCGCCCACGTCCCCGCGCCTGACGCCAATCCCGACGGCCCGTTCCGGATGATCGGCGTCCTGCTCGACCGCGACCCGTTCCTCGGCCGCATCCTCACCGGGCGAATCGAGAGCGGCCGGCTCGAGGTCAACATGCCGATCAAGGCCCTCGACGTCGAAGGCCGCCAGGTCGAGACCGGCCGCGCCACCAAGGTCTTTGCCTATCGCGGCCTCGAGCGCGTCCCCGTCGAGACCGCGCAGGCGGGCGACATCGTCGCCATCGCCGGCCTCACCAGGGCGACCGTATCCAACACCATCGCCGAGATGGCCGTCACCCGCCCGATCGCGGCCCGCCCGATCGACCCGCCCACCCTGGCGATGAGCTTCGCCGTCAACGACAGCCCCTATGCCGGCCGCGACGGCGACAAGGTGCAGAGCCGCGTCATCCGCGACCGCCTGGAGCGCGAGGCCGAGACCAACGTCGCCATCCGACTCACCGAAAGCGCCGAGAAGGACGCCTTCGAGGTCGCCGGCCGCGGCGAGCTCCAGCTCGGCGTCCTCATCGAGACGATGCGCCGCGAGGGCTCCGAGCTCTCCATCTCCCGCCCTCGCGTTCTCTATCGCGACGGCCCCAATGGCCGCGAGGAGCCCTATGAGACCGTCGTCATCGACGTCGACGACGAGCATTCGGGCACCGTCGTCGAGAAGATGGCGCAGCGCAAAGGCGAGATGACCGACATGCGCCCCTCGGGCGGCGGCAAGACCCGCCTCACGTTCTCGGCGCCCAGCCGCGGCCTCATCGGCTATCATGGCGAGTTCCTCTCCGACACCCGTGGCACCGGCATCATGAACCGCCTGTTCGAGCGCTACGGCCCCTACAAGGGCCCGATCACCGGCCGCCAGAACGGCGTCCTCATCTCGATGGAGCAGGGCGAGGCCGTCGCCTATGCGCTGAACATGCTGGAGGAGCGCGGCATCCTCTTCATCTCGCCCGGCGAGAAGCTCTACGAGGGGATGATCATCGGCGAGAACGCCAAGCCCCAGGACCTCGAGGTCAATCCGCTCAAGTCCAAGCAGCTCACCAACTTCCGCGCCTCGGGTCCCAAGGACGAGAGCATTCGCCTCACCCCGCCCAAGCGCATGACGCTCGAGCAGGCCATCGCCTACATCCAGGACGACGAGCTGGTGGAGGTGACGCCCAAGAGCATCCGCCTCAGGAAGCGCTATCTCGACCCGCACGAGCGCAAGCGGCAGAGCCGGAGAAGCGAGGCGGCTTGAACTTAGTCAACAACTTGACTAAATAGCCCCGATGACCAGCGTAAGCGTCCATGAGGCCAAGACCCATCTCTCGCGACTGCTGCGCGACGTCGCCGAGGGTCGCGAAGTCGAGATCACGAACCGGCATCGGGTCGTTGCCCGGATAGTGCCGCCGGCGCCGCCCAAGAAGAAGCCGTTGCTCGGGGCCTTCAAAGGCCAGTTCACCGTGGATGACAGCTTCTTCGATCCGCTTCCGGACGACGAGCTCGCTCTCTGGAACGGCGAGGGCGATTGAGGCTCCTCCTCGATACGCACGCCTTGCTCTGGGTGTTTCTCGAATCGCCGCGCCTCTCCGCTGCGGCCAAAGCCGCGATCGATGCGGACGAGAATGAACTGCTCATCAGCGCCGTCACCGCGATCGAGCTTGCCACCAAATACCGCCTCGGCAAGCTCGATCAGTCGGCGCCCTTCATGCAGGCTGGCCAGGTCGATCTCTCCGGGCTCGACTGGACGCCGCTCCCCATTACGTTCGACCACGCCTCACTCGCCGGCAGCCTCGACATCCCGCACAAGGACCCGTTCGACCGCCTGCTGATCGCCCAGGCGCGGATCGAGCGCGTGCCGATCGTCTCCAACGAAAAGGCGTTCGACGCGTTCGGCGTGGAGCGGATTTGGTGACTTAGCGACAGTCACTTTCAGGCGCCCACGCTTTCTGCACAGGCGCAGCTGCGTGAAAGTGACTATCCCCTCCCATTGCAGCCGGGCAGCGCCGGTGCCACCTTGACCCCATGGCTCTGGCGGCACGTCTGAAGCCGGGCGAGACGCTCGGCGACCGGGTGATGAAGGTCGATCATGCCGGCGAGCACGGCGCCGTCTGCATCTACCGCGCGCAGCGCTGGTTCGCGCGCTGGCGGGCGCCGGAGATGGTTGGCGAGCTCGACGATTTCCTTGCCCACGAGTGCGGCCACCGCGCCCGCTTCGGAGCGGAGCTGGCGCGCCGCGGCCAGCGGCGCTGCCGCAGCTATTTCTGGTGCGGCCTCGGCGGCTTCGTCCTCGGCGCGTTCACCGGGCTTGCCGGCCGCCAGGCGATCGCCGCCACGACCGTGGCGATCGAACGCGTCGTCCTGCGCCACATGCACGAGCAGCTCGACGTCCTCGAGAGCGTCGACGGACCGGCCGCCGCCACGCTGCGCCGCATCATCGTCGAGGAGCAGGAGCATCACGACCTCTCGGCGGCGCGCCTCGCGGCCGGCGGCTTCTGGCCGAGGCTGATCAATCCGGTGGTCGCGGCGTCGACCGAAGCGGTGATCTGGCTCGGAATGCGCCTCTAGCGACGGACGGCCTCAAGTGCCGCAGGCCCAAAGCGGCCCGTGCGACACCGCGAAGCCGCGCCCGCCGCGCAGGATCGTCACGCTTGCATCCCGCTCGACCAGCTCCTCATGGCGCGCGACGACCGCGCCCGCATCGACCTCGATCGCAAGCGCCCCGGACGCGAACCGCCCGCCTTCGCCCAACGCTCTCCAGTCCTGCGCTTCCGGCCTCAGATGGATGATGCTGCCCCGGTCGTTGACGATGGCGTCCCCGACCTTTGCTGCCATCAGCGGCCGGCCGCCGTCGCTCAGCGTGCAATAGGGGCCGGCGCCGAGCTCAGCCTGGACCTGGTCGCCCGCCAGGGGGACCAGTCCCGGCAGGCTCGGCACCGGCGGCGGAGGCGGAGGTGGATCGGGCAGGCCGCCGCTGGGTTCGGAAAGAGGTGCCTCGGATCTCGCAAGGTTCGCGGACGTATCCGGCACATCCGTCGCGTCGGATCGGCAGGCTGTGAGAAGTGCCGCGGCAGTGAGAAGGATGGCGCGCATTTCTCCCCAATATGCGCCGCTGCCGCGTCGTGGCAGGGGGCAATCTATGCCGCCCCGGTGAGCTGACTTCCGGCGAGTCCGCCGCGTGCGGCTGACCTTTACCAGCCGTAAACCGGCGCCGCTTAACCCTCACCCACTTTCAGGGGGGATTGAGCATGATCGTACAGGGCGCGGCGGAAAACCAGGCGGGGGATGACGGCGAGGCGGCTTATGCGCCGGCGGGACCGGAATTCACGGTCAACTCGACCTACGAGCGCTCGCAATATGACAGCGCGGTCGCCCGGCTTGCCAACGGCAATTTCGTCGTTGCCTGGTACGAAGCGACGCCCGGCACCTCGGCCAACCGGCTGCTCAAGGGCCAGGTCTTCACGCCCGACGGCGCACCGGTGGGCGGCGAGCTGACGCTCGCCTCGGGCGGCACCAGCCCGACCGTGGCCGGCCTCGCCGGCGGCGGGTTCGTCGTCGCCTGGACCAGTGGCGGGCTCTATGCGCGTCTGTTCGACGACGCCGGCGCCGCGGCTGCACCCGCCTTCCAGATCATCCAGTCGACCGTCAACGCTTTCGGCCAGAACGACCCCGACGTCGCCGCCCTCGCCGGGGGCGGCTTCGCGGTCGTCTGGGAGGATGAGCGCACCGCCGGCGGAGACGCCGACCGGCTGGGCGTCCATCTGCGCGCTTTCGACCGCCACGGCGCGGCCGTCGGCGGAGACGTCCTGGTCAACAGCGCCACCTTCCGCAGTCAGTTCGACGCCTCGATCGCAGCGTTTGCCGACGGCGGCTACGTCGTCAGCTGGACGGACACGGGCGCCGGCGGCCTGATCAAGGCCCGGCTGTTCGACGCCGCGGGCGCGAAGATCGGCGGGGAGATCGTCGTCGCGAATACGGCTTCGGTAGGGTCGTCGGTGACGGTGCTCGCCAGCGGCAATTTCGCCGTCGCCTGGTATGCGTCCTGGGCGCATCACGTCCAGGTCTTCACGCCGGCCGGCGTGCCGGTCGGGCCTGAGGCCAGCGTCGCCACCGCGCTCAGCGGCGTCCAGGCGGGCCCTGAGCTGACGGCGCTGGCCGACGGCGGCTATGCGCTCGCCTGGACCACCGAGGGCGCCGAGCTTCCTGGCGACGGCTCGGGCCGATCGGTCGCCGTCCAGGTCTTCGATGCCGAGAGTCAGCCGGTCGGCGGGCCGCAGCTCGCCAACGGCCAGACCGGCGGCAATCAGGCCGAGCCGGCGATCGTCGGCCTCGGCGACGGCTCCTTCGTGGTCAGCTGGAGCGACGCCAACGGCACTGGTGCCGACGACGACGAGGTCAAGGCGCGCATCTTCACCAACGAGATCCCCGAGCCGAATGAGAGGCCGGTGATCGTGTCGGACGGCGGCGGCACCTCGTCGATGGGCGTGCGCGTGCGCGAAGGCGAGACTTCCGTGACCATCGTGGCCGCCACCGACGACGGCCGGCCGGGCCCGGTCCTTTATTCCATCACGGGCGGCGCCGACGCCGGCCTGTTCGCGATCGACGCAGCGACGGGCGCGCTCAGCCTCGTCGCCGCGCCCGATTACGAGGCGCCCGTCGATGGCGGCGAGGACAATTTCTACAATGTCGTCGTCACCGCCAGCGACGGCGAGCTCGGCACCTTCCAGCTGATCCAGTTCCTCGTCGAGAACGTCAACGAAGGGCTGGCGATCACGTCCGGCGGCGGCGGCGATTCGGCGGCTGCCGCGGCCGACGAGAGCCATGTTTATGTGACCAGGGTCACTGCCGCCGACGCGGACGGCGATCGGCCGAGCTACGCGATCGCTGGCGGGGCCGACGCGGCGCTGTTCGAGATCGACGCGCTGACCGGCGACCTGTTCTTCCTCGCGACGCCCGATTTCGAAGCGCCTGCCGATGCCGATGGCGACAATGTCTACGAAGTGGTCGTCCGCGCAGGCGACGGCGAATATAGCGACGACCAGCATCTGTCGGTCGCGGTCGGCAATGTCGATGAGGACCTCGCCATCGTCTCTTATGCGGGCGCCGGCTCGGTCGCTCTGACGATGACCGAGAATGGCTGGCGCGTGGGCGACGTCGCGGCCGTGGACCCGGACGGCGGCTCCGTCACTTATTCCATCTCGGGCGGCGCCGATGCTGCCCTGTTCGCGATCGACCCCGAGACCGGCGCGCTGACCTTCGATTTCGCGCATCGCCCGGACTTCGAAGCGCCGGCGGATTCCGACGGAGACAATGTCTACCTGGTCACCGTTGCCGCGGCTTCCGGGGCGTCGGGCGACGCCCAGGCATTCGCGATCTCCGTGGTCAACGACAATGAGGGGATCTTCATCACCTCCGACGGCGGCGGCACCAGCGCCGCAATCTCGGCGACCGAGAATGGCCGAGCCGTCACGACCGTGATCGCTTCCGACCCGGACGGTACCGTCCCCACTTATGCGATCATGGCCGGCGCGGACGCGGCGCTGTTCACGATCGACGCCGGGACCGGCGCGCTCGCCTTCATCGACGCGCCCGATTTCGAAGCGCCCCGCGACGCCGGCACGGACAACGTCTACGACGTGGAAGTCGGGGCCAGCGACGGCACTTACACGAGCTGGCAGACGCTGCAGGTCACCGTCGGCAACCTCAACGAAGGCGTGACCATCACCTCGGCGGCGGCGGCGTCCGTTCCGGAGAACGAGGCCGCGGCCGCTACCGTCGTCGCCAGCGACGCCGACGGCGATGCGGTCGCCTTCGCCATAATCGGGGGCGCCGACGCCGCCCTGTTCGCGATAGACGCCGGGACGGGAGCGCTGCGCTTCCTCACCGCTCCGGATTTCGAAGCCCCTGCCGACGCCGACCGCGACAACGTCTATGCAGTCCTGGTCTCGGCGACCGACGGTACCTTTCTCGCAACCCAGGCGGTCTCGGTGGCCGTCGGCGGCGTCGACGAGGGGGTCACGATCACGTCAGGCGGCGGCGGTGCGTCTTCCGGCGTCACCGTCTTTGAAAACCAGGTCGCCGTCACGACCGTCGCGGCCGGCGACGCCGATGGCGGCGCGGTGGTCTACGCGATAGCGGGCGGCGCCGACGCGCATCTTTTCGCGATCGATGCGGCGACCGGTGCGCTCGCCTTCCTCGCCGCGCCGAATTTCGAGGCGCCTGGGGATGCCGGCGGCGACAATGTCTACGACGTCCTGGTTTCGGCCAGCGACGGCATCTTCGCCGACAGCCAGGCGCTGTCGGTCCGTGTCGGCGACGTCAACGAGACGCTGGCGATCACCTCAAACGGAGGCGGCAGCAGCGCATCCGTCACGATCGGCGAGAATGGCCGCCACGTCACGACGGTGGCCGCGATCGATCCCGACGGCGCCGCGATGCTCTACGCAATCGCGGGAGGCGCCGATGCTGCCAGGTTCACGATCGATGCGGCGACCGGCGCGCTTTCCTTCGCCGTCGCGCCCAATCACGAGGCGCCTGCCGACGCGGGCGCGAACAACGTCTACGACCTGATCGTCTCGGCGAGCGACGGGACCTTCACCGACAGCCAGGCGCTGAGCGTCACCGTCACCAATGTCCGCGAGGGCAATACGATCTTCGGGAATTCCGCGAGCAACACCATCTCGACCACCGCTACCGTCTCAGGCCAGCCGCGGGCCACCGATCTCGAGGATACGATTTACGGGCTCGGCGGCTCGGACACGATCGTCGGCGGCGGCGGGGCCGACATCATCGACGGCGGCGCGGGCAATGACGCGATCACCGGGGGGCTCGGCGCCGACCAGCTGATCGGCGGCACCGGCACCGACCGCTTCGTCCTCGCCTCGGCGGCCGAGAGCACAGTCGCCGCGCCCGACCTCATCGCCGACTTCACCCGCGCGGAGGGCGACAAGATCAACCTCAGCGCACTCGATGCGAACCTCAATTCCGGCGGCAACCAGAGCTTCGCCTTCATCGGCTCGGCCGCATTCTCGAATCGCGCGGGCCAGCTGCGCTACGAGCAGGCCGGCGGCGACACATTCGTGAGCGGGGACGTGAACGGCGACGGCAAGGCGGATTTCATGATCCAGCTCGACACGGCCGTGACATTGATCGCGTCCGACTTCCTGCTGTGAGGGCGTCGGGCCTCCGCTAAGCGGGCCGCTCCGCCAGCTCCGCGATCGCCGCCCATTCGTCGGGGCGAACCGGCGAGACCGAGAGGCGGGACTGGCGGATGAGCTCCATCTTCGCGAGGCGCGGCTCGGCCTTGATCTCCTTGAGCGAGACCGGGCGGGGGAGGGCGCGCAGCGGTTCGACCGCGACCGAGACCCAGTTCGGATCCTTCGGGTCGGGCAAAGCGGCGCGGGCGATGCGCATGATGCCGACCACCGCGCGGGCGTCGCCGCTATGGTAGAAGAAGGCCTC
>DASVVP010000079.1:0-23798 GCA_036386495.1 Allosphingosinicella sp.
CCGCATCAAGGCGTTCGACGAGCTGGTCGAGGCGCAGGAGAACCGCACCCCCGGCAAGGCGCAGATCCTGATCCAGGTGCCCGAGCGGCTCGGCGGCACGGTGATCGAGGCCAGCGGCCTGTCAAAGGCCTATGGCGACAAGCTCCTCTTCGACAATCTGAGCTTCTCGCTGCCGCCCGGCGGAATCGTCGGCGTGATCGGCCCCAACGGCGCGGGCAAGACGACCTTGTTCAAGCTCATCCGCGGCGAGGAGCAGCCCGATTCCGGCTCGGTTCGGATCGGCGAGACGGTGCGCCTGGGCTATGTCGACCAGTCGCGCGACGCGCTCGATTCCACGAAGAACGTGTGGGAGGAGATATCCGGCGGCTCCGACGTCTTCCGCTTCGGCAAGCACGAGGTGGGGACACGCGCCTATGTCGGCGCCTTCAACTTCCGCGGGCCCGACCAGCAGAAGAAGGTCGGGCAGCTATCGGGCGGCGAGCGCAACCGGGTCCACATGGCCAAGATGCTTCAGCAGGGCGGCAACGTCCTCCTCCTCGACGAGCCGACCAACGACCTCGACGTCGAGACGCTTCGCGCGCTGGAGGAGGCGCTGGAGAATTTCGCGGGATGCGCGGTGGTCATCAGCCACGACCGCTTCTTCCTCGACCGCCTCGCCACCCACATCCTCGCCTTCGAGGGCGACAGCCACGTCGAATGGTTCGAAGGCAATTTCGAATCCTACGAGGATGACAAGAGGCGGCGCATGGGCCCCGAGGCGGACCGGCCGCACCGTGTGACGTACCGGAAGCTGACGCGGTAGCTAGTCGATCGCGTCAGTTGCTTCCGGGGAATAGGTCTGGACGGCGCTCTGCAAGATGTGCGCGCCCTTTGTCGTATATAGCGCCAAGCGTATCTTCCGTCAGCCATTTGCCCCAGTGCGGCTGCAATCGGTTTGTAGAAAGCGCCGTGAATATCCCGCCAATCGCACTTTGCGCCTCGGGAGCACCGCTGCCGAGGAACTCTGTCAGCAGATCAGGCATCATTTCCGAAAGCCAAACCTCAGATCTACCGGGGAACTCTTGGTCCACAACGTACTCGGCCAGGATTTTTGGTACTCTTTCCTGGGCTGGCCAAGCGAGTGGCGCCGCCTCGAACAAAATGGTGCCCGGTCGAAATCTCGCCTGACAACGCTATAGCGGTTCGTCAGCGTTGCCGCGACAGCAACGGCTCTATTCTCAAAACTTGATCCAGCGTCCGCTCGACGGAGGTTCGTTTTTGCGGCAAGTTCGACGGACGCTCGGGTGCCTTCGATCCCGCTTGGAGTGGTAAGAATTTTCCAGAAGCTCATTAGGCCTCCTTGGGTCGGAAATGCCGGGACAGTTACGAATTGAGTCCCGATGTCTCCACCGCCAGACCCGCGATCGTTGCCGCCTCGATCCGCTCGCCGAACTTCACCTCCCGCCGCTCGGCATAGCCGTCGTCGCCCGGAGACCACATTTGGATCACTTCGCGGCGGTCGCGATGGACCACCCAATATTCGGGCACGCCGTGGCGGGCGTAGAGCTTCGCCTTTCGGCCGAGGTCAAAATGCGCCGTCGAGTCCGTGATCTCAACCGCGATATTCAACTCCTCGCGTTCGATCGTCTTGGACTCGTTGTGCATCGCAGTGATGACGGAAATGTCCGGCTCCGGCACCGAATCGTCCGACATCGCCACGCTCCCCGCGACAAACACTTCGAATCGTAAGCCCGCCGCTTCGATCGCATGCGCCAACCCGCGATTCATGATTCCCATGACCCGCGCGTGCCAGCGATGGACAGAGTTCACGGCCCAGATCTCCCCCTCGATTAGCTCGGTACGGGCATGGTTGGCGAAGGCGCCGGACTCTGCCAGCAGCCAGAAGTCCTTAGCCGTCAGCTTCGCCGGGTGCGGGGTCGTATCGTCAGTGCGCTTCTGAAGGGGCATGTGAGCGAAACTAACATTTTCTTGCTCGGGTTGCCATGCGGCGCTTCTAGCGCACCCTTTTCACATAGACCCGCCCGTCCTGCCGCCGCTCCGTCGCGAAATTGGGGATGTCGTCGATGAGCTCGGCGAGGCCGGGATAGCCGTAGCTGCGGGCGTCGAACGAGGAGCGGTTGCCGGCGCGCTGGCCGACTTCGGAGAGGCTGGCATAGCCGCGCTCGTCGCGCTTGGAGGCGCGGAAGGCGGCGCCGAGCAGCTTGACCAGTTCCTCGTCGATCGGCTGCTTCGCCGGCGCCGCGGCCGGAGCCTTGCCCTTCGGCGCGTCCTCGCCCTCCTCGGCCTTGGCGAGCGCGCCGACGTCGATGAAGCGGCTGCACGCCTGCTGGAACGAGACCGGCGCGCGCTGCGTGCCGAAGCCGTAGACCGGGACCCCGTCCTGGCGGATGCGCATGGCGAGCGGCATGAAGTCCGAATCGCTGGACATGATCCCGAAGCCGTCGACCCGCCCGCCGAACAGCAGGTCCATCGCATCGATCGTCATCTTCATGTCGGTGGCGTTCTTGCCCTTGGTGAGGTCGAACTGCTGGTGCGGCTCGATCGCGTGGCGGTGGGTCATCTCGGCCCAGCCCTTCAGCGCCGCCTTGCTCCAGTTGCCGTAGGCGCGGCGGATGTTGACCGTGCCGAGCTCGGCGAGGACGGTGAGGACGGAGTCGAGACTGTCGGGCGAGGCGTTGTCGGCGTCGATCAGCAGGGCGACGTTGCCGGTCTGGGCATTGCGGGTCTCGGGCATCTTCACGCTGTACCCGCAGCGCCCTCGCATGCAAAGCCGCCCGATTCCATCGCTGGCGGCGGCGGCTGCGCGAGCCTATCTAGCCGGAATGACGAGAAGCGGGTTCGCCTTGGCTGCTTTGCTCATCCTCGCCGGCTGCTCGGGCGGCGAGGAGCGGGACCGGCCGCCCTGGGCCGATGGGCAGGTGGTCGTCACCGAAAGGCCGGAGAGGGCAGGTCAGGACCTGCGGAACCTGGCCGCGCGCATCGTCGCGTTGCACAACCGGGAGCGCGTCGCCGTCGGCGCGACGCCCCTCGCCTGGGATGAAATGCTCGCCTCGGCCGCCGCTTCCTACGGACCCGCGCTCGCCGCTCGCGGCCGCCTGGCCCACTCGCCGTCCGGGAGCCGGCCGGGACAGGGCGAAAACCTCTGGATGGGCACCGCGGGAGCCTTCTCGATCGAAGAGATGATCGGCAGCTGGGCCGCGGAAAAGTCCGTCTTCGTCCCGGGTGCCGTGCCGAATGTCAGCCGCTCCGGTCATTTCGGCGATGTCGGCCATTACACCCAGATGATCTGGCGGACGACCACGCGCGTCGGATGCGCGTTACATCGGGGACGGGCGAACGACTTCCTGATCTGCCGCTATGCGCCGCCCGGCAATGTCGTCGGAGGAGCCGTGCCTTAGTTCCGGCGATCGAGCGCGCCGGCCTCGGCCTCATATTCGGCGGCCATGCGGCTCAGCGTCTCGACCGTGCTGCGGTCGCCGATGGTGCCGGCGAGGCGGCGGCAGCGCTGCGCCTGGGCGGTGAGATAGTCCGCGCGCTTGCGGTCGCTGATGTCGACCAGCAGGTTGACTGCGCCCGCGAACCCGCCTTGCTCGTCGAAGATCGGGGTCGGGAAGGGGCTGAAATGAAGGCGGCTGCCGTCAGGCCGTTCGGCGATCGCCTCGACGCCGCGGACCGGGCGCCGCTCCCGCACCGCCACCGCCATCGGGCACTGGTCGTGCGGCAGGAACTCGCCGTCGTCGGTGAACAGCCGCCAGGTCACGCACCAGCGGTCCTCGCCGATCACCGGCGTGCGCCCGGCGAACGGGATGCAGGCCTGATTGAAGAAGGTGACCCGCCCTTCGGCGTCGGTGACGTAGATCGGGGCATCGATCGCGTCGAGCGCCTGCTGCGCGCCTGCGCCGCGCGCGCGTACCACGCTTATGGCGCGGCCAATGATCTGTTCGGGGCCCCCCGCCGCCGGCTCTGCCAAGGAAATCGTCTTGCTCCCGCCCGTCATAATAGATTTTCGCGTCGTCTGTTAACGCAGATTAAGACTGATCGTTCCGCCGATTTCCCCATTTTTCCCCTCGCAGATACGACAGACCGAGCGAGCGCTGGTGTCCCGAAATGGCACAGCGACCAAGGCGATGGTTAAGCATCCGAAACCTTTTGGATCGGCGCTCATTGAGCCGGGAAATGCATTCGGCTTGAGGGAGAGCGGAGATGCGCCTGATCCTTGCGCTCGCGGCGGCCTCGGCGGTGGCCGGCTGCGCCACCACCTACGGCGATTACGATTCCGGCCGCTACCGCTATGACGGCAGCGCCTGGGCCGAGCGCCGCGGCGGGGGAGATCTGCGCGGGCCCGGCGTCGACATTCTCGACCCCTGGCTCGTCGAGACGCCGGAGGGACGGCAGATCGTGCGATCCGGCTGGCGCAGCGCGCGCCGCGGCCGGGTCGACGTGCAAACTGCGGAGCGCGCCAACATCTGGTTCCGCCGCCATGCCGATGCCGACCGCGACCTCTGCCTCACCGACGTCGAGATTCGTTCGGCGCTGGCCCAGAGCGCTTATCATATCGCCCATCTCCGCACTCGCTAATCGGGGTAGGCGATCGCGACGATCTCGTAGTCGCGCTCGCCTCCGGGCAGGGCGACCCGGCGCACGTCGCCGACGACAGCGCCGCGGATCGCCCGGCCGATCGGGGAGCGCCAGCTGATCCGGCCTTCGCCTGCGTCGGCTTCGTCCTCGCCGACGAGGGTGACGATCCGCTCGTCATCCTGGTCGTCTGCCAAGGTCACGGTCGCGCCGAACCAGATCCGGCCACGGTCGGGCTGGGCGGCGGGGTCGGTGACCCTGGCGCTCTTCATCCGCTTCGAGAGCCAGTCGATCCGCCGGTCGACCTCGCGCAGCCGCTTGCGGCCGTAAATATAGTCGCCATTCTCCGAGCGGTCGCCGTTCGCCGCCGCCCAGGCGATCGTCTCGACCAGCTTCGGCCGCTCGACGCCGTACAGCGCTTCATATTCCTCCCGCAGCCGGCGGTAGCCCGCGGGGGTGATCGGGTTGGCGCGCTCGCCCGGCTCGGCGGTCACAGCCGCTGCGGCGGGCGGCCGAGATACCAGCTCGTGCGACCGGTGGCGGGGCCGCGGGCGCGCTCGGGGTGCATGGCGTCGTAAACCACCGCATTCTCGATCACCCGCTGGACGTAGCCGCGGGTCTCGGTGAACGGGATCGCCTCGATCCACTGCAGCACGTCGACATGCGGCATGCGCGGGTCGCCATTCTCGGCGATCCAGCGGCGCACGTTGCCGGCGCCGGCATTGTAGGACGCGGCGGTGAGCACGGCGTTGCCGCCCCATTGCTCCATCAGGGTCGCGACATAGGAGGTGCCGAGGCTGACATTGTAGCTCGGGTCGGATGTCAGCCGGCCGAATTCGTAGGGCAGGCCCATCCGTCCCGCCACTTCGCGGGCCGTGCCCGGCATCAGCTGCATCAGCCCGCGCGCGCCGGCATGGCTCACCGCTGCCCGGTCGAACGAACTTTCCTGGCGGATGATGCCGTGGGCGAAGGACCAGTAACCGCTCTGCGCCGGCGGGATCGAGATTTCCGGCCAGGACGGGCGGACATAATGGGGCGAACCGCCGTTGCGCGCGCTCCGCGCCACCCAGACGGCGAGGTCGGGCCGCCCGATCGCGCGCGAGAAGTCGACCGCGAGCTGGCGGTCCCGGTCCGTATCGACGCCCTCGGAGAGCGTGCGCACGAACAGCGACTGATCCGCCCAATTGCCGGTCTGGCCCAGATAGCGCGTGGCCTCGACGAGGCTGCGCTGCCGGAAGGCGAGCCGCTCGGCCTCGGTCGGCTGAACCGACATCGGCGCCGGCGGCGGCACCGGCCGGCCGAGCCGTTCGAGCGCGAGCTGCGCGTAGAACAGTTCCGGATAGCGCGCCGCAGCCTCATAATGGGCGGCGGCCTGGGTGCTGCGTCCGGCCGCCTGCGCCGCACGCCCGGCCCAGAAGCGGCCCTTGGTCAGCACCTGCAGCGAGCGGCCGCCGCGCGCATAGGCTTCGAACATGCGCTCGGCGTCGAGCGGGCGGGCGAGGCGCTGGAACGCGGTCGTGCCGGCGAGCCAGGTCAGGCTGGTATAGTCGTCGCGCTCGCCCATGGAGCGTGCGGAGACGTCGGTGCCGGGAGCGAAGGCCGCGTCGGCCTGGCTCGCGATCCGGTAGGCGAGGGACCATTGCCGGTCCGCCGCGGCGGCGCGCGCCATGGTCAGTTGGGTCTCGAGGAAATTCTCGGCGTCGCGCGGGCGCGTGGTGAAAGCGCGCGGGCTCGCGAGCAGCTCGCGCGCCGCCTGCGACTGGCCGGTGTTGCGCAGCCAGTTGGCGCGATCCATCAACAGGCCGGCGTCGCCGGCCGCTTCCGGTGGCAGCGAAGCGACCCGGCTGGCGGCATCGGGCGCGCGGGTCTGCAGCGCCAGCCGCGTCTGGTAGACGGGGCGCCGCGCGTAGGACGTCATCGCCAGCAGGCGCTGGGCGCTGGTCCGGTCGGCGGCGGAGCCGCTGTCGAGCAGGGCGTCCATGCGGGCGTCGTGGTCGCCCTGCGTGAGCTGCGGGCTGAAGGCGCCGAGCAGCCGGCTCTCCACCTCCTGCCCCATCGCGCCGGCCTGCCACGCGGCGCGCGCCTCGGCGAGCGCGCGGTCGCGTTCGCCGGCGGCGAGCAGGGCCAAGGCGTGGTGGGCGCGACCGCCGGCGGTGAGTGGCGGATGGACGCTGAAATAGCGCAGCACCTCGGAGGGCGAGACGCTGTTCGTGTCGATCCTGCGCTCCGCCGTCCGGCGCATCGCCGCTTCGCCCGGCCAGCCTCGGCGCGCGGTGAGGAACGAGGCGTAAGTGGAGAAGGGGAAGGAGTCGCTTTGCCTCAGGCTGTTCCAGCGTGCGACGTCCGACGCGATTGCGGGCGCATAGGCGCCGCCGGGCTGGTAGGCCGACTGCAGCGCGCCTACCGGCAACAGCGAGGCCTGCTCGGCCGCGCCGGGCGCGTCGTCGAAGCGGAGGTGACCGGTCGCTCCCGCGGCGAGCGCCGCTGCGGAAATGCCGAGGAACGCGAAGCTTACACGCCGTGACTGCATGCTGGACAGAATGACGACCCCCTCCTTATCAGACCCTGAACGCCCAGGGCGCCGCGCCCCAATCCGGCCACTATGCCGAGCAATGGCCCGAGGTGAAGGAGACGATCATGTTCCGCGGCTCGATCCCGGCCCTGGTGACCCCTTTCCGCGACGAAGCGTTTGACGAAGGCCTCTTTCGCGACTTCGTCGAGTGGCAAATATCCGAAGGGAGTCATGGGCTTGTGCCCTGCGGCACCACCGGTGAATCGGCGACGCTCGATGCCGGGGAGCATCGGCAGGTCGTCGCGGCATGCCTCGATCAGGCTGCAGGAAGGGTCCCAGTCATTGCCGGCTGCGGATCGAACGACACGCGGCGCGCGATCGCGCTGACGCGTGCGGCGAAAGAGTTGGGCGCGGGCGCGGCGCTGCACGTCCCACCCTATTACAATCGGCCGAACCAGGACGGCATCTACGCGCACTTCGCGGCGATCGCCGATGCCGTCGACATCCCGATCGTCGTCTACAACGTTCCGGCGAGGACCGTGACGGACATCTCCGTCGAGACGATGGGCCGCCTTGCGGAAATTCCGAACGTGGTCGCCGTCAAGGACGCGACCGGGGACCTCGCTCGCGTCTCGGCCCATCGTCTCGCCTGTCGGGCGGGCTTTGCACAACTCTCGGGCAATGACGACGTCGCACTGGGCTTCATGGCGATGGGCGGTGTTGGCTGTATCTCGGTAACCGCCAATGTCGCGCCGCGGCTTTGCTCCGACTTCCAGGAGCGCTGTCTTGGCGGCGACTGGAACGGGGCGCTCGACCTCCAGGACCTTCTCTATCCGCTTCACAAGGCTCTGTTCAGCGACGCGTCGCCCGGGCCCGTCAAATATGCGCTGAGCCGCGTGCGCAAGGATTTCCCGCCGAACCTGCGCCTGCCGATGACTCCGCCCTCCGAAGCGAGCCGCCGCGCGGTGGATGCAGCGCTCGAGCATGCCGGGCTCTTGTGAGGGCGAGGAGACCCACTCCGTTCGTCCTGAGCCTGTCGAAGGACTGTCCTTCTTCCTTGCCGCGGAAGAAGGGGAAGGGCAGGGCTTCGACAAGCTCAGCCCAAACGGAGTAGTTACCGCTCACCTGCCATGGTCCGCCCCCGCACCGCCACGTTCGACAAGAAGAAGATCGTCGCCGAGAACCGGCGCGCGCGCTACGATTATGCCGTCGACGAGGTGTTCGAGGCGGGGATCGCCTTAACCGGCACCGAGGTCAAGTCGCTGCGCTTCGGCGAAGGCTCGATCGCCGAGAGCTATGCCGAGGTGAAGGAGGGGGAGGTCTGGCTGGTCAATGCGAACATCCCCGAGTTCAGCCACGGCAACCGCTTCAACCACGAGCCCAAACGGCCGCGAAAGCTGCTGCTCACCGCCCGCGAGATCAACAAATTGTTCGGCGCGGTGGCGCGGCAGGGCATGACCCTGGTCCCGCTCTCCGTCTATTTCAACGGCCGCGGCCGCGCCAAGGTCGAGCTGGCCCTCGCCAAGGGCCGCAAGACCCACGACAAGCGCGAGCACGAGAAGGAGAAGGACTGGAAGAGGGAGCAGGGCCGCCTGATGCGCCAGCATGGCTGAGCCGGCGAAGCGCGGCTGGCTCGCGCGCCACATGCCGACCCGCGAGGAGCTGGAGGGCAGCCGCTGGATCAAGCCGTTCGGCACCCGGGTCATGCGCTCCGAATATTGGCGCTTCACCCGGCGCTCGGTGCCGCGCGGCGTGGCGGTCGGGCTGTGGGTCGGCATCTTCGCCCTGATCCCGGGCGTCCAGATCATCGGCTCGGCTTTGCTGTCGCTGCCCTTCCGCGCCAACATCCCGATCGCCGCGGCGATGACCTTCCTCACCAACCCGTTCACGACGCCCTTCCTAATCCTCCTTTCCCTCGAGATCGGCAGCCTGCTCGGTTTTCGCACCGACATTGCAAGCTTCTACGCGCTGCGCGAAAGCGGCGCCGGCTTCGGCGACTGGGTCTCCTGGATGTTCTCGGACGCCGCGCCGGCCCTCGTCAGCGGCCTCTTCATCATCGCCACCGTCACCGCCGCGGTGAGCTATTTCGCGTCGATCCTGTTCTGGCGCTGGTGGACGGGGCGCAAATGGCGCCGTCGCGGCCGGCGTACGAGACCCGGCATTTGATCGTCGCGCCGCGCCTGCTATTCAGCCGCTGCCCCTTCAGACAGGAAAGCCGCCATGCGTAAGCTTCTGATTCTCCTCACCCTGTCGACCGCGATCGCCGCCTGCGCGACCGGCGCCGAGGATACCCCTCCGGCTGCCGAGGCCGCCGCGGTGCAGCCGGCTCCGGCGCCCGCCCGTCCGGCGCCGCAGATCGGCGCCTTCGGCTTCGATCTTGCCGGCATGGACCGGAGCGTCGATCCCGGCGACAATTTCTATCAGTTCGCCAACGGCAATTGGGACCGGACGACCGAGATTCCCGCCGACCGCTCCAATTACGGCATGTTCACCGTGCTCGACGACCTGTCGAAGAGCCGCACCCGTGCGATCATCGAGGAAGCGGCGCAGCGGCCCGGCTCGCGGATCGGGGATTTCTATGCGAGCTTCATGGACGAGGCGCGGATCGAGGCGGCCGGCATCGAACCGGTGCGGCCTTTGCTCGCCGAGGTCCAGGCAATCCGCACCCGCGCGGATTTCGCGAGCGCGATGGGCCGCTTCCTGCGCCGCGGCGTCACCGGCGCGGTGGCCGGCTTCGTCACCACCGACGACCGCATCCCGACCGAGATGACGGTCCGCCTCACCCAGTCCGGCCTCGGCCTGCCGGACCGCGATTATTATCTGCGCGACGACGCCGCGATCGTCGCGCAGCGCGGTGCCTATCGCACCTACCTCACCCAGCTCCTGACGCTGGCGGGCGAGCAGGACGCCGCTACCCGCGCCGCGGCGGTGCTCGCCTTCGAGACCCGGATCGCGCGGACGCAATGGACCCGCATCGAGACCCGCGACGACGAGCGCAGCTACAACAAATGGACTCCTGCCGCGCTCACGCGTAGCGCGCCCGGTTTCGACTGGCCTCGCTATCTCGAGGCGGCCGGCTTCGCCTCGCTGCCCAATGTGCTGGTGTCCCAGCCGAGCGCCTTCACCGGCTCGGCGCGCGAGATCGGCACGACGCCGGTGGGCGTGCTTCGGGACTATCTGATGCTGCGCCTGCTCGACGATTCCGCGCCGCTTCTCTCCTCGGCCTTCGTCAACGCCAATTTCGCCTTTCGCGGCACCGCCCTTGGCGGCACGCCGCAGAACGAGCCGCGCTGGAAGCGGGCGGTGACCCTGGTCACGGCGGCGTTGCCGGACGACGTCAGCCAGCTCTATGTCCAGCGCCACTTCCCGCCGGAGACGAAGGCCGCGGCGGACGAGCTGGTGCGCAACGTCATTGCCGCGATGGACCGGCGCCTCGCCAATCTCGGCTGGATGGCCCCGGAGACGCGGCAGCGCGCCCGTGCCAAGCTCGCCGCCTTCACCCCCAAGATCGGCTATCCCGACCGCTGGATCGACTATTCGAGCATCCGCATCGACCGCTCGAACCTCGTCCAGAATGCGCTCAACGCGACCGAGTTCGAATATCGTCGCAACCTCGCCAAGCTCGGCCGTCCCGTCGACCGCACCGACTGGGGAATGACCCCGATGGAGGTCAACGCCTACGCCAATCCGGTGTGGAACGAGATCGTCTTCCCGGCGGCGATCCTGCAGCCGCCCTTCTTCGATCCGCACGCCGATTCGGCGCTCAATTATGGCGGCATCGCCGCGGTGATCGGCCACGAGATCAGCCACCATTTCGACGATCAGGGCAGTCGCTACGACCAGACCGGCGCGCTTCGCGAATGGTGGACTCCCCAGGACCGCGAGCGCTTCAATGCGCTGACCGCGCAGCTCGTCGCCCAATACGACCTTTACGAGCCGCTGCCCGGCCACCGCGTCCAGGGACAGCTGACGCTCGGCGAGAATATCGCGGATCTCGCCGGCCTCACCGTCGCCTACGACGCCTATCGCATGTCGCTCGGCGGGCAGGGGGCGCCGGTCATCGACGGCCTCACCGGCGACCAGCGTTTCTATCTCGGCTGGGCGCAGGTCTGGCGGCGCAAATATCGCGAGGCGAACCTGCTCCAGCGCCTCCTCACCGATCCGCACTCGCCCTCCGAGCAGCGCGTCGCGGTCGTTCGCAATCTCGATCCCTGGTACGCCGCCTATAACGTCCAGCCGGGCGAGCGTCTGTATCTGGCGCCCGAGCGGCGCGTCCGGATCTGGTAGTGGCGAGCAGGGCGGCCGGGAAGGGGAAGCAGAAAGGCGGCGCAAGCGGCGCTTTCCTGGTCCTCCTGGTCGTCGCGCTCGCGCTCGCTTCGGCGGGCCTGCTGTTCTGGGCGGTGCGCGACCCCGTCTTCGCCGCAGCTTTCCTCGCGGGCATCGCCGCGGCCGCGGCGCTGATCGCCACCCTCCCGCGCGCCCGATCGGGCGAGGCCGAAGCGGCGGACGAGGCGAGCGGCGACGCCGCCCTGCTCCGCGCCGCGCTCGACGCCGCCGGCGCCGCCGTCGCCCTGACCGATGCCGACGGCGCTTTGGTCTGCGCGAGCCGGGTCTATTGCAGCTGGTTCGGGGGGGCGTTCGCGCCGCAGCGCTTCCGCGATTTCTCCGAGGAGATCCGCGCCGCCCGCCGCGACGGCCGGCTCGAGATCGACGAGCTGCCGCTGCAGGGCGAGCTTTACGGCCTCGAGCTCCGCGCCGTCTCGGGCCACATCGTCTGGACCTTCCGCCGCAGCGCCGAGGCCGACCTGCCGCGCGAGGCCGAGCGGCTGCTCGCCGGAGACGCCGGCCGCCGGCTCGGCGAAGCCGGCGTGATGGCCGTGCTCGCCGACGAAGCGGGGACGATCATCGCCGCCAACCCCGCCTTCGCCGCGCGCGCTCTCGGCGAAGCCGGCGGCGGGGTCGAAGGCTCGTCGCTGGTCTCCTTCCTGACCGCGAGCGAGGAGGGCTGGTTCCAGTTCGCGAGCGAGGGCAAGGCGGGCTCGCCGCTCCGGATCGTCCAGGTCCCCGCCGCCGAGTCGCCCCAGCCGCTCGCTTTGTTCCTGCTGATCGACGATGCCGGCGCCCCGCGCCTCGGCGAGGACGAGGCGGCCAACATCCACGCCTTGCTCGACAGCCTCCCGCTCGGCCTCGCTCTGGCCGACCGCGACGGCCGCTTCTCCTACCTGAACCGTGCGTTCCGGCGCGCCGCCGGCCTGTCGTCCGAGGCGCAGCCGGTTTGGCCTGGCGACCTCCTCGTCGACGAGGACAAGGCCGCGGTGTCCGACATGGTCCGTCGCTTCGGCCGCGGCCGCGCGCTCTCCGGCGACATTGCGGTGCGCCTCAAGTCGAATCCCGAGGAGCCGGTCGCGCTCACAGTCGCCGGCGCGCGCGGCCTCGGCGACGCGGCCGTTCTCCTGAGCCTCAAGGACAATAGCGAGGAGGCGCGCCTGAAGCGCGAAGTGGCGCAGGCGACCAAGATGCAGGCGATCGGCCAATTGGCGGGCGGCGTCGCCCACGATTTCAACAACATCCTCACCGCGATCCTGGGCTATTGCGACCTCATGCTGATGCGCCACACGCCGGGCGACAGCGACTATGACGACATCCAGCAGATCCGCTCCAACTCGAACCGCGCCGCCAACCTGACGCGGCAGCTGCTCGCTTTCTCCCGCCAGCAGACCCTGCAGCCGCAGGTGCTCCAGCTTCCCGACGTCGTCTCGGAGGTCTCGAACCTCTTGAAGCGGCTGCTCGGCGAGACCGTGAAGCTCACCGTCAAGCACGGCCGCAGCCTCGGCGCGGTGCGGGCGGACCCCGGCCAGCTCGAGCAGGTGATCGTCAACCTCTCGGTCAACGCTCGCGACGCCATGCTGGCCAAGGGCGGCGGCACGCTCACCATCCGCACCTTCTCGGTGCCGACCGAGGAGGTCCGCCGGATGGGCTCCGACATCCTTCCGATCGGCGACTATACCGCGCTCGAAGTGGCCGACACCGGCACCGGCATTCCGCCCCATCTGCTCGCCAAGATCTTCGAGCCCTTCTTCACGACGAAGGAGGTCGGCAAGGGCACCGGCCTCGGCCTGTCCACCGTCTACGGCATCGTCAAGCAGTCGGGCGGCTTTATCTTCGCCGATTCGCGCGAAGGGGAGGGGGCGACCTTCACCATCTACCTTCCGGTCCACCGCGCCGAGACGGCGAAGGAGACCGGCCGCGGCCGCAAGCCGAAGGAGAAGGTCGGTGAGCTCTGGGGCAGCGGCACCATCCTTCTCGTCGAGGACGAGGCGACGGTCCGCGCCGTCGCCGAGCGCGCGCTCACCCGTCACGGCTATACCGTGCTCACCGCCGAGAATGGCGAAGCCGCGCTCGAGATCCTCGCCCGCGAGGGGCCGGTCGACCTGATGATCTCGGACGTCGTCATGCCGACCATGGACGGCCCGACCACGGTCCGGCTCGCGCGCAAGACCTGGCCCGACCTGCCGATCCTGTTCATCTCCGGCTATGCCGAGGAGCAATTGAGGAAGTCGATCGACCTCGACCGCGTCGCCTTCCTCGCCAAGCCCTTCTCGGTCCAGCGCCTCGCCGAAGCGGCAAGGGACGCGATGGCGGCCAAGGGGTAGAAGAGGGCCCATGGCGGGTTCGGGCAGGTCACGTCATCCCGGCGAAGGCTGGGATCTCAGGACGGATATGCGCAGGCAGGAATGCAGTCCTCCATTGACGCCTGCATTCTTCACCCCCTGCGATCCCGGCCTCCGCCGGGATGACGGGCGGGGGTCAGTAGCCCGACCCTGCGTCTCCCCCGAAGAAAATCTCTTTTCCTTTGCGGAACAATTGCCTAAGCGTCGCGGCATGTCCGGGGGGCGTTCCATCCTCATCGTCGAAGACGAGCCGCTGATCGCGATGATGCTCGAGGATTTCCTCGACTCGCTCGGCCACCGGGTCGTCGGCACCTGCGAGAGCGTCGAGGATGCGCTCGCCCATGTCGAGCGCGGCGGTTTCGACATCGCGATCATCGACGTCCAGCTGAAGGACGGCAAGACGGTCTGGCCCGTCGCCGACAGGCTGGCGGATTCGGGCAAGCCCTTCGTCCTCGCCACCGGCGGCCATGTCGAGCCGCCCCCGGCGCGCCACGTCGCCGCCCCCGTCCTCGCCAAGCCCTACACGATCGACGCCATCGAGCCCGCCCTCGCTCAGGCCTGCGCCGCCTGAGCGCGGTGCCCTTGACGTCGGCCGCCGAATGACGGCCTGTGGCCGATGCGGGCGCGGCGTATCTGCGTCAGCGGCGGAGACGGCCCGGTGAACGAATTCGAGGAAGACGTCGCCGATACCGTGTCGCGGACGCGGTCCGAGCGGCGGGTCGACGACGTGCGAGAGCGCGGCGGCTTCTTCGTCGAGGCGGTGCGGCTGACCCGGATGCCGATGCTCGTCACCGACGCGGCGCTGCTCGGCAATCCGGTCATCTTCGCCAACGAGGCCTTCCTGACCCTGTCCGGCTACACCCATGAGGAGCTGACCGGACAGGACCCGCATTTCATGAACGGCGAGGGCACCGATCCCGCCGCGATCCGCGACTATCAATCGGCGATGGCGGCCGGCTGCGACATCGACCTCGAGATCGTCCAGTATCGCAAGGACGGCCGCCCCTTCCGCGCGATGCTTTTCGCCAGCCCGCTCGGCGATGGCCAGGGTGCCGTGCTGCACCATTTCATGTCCTTCCTCGACATCACGCGGCGCTTCGAGGCCGAGCAGGACCTGCGCCGCCTGACCGGCTCGCTCGAAGCGACGGTGGCAGCGCGCACCGCCGAGCTGGAGCAGGCCAATGCCGTTCTCGCGGGCCTCCTCGCCGAGAAGGAAGCGCTGCTGGCCGAGGTCAACCACCGGGCGAAGAACAGCCTCTCCATCGCGTCCGCCTTGCTGGGCATCCAGGGGCGGCGGCAGGCGGACCCGAAGGTCACCGCCTTGTTCCAGGAAGCGCAGGACCGGTTGATGGCGATGGCGCGGGTCCACGATCTGCTCAGCAAATCGGAGACGTCGCAAAGCGTCGATCTCGCCACCTATCTCGGTGACCTGTGCGGCGCGCTTCGGCCGATCACCGAGACGGACGACTGCGTCCTGCTCGAAACCGGCGCCGACGAGGGGATGCTGGTCCACGCCGACATCGCCATCCCGCTCGGCATCGTCGCGACCGAGCTCGTCACCAACGCGGTCAAATATGCCTTTCCGCCGCCCGCCTGCGGCACGATCAGGGTCGAGGCGCGCCGCAGCGCCGAGGGTGAATGCACGCTCACCGTGTCGGACGACGGCGTCGGCATGGTCGACTGGCGCGAGGGCTCGCTCGGCTACGGCCTCGTCGAAACGCTCGTCCGCCAGATCGGCGGCAGCATGGAGGTGACGTCCGCCAGCAGCGGCGTCACCGTCGCGATCCGCTTCTCTTATGCGGGGCGCATCAGTGGCTAAAAGGGGACGCCTTTGCGGTTCCAGTTCCGCCCTTGTTCTATAGGAACAGACGTGGTACAGCTGCCAAATCGCGTTGAACGGTCGGCGCGGAGAGAATAGGGAGCGTGGGCGCCATGACGGCATCTCTCAAGGTCGTTTCCGACAGGACTTCACAGGATATGGACAAGCAGAAGGCCCTCGAGGCCGCGCTCGCGCAGATCGACCGCGCGTTCGGCAAGGGCAGCGCGATGAAGCTGGGGTCGCGCGAGGCGGTCGAGATCGAGACCATCTCGACCGGATCGCTCGGGCTCGACATCGCGCTCGGCATCGGCGGCCTGCCGCGCGGCCGCGTCATCGAGGTCTACGGGCCGGAAAGCTCGGGCAAGACCACGCTCGCCCTGCACGTCATCGCCGAGGCGCAGAAGAATGGCGGCACCGCCGCTTTCGTCGACGCCGAGCATGCGCTCGATCCCGTCTATGCGAAGAAGCTCGGGGTCGACGTCGACAATCTCATCGTCTCGCAGCCGGATACCGGCGAGCAGGCGCTCGAGATCACCGACACGTTGGTGCGCTCCAACGCGATCGACGTGCTCGTCGTCGATTCGGTCGCCGCTCTGGTGCCGCGGGCCGAGATCGAGGGCGAGATGGGCGACAGCCATGTCGGCCTGCAGGCGCGGCTGATGTCGCAGTCGCTGCGCAAGCTCACCGGCTCGATCTCGAAATCGAAGTGCATCGTCATCTTCATCAATCAGCTGCGGATGAAGATCGGCGTCATGTACGGCAATCCGGAGACGACCACCGGCGGCAATGCGCTCAAATTCTACGCGAGCGTGCGGCTCGACATCCGCCGCACCGGCCAGATCAAGGACCGCGACGACATCGTCGGCAACACGACGCGGGTGAAGGTGGTCAAGAACAAGGTGGCGCCGCCGTTCAAGCAGGTCGAGTTCGACATCATGTACGGCGAGGGCATCTCCAAGGTCGGCGAGATCCTCGATCTCGGCGTCAAGGCCGGGCTGGTCGAGAAGTCGGGCGCCTGGTTCAGCTACGACAGCGTCCGCATCGGCCAGGGCCGTGAGAACGCCAAGCAGTATCTGAAAGAGAATCCCGAAGTCCGGGACCGCCTCGAGCGCGCCATCCGCGGCAAGACCGAGACCGTCGCCGAAGCTTTGATGACCGGACCCGGTCCCGACGACGATTTGTAAGCCCTCTATCGCGTCCAGTTCGTCCAGGTCGTCAACTTCCGGTCTGGGGGCAGTTACCGATCGCGGAGACCGGCGAGAAAAAGGCGACGCCGAGCGGATCGGTAACTGTCCCCTGGTGTGGCCTTCGTGTGACCTTCGGAGCCCAGGGACAGTTACCGATCGCGCCGGCAGGCATCGAATAAACGAGGCCGAGGGGATCGGTAACTCTCCCCTTCGTCCCTCCGCTCAGGCGGGACGCGCCCCGGTCTCCTGGATCTCGACCTCGGCCGGATCGTGGGAATCGCGGCACGGCAGGCGGTTGGCCCAGAAGGCCACCGCCAGTGCCGCCGCGCCGCAGATCGTGAAGCCGGCAAGGAAGGGGATGGTGGTCCCGTCGAACTGCTGGCCGATGGCGAAGCCGATCAGCGCGCCGCCGACGGTGGTGATCACGCCCTGCACCGAGGAGGCGGTGCCGGCGACATGGCCCAGCGGCTCCATCGCCAGCGCCCCCGCATTGGCACCGATCAGGCCGAAGCAGCCCATGGTCAGCGCCTGGAGCAGGATGAAGCTTCCGACCGTCTCGCCCACCGCCTCGGCGATGCCGAGATGGACGGCCGAGGCGAGGGTGAAGGCGGTGAGCGCGGCGAGCAGGATGCCGCGCGAGCCGAGCCGCATCACCAGCCGCGAATTGGCGTAGGAGCTGAGCGCCATCGGCCCGGCTATCGCCGCGAACACCCAGGGCAGCAGGTCCGGCCGGGAGAACACGTCGAACACGATCTGCTGGATCGAGCCGATGAACGCGAACAAGGCGCCCATCAGCAGGGTCTGGGCGACGGTGTTGCCGATCGACTGGCGCGTCGTCAGCGTCAGCCGCGCGGCTTCGGCGATCTTCGCGACCGACAGTGGGCGTCTGTTCTCCTCCGCGAGCGTTTCCGGGAGCCGCAGCATCGCCCAGAGCGTCAGCGCGACCCCGTAGGCGCCGAGGCCGATGAAGATGTAGCGCCAGCTCGCCACCGCCAGCACCGCCTGGCCGAAGGCGGGCGCGAGCACCGGGATGATCATGAACACGATCATCACCAGCGACATGACCCGCGCCATGCCCTCGCCCTGGTAGCGGTCGCGGACGATCGAGACGACCAAAGTCCGCGTCGCCGCCGCCGCGGCGCCCTGCATCGCCCGTGCGCCAAGCAGCAGCACATAGCTCGCGGCGAGGCCGGCGAGGGTGGCGAAGATTCCGTAGAGGACGAGCCCGCCGATCAGCAGCCGCTTGCGCCCGAACCGGTCGGAGAGCGGCCCGTAGAAGAGCTGCGCGACGCCGAAGCCGAGCAGATAGAAGGTGATCACCAGCTGGCGGCGATTGTCCTCCTCGACGCCGAGCGACTCGCCGATCGCGGGCAGCGCCGGCAGCATCGCGTCGATGGCGAGCGCGTTCGACGCCATCAAAGCCGCCATCAAGGCGATGAATTCCTTCATTCCCGGGCCGCTCCAGGGCTTCGGCTCCGGCGGCGCGCTGGGGTCGGTCATGGTGGCTTCGTCTTCCGGGATTCTCGCTCGGCCGCTCGACGCGGCCGGCGCGGACAAGTTCCGATTATGCGCACCGCCGATACTGGGCTAGCCACAATCGGGATGATTCTGGTCCACCATCTCGAGAATTCGCGCTCGCAACGCATCCTCTGGCTGCTCGAGGAGCTCGGTCTCGACTATGAGGTGCGCCGCTATGAGCGCGATCGCAGGACGATGCTCGCGCCCCCGGCGCTTCGCCGCGTCCATCCCCTCGGCAAGTCACCGCTGATCGAGCATGACGGCCGCGTGCTCGCCGAGACCGGCGCGATCGTCGACTATCTCGTCGACCTCTCCGGCGGCCGCGTCGGCCCGCCCTCGGACCGCGATGGCGTCCTGCGCTACCGCCACTTCCTCCATTATGCCGAAGGCTCGCTGATGCCGCCGCTCCTGGTCATGCTCGTGCTGCGCCGCCTCGGCCTACTCGGCCGGCCCGCCCGGCCGACGATCCAGCGGATGATCGACGGCCATCTCGACTGGCTGGAGAGCGAGCTTGCCTCGCGTCCCTGGTTCGCCGGCGAGGCGTTCAGCGCCGCCGACGTGATGATGAGCTTTCCGCTCGAGGCGGCCCGGCACCGCGCCGGCCTCGACGCGGGCCGCCCGAACCTTGCCGGATGGCTGGAGCGTATCCACGCCCGCCCCGCCTACGGCGCCGCGCTGGCGATGGGCGGGCCCTACGCCTACGCCTGAGCGCGGCGGCGTTGACAATCGCGCGAAACATCGCCCCGATGCGCCCCGCAGATAGGGGGCCCGAATCCATGGCGGCGACGACAGACCGGACCGAGAAGCGCGGCGTCGCGCTGCACGTGCAGATGCTGATCGGGTTCCTGGTCGGCCTCGGCGCCGGCCTCATCGTCTACAGCACCCAGGCCGACGCGCCCTGGGTCGAAACCGTCACCACCTACGTGACCGGACCGATCGGCGAGATCTTTCTGCGGCTGTTGTTCATGCTGGTGATCCCATTGCTCTTCTCGGCGCTGGTCGTCGGCATCGCCGAGATGGGCGACATTCGTTCGCTGAAGCGGGTCGGTCTCAAGACGCTCTTCTTCACCGTGCTGCTGTCCGGCATCGCCGTCGCGATCGCGCTCGCCGCCGCCAATCTGCTCCAGCCCGGCGCCGGGGTCGACCGCGCGCTTTCCGGCGAGCTGCTGGCCCAGTCGGCGGAGCGGACCGGCCAGCTCCTCGAGACGAGCGCCGAGCAGCCGTCCGGCATCCAGGCCCTGCTCAACATCATCCCGCGCAACGTCTTCGCCGCCGCCGCCGCCAACGACATCCTCGCCGTGATGTTCTTCGCGCTCGTCTTCGGCATCGGCCTCCTGCTCGTCAACAACCCCGCCGCCCAGCGCCTCCAGGAGGCGATCGAGGGCCTGTTCTCGGTGACGATGCGCCTCATAGAGTTCATCATCCGCCTCGCGCCGATCGCGGTCGCGGCCTTCATGTTCAATCTCGCGGCGGTGTTCGGCTGGGACCTGCTCGTCCGCCTCGGCGCCTATGCCGGGGTGGTGGTGCTGGCGCTCGCCGTCCACATGTTCGTGACCTATTCGATCGCTATCAAGCTCTTCACCGGCCGCTCGCCGCTGACCTTCTTCCGGGACATCCAGGAGGCGATGCTGATGGCCTTCTCGACGGCGTCGTCCAACGCGACGCTGCCGACGGCTCTGCGCGTGGCCGAGGACAATCTGAAGCTGCCGCCGCGCGTCTCCCGCTTCGTCCTCACCATCGGCGCGACCGCCAACCAGAACGGGACGGCCATCTTCGAGGGCGTCACCGTCCTCTTCCTCGCCCAGTTCTTCGGCTACGAGCTGACGCTCTGGCAGCAGACGACCGTGCTCCTGATGTGCATCCTCGGCGGCATCGGCACCGCGGGCGTGCCTGCCGGCTCACTGCCCGTGGTGGTGATCATCCTCGCGATGGTCGGGGTCCCGGCCGAGGCGATCGGCCTCATCCTCGGCGTCGACCGCTTCCTCGACATGTGCCGCACCGCCCTCAACGTCACCGGCGATCTCGCCATCGCGACCATGGTCTCGCGAGGTGAAGAGCATGCGCCTGTCGTAAGGGGGCCGCCGCCGCCGGAGCCGTCGGCCGTCCCTACGCCCTGAGGCTCGACTCCCTCCCCCTTGATGGGGGAGGGCTGGGGTGGGGGTGGACTCGTCTCCTGGGGAGCGTCGACAATTCTTGTGCCGAGCCTCCTCCGGAGACTCCACTCCTTCCCAACCCCTCCCCATCGGGGAGGGGCCCTCCTGCTCAGGCGGCTTCGAACGGAAGGTCGAGCGCTTCGGCGACCGCCTGGTGCCGGATCCTGCCGCCCGAGACGTTGAGGCCGGCGGCGAGGTGGGGGTCGGCGGCCATCGCCGCCTCGGCGCCGTTGGCGGCGATCCTCAGCACGAAGGGGAGGGTGGCGTTGTTGAGGGCGAAGGCGGAGGTGCGGGCGACCGCGCCGGGCATGTTGGCGACGCAATAATGGATGATGCCGTCGATTTCGTAGACGGGGTCCTCGTGGGTGGTGGCGCGCGACGTCTCGAAGCAGCCGCCCTGGTCGATCGCGATGTCGACCAAAACCGAGCCGCGCTTCATCGTCTTCAGCATGTCCCGCGTCACCAGCTTCGGCGCCGCCGCGCCCGGCACGAGCACCGCGCCGATCACCAGCTCGGACTTGGCGACCGCGTTCGCGATCGCCGCCTTGGACGCATATGCCGTCTTGATCTGGCTCGAGAAGAACATGTCGAGCTCGGCCAGGCGCGCGTTCGAGATGTCGTAGATGGTGACGTCGGCGCGCATGCCGACCGCCATCTGCGCCGCGTTGACGCCGGCGACGCCGCCGCCGAGGATCGCGACCTTGGCGGGCAGCACGCCGGGAACGCCGCCGAGTAGCACGCCGCGGCCGCCCTGCTCCTTCTCGAGATAATGGGCGCCGACCTGGACCGACATCCGTCCGGCGACCTCCGACATCGGCCGCAGCAGCGGCAGCGAGCCGTCGCGCGCCGTCACCGTCTCATAGGCGATGCAGGTCGCGCCCGATCGCATCAGCCCCTCCGCCTGGGGCTTGTCGGCGGCGAGGTGGAGATAGGTGAAGAGCGTGTGGCGAGATTCGAGCAGGGCGATCTCGGGCTGCAGCGGCTCCTTCACCTTCACGATCATGTCTGAGGCCGCGAACACTTCCGCCGGCGTGCCGACGATGCGCGCGCCGGCCTCGACATAATCCGAATCGTCGAAGTCGATGCCGCGCCCGGCATTGGTCTCGACGATCACCTCGTGCCCGGCAGCCGTCAGCTCGGCCACCGAGGCCGGCGTGAGGCCCACCCGATATTCGTGGACCTTGATCTCCTTGGGCACGCCGACGCGCATTTCTTCACTCCGTCCAGAAGCTGTTCGCGCGCCCCTATAACGGCGGCTTTCGGCTTTGTCGCGCCCGGCCGCTGCTGTTAGCGGGGAGCGGATGAACCCGGCCTCAGCCCCGATCGTCGTCACGGCATTGTTCGGCCCCGGCGACGATGGCTGGCTCCAGGAGCTGCGCCGCGCCCACTATCCGCCGGAGCGCAACCGCGTTCCCGCGCACCTCACCTTGTTCCGCCAGCTGCCTCCGTCGATAGAGGACGAGCTCTCCCGCCGGCTCGCGGCCTGTGTCGCGACGCGGCCGCCCCGGGCGATGCTGGCCGGCGTGATCGATCTGGGGGAGGGAACGGCGCTTCGCGTCGAAAGCGAGGCGCTAGAGGATATCCGCCTCGACCTTGCTGAAGCGCTGCATGGGCTGCTTACCCCGCAGGACACGGCCGCGTGGCGCCCCCACGTCACCATCCAGAACAAGGTCGAGCCGCGACAGGCGAGGGCGCTGCAGCAGCAATTGCGCGCGACCTTCACCGCTCGTCCGCTGGCGCTCCGGGCGCTGGCGACATGGCGCTATCTGGGCGGCCCCTGGGAGAAGCTTCGGGACTATTCGTTCAGGGGGTGACCCAAGCCGTCAGTCGAGCTGGCCGACGCCGTCGCAGCTGTAATCGAACGCCGCGAGGCCGGCTTCGAGGTAGGAAGCGAGCAAAGGCATGTCCATCAATTCGTCGATCGAGGATTCGGGATCGACGTCGTTCGCTTCGGCATAAGCGTCGTCCCATTCGCTGACATCGTAGGTGCCGCGGCCGACCCAGGCGAGCGCGAGCGTCTCGGCGAGCTGGTCGTCGGCGAGGTCGTCGAGCGTCGCCCGCATCTCCTCCTCGACGCCGCTGTTGAGTTCGTCCTCGAGCACCGAGAGTGCCTGGTCGCCGCCCTCGTCGTCGAAATCGTCGACATTGTCGGCGTCCTCGTCCGGGTCCTGGGCAGGGACCTGCGCCTCGAGCTCGCGCGCCCGGATGATCAGGCGGCACAGGGTGTCGAGCGGTGTCAGCAGCTCCATCTCGCCTCTCCACGGATACGCTCAGCTTGGCTTGCAAACGAGAAGCGTGGCTGCGGGTTCCGGGCGGGCGCGGAGCGGCCCCCGGCTTGAAAGGGAGGCTCAGGCGCTCCAGTTGACCGGCCACAATGCCCTTTCTATAGCGCGCCGTCGCGGCCGAGGCCGCGCGGCCCGTGGCTTTGGGGCCAAAGCTTTGGGGCGGAGTAGCTCAGCTGGTTAGAGCAGCGGAATCATAATCCGCGTGTCGGGGGTTCAAGTCCCTCCTCCGCTACCATCCTTGCAAGCCGCCCGTTCCCGAACCTAAGGCTGGACCGCCTCACTCCCTCGGCAAGGAGGATGAATGCTGCTGCTTCTTCTCTCGATCGTCGCGTCTCCGCCGGTCGCCGTCGACGTGACCGGCATGGCGCCGCAGCTGGAGATCGTGCGCCGCGAGGCCGCCGAGCGGGGGTGGCGGATCGGCTGCGAGGGGCGGGCGGGCGAGGAGGGCGTCGTCCGGATCCATTTTCGCGCCGATACCGACCAGGGCGCGGTCGACAGCCTTTTCGGCGGGCGCCGCCGGCTCGGCTCCGCGCACCGTTTCTACGCCGCCGGCGACGTCGTCCCCGAGCGCTGCGACCGCGCGCCGGCGCCAGGCCAGGAAACCGAGGGCGATCGGGTCCTCGCTTTTGGTCCGCGCGAAGTGATGGCGGTGTCGGCGGATATTGCCCGGGCCTGCGGCTTCACCAGGGCGCTGGTCCGGCCGGGCAGGGAGGATGACCCTCCCGCGGGCGCGCACGCCCTCTACCCGGACTGGTTCGCGCTCGACGCCGGCGAGGAAATCGGCCCGCGCTACGGCCCCTTCATGTGCCTCATCCAGATTCAAATGCGGGCCGTCGATGCCGGGCAAGCGGGCACGGACTGAGAAATCGCGCGCCGCGGTAGAAGATTGTTAACCCGGGCCGCGTAGTCAGGCTCGTCGGGAGGCTTGGACACCTTCCGTTGAGGAGACCAGACATGCAGTTCATTCGCAACATCTTCAAGAGCAACAAGGGCGCCACCGCCATCGAGTACGGCCTCATCGCCGCCCTGATCGCGGTTGCCGCGATCACCGCGATGACCCAGCTCGGCACGCAGCTCG
>DASVVP010000080.1:0-1701 GCA_036386495.1 Allosphingosinicella sp.
CCCGGCGAGTTGATGTACATGTAGACGTCCTTCTTCGGATTCTCGCTCTCGAGATACAGAAGCTGGGCGGTGATCAGCGTCGCCATATGGTCCTCGACCGGCCCGGTGACGAAGACGATCCGCTCCCTCAGCAGCCGCGAATAGATGTCGAAGCTGCGCTCGCCGCGGTTCGACTGCTCGATGACGATGGGGACGAGACCGGCGATGATGTCTTCATGGTTGGGCATGGCGGGGAGCGGATCCTGCTGTTGGGGGTCGAGCCGAACATCGGGGGTTTCGCGGCGAGGTTCAAGCCCCGCCTGCGCGGCTCTGCCGCCGCCGGCGTGCGCCGCTAGCCGCGTCCCGCCGCGGCACGGCGACGGAACGGCGGCGGAACGGTGCCGGGCACCGCCCGTTTGTGCCGCGCCCGCCCAGCGATCGGGCGAAAACAGGAGGAAGACCATGACCAGCACCCTCAAGCGCGCCTTGATGGCCGCCACTCTGCTTGCGCTGCCGGCCGCCCCGGCGCTTGCCCAGGACGACGTCAAGGAGCGTGCCGCCGAGATCGCGGAGCAGGCGAACGACGTCCAGCAGCAGGCCGGCGCGCTCGCCAACGAAGTCGCCAGCGCCCAGGACGCGCGCGAGCGCGACGGCCGCGAAGCCGGCGCGGGCGAAGACCGCCGCGATGGCGGCGACGGCAATGACAGCGCCCGCCTCGCCGGCGCCGACGACGATGACGGATTCGACTGGGGCCTGCTCGGCCTGCTCGGGCTGCTCGGCCTCGCCGGCCTCAAGCGCCGCGACGACCGCGTCGCGACGGCCGACACCCGCCGCGGAGTCTGAGCGCCTGCGCCTCCGGGCGCGGTGCTGAAACGCGAAAGGGCTGGGCGATCCGCGTGATCGCCCAGCCCCTCAACCGCGGGAACCAAATCCCCGGTGCCGCCGAAGGAACCGAATCCTCGGCGAGACCGCCAGCCCTACAGCACGCGCCTCGGCTCGCCAAGCGTCGAAACGACGTCGCCGACGCGACGCGCCCTCCTTGCTACATCCGCACCGTCGCCCGGGCGTAGAAGAAGGTGCCGGGCACGTCGTAGGTGGTTGGGTCCATATTGTTGAGGCCGCAGGTGAAGCAGGCCGGCGGATCGATGTTGAACAGATTGTTCGCACCGAGCGCGAAGCCGAAACCGCTATCGCCGATCGTCCAGCGCAGCTGCACGTCCGTGTAGAAGCGGTTGTCCATGCGGTTGCCGTCGCCCTCGACGACGCTGCTGATGTAGCGGCCGGTGAGCGAGGCGCCGAACTCGCGCAGCGACCAGTCGAGGATCGCGGTCGACTTGTAGCGCGGGAAGGCCTGGTCGGGGCTGCCCTGCTCGGTCCCCTCGCGCTCGATCACGGTAACGCCCTCGGTGGCGGGGACGGTGACGGTGTAGTTGCGCAGGAAGGTGTTGGTCCAGAACAGGCCGAACGTGCCCGCGCCGGTTTCGGCGGTACGGAAGTTGACCGAGAGGTCGAAGCCGTCGGTCTCGATCGAGGCGATGTTCTGGAGGGTGCCGCGGATCTGGGCGACGGCGCCCGAGGCGGTGCGGGTAATTGCCGAGCAGCTCAGCGGATCGCCCGCCGTGGCGCAGCGCCCGAGCAGCGTGCCGGCGTCGATCGACTGGATGGCGCCGTCGACCCGGATGTTGAAGTAATTGGCCTCGAGCGACAGCCGCGGCGCGAAGC
>DASVVP010000081.1:0-19999 GCA_036386495.1 Allosphingosinicella sp.
GGTCCTCGCGAAGCCCGGGCAGTGCGCGCCAGTCCTCGTCGACGGCCTGGAGGAGAACTTGCCCGCCCGGCTCGCCCGCCCGGCTGTTCTCGCCCATCGCATCGACGATCGCGAAGCCCCGCTCGGGGGGCACGGCGCCGCCGCAGGCGAGGGCGACGTACCAGCCCATCGAATTGCCGGTCACGGCGGCAATGTCGAACCGCGCCCGGTCGATGGCGAGGAAATCGGCGAAGGCGGCGGTGAAGATGAGCGGCGAGGCAATGTCGCCGCGCGTGTGCAGGGCCGGGCTGAACCGCTCGGCGCCGTCGAGTTCCGACATGGTCGGCTGCCCGCGCTCGGAACGGAGGCGATCGAAGCGTTCGATCAGCTCGCCTCTGTCGGCATGGAAGCGCTTCAGATAGCCGAGCTCGGCCTTGCCGTAGGTCCCCCGGCCCGGGCAGACGATCAGCGCCGCTTCCTTATCAGCCACGCACCATCTCCAGCGCCGCTTCGACGATCGAGTCTCGGCTCGGCAAGGTGATCGTCGCCGCCCGGCCGAGCGGGATGAAGCTGTCTTGTGCGGTCAGCCGCCGGCAGTCGGTCTTGGGAGCGCGCTCCGCGAACAGCGCCACCAGCGCTTCGCTCTGCGACCCCGTCCTGCGGCATTCGTCGACGATCAGGACTTTCCGGCAGCTGCCCGTGGCCTCGATCAGCCCCTCCTCGTTCAGCGGTGCGAGCCAGCGCAGGTCGATCACGCGCAGATCCAGGCCGTGCCGCTCGCGCAATATCTTCTCCGCCTGCCGCGAGAGAAAATAGCCGTTGCCGTAGGTGACGATGGCGAGGTCGGTGCCGTCTCCGTGCACTCCGAGGTCGCCGAGCCGGACCGGTTTCGCCTCGCCGGGGGCCTTGTAGGTCGACGTCCACAAGGCGTCGCCTTCCTCGTGCAGGTCGCGGGTCATGTAGAGCGCGATCGGCTCGACGAAGACGATGACCCTCTGCTCCTCGAGCGCGAGGCGGACGCATTCGCGCAGCATGGCGACCGCATCGGCGCCGCTGCTCGGGCAGGCGAGGATGAGCCCGGGAATGTCGCGGAAGACGGCGAGGCTGTTGTCGTTGTGGAAATGCCCGCCGAACCCCTTCTGATAGCCGAGGCCGGGAATCCGGATGATCGTCGGGTTGGCATATTGGCCATTGGAGAAGAAGCTGAGCGTCGCCGCCTCGCCGCGTATCTGGTCCTCGGCATTGTGGACGTAGGCGAGGAACTGGATCTCGGTGATGGCGAGGAGGTCGTTATGCGCGGCGCCGATGCCGAGGCCGAGGATGCTCTGCTCGTCGAGCAGGGTGTTGATCACCCGGCAGGAGCCGAACCTTTCGTGGAGCTTGGCGGTGACGTTGTAGACGCCGCCTTTGGGTCCGACATCCTCGCCGGCGACGATGATCTCGGGGTGGGTCAGTATCAGGTCGGCCAGCGCCCAGCTCAGCAGCCGCGCCATATGCTGCGGCTTTTCCATCAACGTTCGGTCGCGCGCGAACAGCGCCTCGCGCTGCTCGGGCGTCGGCATGTTGGCGCGGGCGGGCGTGCGTTTCGGCGGCACGATGCTCGCCATCACCGCCGCGCTGCTGGTCAGCTTCGGACGGGCGATCGCCTGTTCGGCGACGCGGCTCAAATTCGCCTCGGCCTCGCCGTAGATTTCGAGGATCTGCTTGCCCGAAAGCAGGCCCTGCTCGACCAGCAGGGCCGCGCTGTAGACCAAAGGGTCGCGTTCCTCGTCCTCCTCGATCTGGCGCTTGCTCAGATAGGTCGACTGCACGTCCGAGCCGGCATGGCCGTAGAGCCGGACGCAATCCATGTGGAGGAAGACGGGCCTGCGCCGGGTGCGCGCGATCCGGCTCGCCTCCATCGCGCCGCGCCAGCTGTCGACCATGTCGAAGCCGCTGCAGCGGACATATTCGAGGCCGGGCCGGTTGCGGAACGACGCTTCGATCCAGCCCTTCGGCGTCCTCGTGGAAATGCCGATGCCATTATCCTCGCACAGAAAGATCAGGGGCACAGGCGAGCCCTGAAAAGCGGTCCAGGCCGCTGTGTTGAACGCGCCCTGGGCGGTCGAATGGTTGGCCGATGCGTCGCCGAAGCTGGCGAGCACGATAGAGTCTTGTGCAAGGGCTGTTTCCCCGAGGCGGAGCATCTTGGCGATGCCGATGCTGAAGGCGGCGCCGACCGCCTTGGGCAGATGGGAAGCGATCGTGCTGGTCTGCGGGGGTATGGCGAGCGGCTTCGAGCCGAGCACCTTGTGGCGGCCGCCCGAGATCGGATCTTCCGCCGAGGCGGCGAAGCTCAGCAGCATGTCCCAGCACGGCGTCTGGCCGGGCAGCTTCTTTGCGCGGTGGATCTGGAACGCGGCCGAGCGGTAATGAAGGAAGGCCATGTCGTCGAGCCGGAGGGCTTCGGCTACCGCCGCATTGTTTTCGTGGCCGGAGCTGCCGATCGTATAGAAGCCTTCGCCGCGCGCCTGCAGGCGCCGGGAGATGCGGTCCATCTGGCGGCTGACGCACTGGCTGTAGAAGATCTCGACCAAAGTCTCGCCGGCCAGGCCGAGTTCGCCCGGCTGCACGTTGCTGGTGCGCGGGGGAAGGTGCCCGTCCTTCACCTTCGCGACGAATTTCTCGTGGATTGCCTCCGCTGCGTCCATCGGCCGCCCCTACCGCCCGGCCGGTTCGGCGTCGAGTGCCCGCTCCCGGAGCGCTCCCGGGCGCTTGACTTGACGTTTACGTCAACTAGGGGAGGCCGATCACTGCGAGCGCGGGAGCGACGAGAATGACCAAGAGTGAAATGGCGGCGGCCCTCAACGAGCGGGGCGCCTGGCTCCCGAACAAGCGCGTGAAGCTCGATTTCGGCGACCAGGGCGTCATCCTGCTCGACGGCGTCGGCAACGCCGTGACCGAGGATGACGCCCCGGCCGACACCACCATCAAGGTCGCCTGGGAGGATTGGGAGGCGATGCGCGACGGCAAGCTCGACGGCATGACCGCCTTCATGCAGGGCAAATTGAAGGTCGAGGGCGACATGTCCAACGCGATGCAGCTTCAGGGGGTCCTCGCCAAGCTGCGCGCCTGAGTCCCAGGGACGCTAGCGCCGCGGCACCGCCCCGCTTTGCGGCCAGTCGGTCGGGCCGATCCGGCGCAGCCGCATCTCGAACGCCTGCACGGGCGGCGCGCCGCTGGCCACGCGCTCCCCGACCTCATGCCATTCGCCGTCGCGGATGGTCGCGTTGTAGCGCATGGTCACGCCCGGCTCCGCGGGGTGGCTCCAGCTGAAGCCGTCGGGACGGACCGTCAGCGGATAATCGCCGGCAAAGCCCATCGCATAGGTGCGGATCGAATAAGCGCGGCGGACCGGATCGTAGGAGATGATTCCGAACGCGTTGAACACCGTCGCGCCGGCCGCATCGTAGCCGCGGCCTTCCACCAGCCTCACGGTCCCGTCGAGCAGCAGCCCGACACGCTCGGTCTGGACGAAACCCCGGCTGCGCGCGTCAGCCTCCGCGCTGCCCCGCCAGGTACCGTCGAGAAAGGCAAGAGCCTCCATCGCCCGGCGTTGCTCCGCGATGCGCGTCGCCGGATCCCACGGCCCGGCAGCCGCCTGCTCCGGGGTGGGCTGAGGCTCCGCTGCGGCCACGGCGGGAACCGCGGTCGCGGCTAAGAGGCCGAGCGCTACGTACAGCCGGACGTTCTTCGTCATCATCATCTCCTTTGCATTCCGGCGGCCTCGGTGAGCCGCGCGATCCGGTCGAGCCAATTGTTCCAGGCCTGCCGGCCGCGATGGGTGAGGGTCACGCGGGTCTGGGGTTTCTTGCCCGCGAAGCTCTTGTCGATGCGGACATAGCCGGCCTCCTCGAGCTTCGAGAGTTGCGCGGAGAGATTGCCGTCGCTCGCGCCGATCTTGTCGCGAAGCTCCGTGAACAGCGCCGACTCGAGGGCCGCGAGATAGGCGACGATTCCCATCCGCAGCCGGCCGTGGATGAGCTCGTCGAAGCCGCTGGCGTCGAACGGATTCTCGGCCACGGTCAGCGCGGCTCGGCGCGCAGCAGGAGCAGGCCGGGCACCAGCACGGTGAGGAAGACGCCGGCGGCGGCGAGCAGATAGCGTTCGGGCGCGAGGATCAAAGCCGTGAACAGGCCGACCATCACGACCGCACCCGCTCCGGCGACGATGGTCACCTTGTTGCGGGCGAGTGAGCCGGTCACGATCAGCGCGCAGGCATAGACCGCGAAGGCGACCGGCACGATCCAGTCGAACGTAGCCGGGCCGGCGCCGTTCTTCGCCGCGATCGCGGTGCCGAGCACCATCGAGGCGATCGCGAAGGCGGCCGCGGTCCAGACGCTGCGCGACGCGCGGTTGCCGGCCGAACCGGAGCCGGCCTTGGGCTGCATCGAGCGCGCGAGCACGAGTTGGCCGGCGATGCCGAGCAATGCGAAGCCGATCCAGATCGTGGCGAAGATCGTCCTGCCGTCCCCGATCGCGCCCCGGAGCGCGAAATGATGGATCGTGTAGGCTCCGGTGAGCAGCAAGCCCCACCAGACGAGAAAGCGTCCCCCGAGCAGGGGCGCATGGGCGCCGCTCTCGGCGAGCTGGCGGACATATTGGATGTCCTCACGGGACGGTGCGGCGGCCTCGGTCATGTTTCCTCCGAAGAACTTTATAACACAAAGTACTTCTGCAGAGGTCAGCCGTCAAGGGCCAATCGGCGGACGCAAAAAAGGCCCCGGCGAATTTTCGCCGGAGCCTTCCTTTGCCTGGGCGCGGGCTGACGTATCCGCGCGTTCGGCGATCTGCTTAGCGCGGGCCGCGGGCGTCGCCGACGCTGCCCTCTTTGCCGCCGCCGGTGCTGCCGGAATTGCCCGGCGCGGCGAGGTTCGCATCGGCGCCGTTGCCGAAGCCGTTATTGCCCTTGCGCGGCGCGGGGGCCGGGCACGAGCAGCCGCAGGACGGGGGAGTGGGCGAGCCGCCGGCGCCGCTGACGAAGCCGAGCTCGAATTCGTGAAGATCGCGCATCTTAAGTCTCCTGTCACCGGGCCTGAAGGGGCGGCCCTGAACCTGTTTTCAGCCCACATTGGCTGCGGGTGAAACACGGGCTGACAGGCCTTTCTCCCTCGCACAACAGGCAAAAAAACGGCGTCCCGCGATGGGACGCGGGGGCGTTCGGAGTTAATCGGCAATCGATGTTATGGCGCGGCGCTTCGCAGCCATCCGGTGACGGCGAAGCGGCGGTGGGGCGCGGCCTGAGTGACGTAGGAAACGCTGTGCTGCTGCGGCACGCGGAACAGGTCGAGCGTGTTGAAGCGCGGCACGTTGCCCGCCGCCGTACGGTCGTGCGGGCCGTGGAACAGCAGCAGCCCGCCATATTCGAGCCGCCAATAGGGCGTCAGTCCATAGACGTAGGCGGCGAGTCGGTTCTTCCCCGCAACGTCGTCGTCATGGCCGGTGAGGAAGTCGCCGGGGCCGTAGGCGGTCGCCTGCCCGTCGGTGAAGGCGAGCTCGCCATGGCTCGTCACCTCCCGGAGGAACTGGAGCAGCTCCGCGCTCTGCATGAAGCGCGCGAAGTCGGCGAGCGGGTCGGTGATCCGCGCCTGCTCTTCCGCGTTCACCCGCACGGCCTGATAGCGATACTGGAAATGATCCTTGACCCGCGCATGCGCCGCCGCCTCGATCGCGGCCCATTCCTCGGCCGAAAGCGCGGCCTTGGCGGCGGGATCGAGCTCGAGGATGCCGCCTTCGCCGTTGATCAGGTGGATCCAGTCCCTCCGCTCGAGGAAATGTTCGTAGAGCTGCATCGCCCCGTCCTCGAGCAGGCCGTAGACGCGGACGCGTCCGACCTCCTCATATTCGCGGCGCAGCGCCTCCCGGTCGAGATCGGGATTGATCCGGTACGGCGTCGCCGGCGGCGTCTCGTGCTTGAGCTGGAGCAAGTCGCATCCCCGTGGAAAGTGCAAGCGCCCGCCTAGCAGGGTGCGGTTGAAGCGCGGTTAAGGGCCGGCCTGTTGACCGCGCTCGGCGCGAACGCTTATCGGCGGGGCGCATTGCCCGGGGAGCCTTGGATGAAGAAGAACTATCCCGACGCCGACGCCGCGCTCGAGGGGCTGCTGTTCGACGGCATGACGATCTGCGCCGGCGGCTTCGGCCTTTGCGGCATCCCCGAACGTCTGATCGACGCGATCCAGCGCGCCGGCGTCAGGGACATCACCGTCGCCTCGAACAATGCCGGCATCGACAATGAGGGCCTCGGCAAGCTGCTGCGCTCGCGCCAGGTGAAGAAGATGATCTCCTCCTATGTCGGCGAGAACAAGGAGTTCGAGCGGCAATATCTGGCCGGCGAGCTCGAGGTCGAATTCTGCCCGCAGGGGACGCTCGCCGAGCGCTGCCGCGCCGGCGGCGCCGGTATCCCCGGCTTCTACACCAAGACCGGCGTCGGCACCGTCGTCGCCGAGGGCAAGGAGCATAAGGAGTTCGACGGCGAGACCTACATTCTCGAGCGCGGCATCCGCGCCGATCTGTCGATCATCAAGGGCTGGAAGGCGGACGAGGCCGGCAACCTCGTCTTCCGCAAGACCGCACGCAACTTCAACCAGCCGATGGCGACCGCGGGGCGTGTCTGCGTCGCCGAGGTCGAGGAGATCGTCCCCGTCGGCAGCCTCGATCCCGACTGCGTCCACCTCCCCTCGATCTACGTGAAGCGCATGATCCTCGGCGCCCCCTACGAAAAGAAGATCGAGTTCCGCACCGTGCGCGAGAGGGAGGCGGCTTGAACGCGGCTGGTCGACACCCCATTGGAGGGCCTCTGGAGGCGCCTCGAGGCGATTCGTCGATGGTTACATACGATTTTATACCCGAAGAACTCTATGAGCACCTTCCCGAGGACCGCACTGAGCAGTTTTGGATGCTGTTTGAGGCTGCCACCCTTCGGTTCAATGAAGTATCTGCGTCGATGAGCGGTGATCCACTGCATCTCAGCAAAATCAGATACATGTCTCAAATTGACGTAATCGCGCACGAGCTCGGGATTGGGTCGCTGCCGGTCCCCACCGGGCCACCAGTGACCGACAATGAGTGGAACTCTTTTCAAAGCGCCCTGACAGCCATCAGGACAAGATTTCGGCTGCGCAAAGCGAGGATATCCGGGGAATTTTCTGTTTTCCTTGGACGCGCTACTAAGTTTCGTATCGAGCAGGAGATCGAGAGGCTCCGAGATCTTATCACAAAGGCGAACCTCCCTGATAAGAAAAAGAAAGCTCTATACAAGAAGCTCGACGAACTGCTGGGGGAATTGCATCGCCAGCGTCTAAGTTTTGCAAAACTCGCTTCTATTGCTGCTGCAATTGCAGGCGTACTCGGGGGTTCATCCACTGCTCTCGCAAACGGTCCAGAAGCCATTGAGATGATTGGTCGAATTCTTCAGTGGGTCGGCGAAGAAAAGGCTGCCGAAGATGAAGAGCAGCTGGCACTCGCGGCACCCCCAAAGGCGTTGCCTCCGCCCGGCCGGGACCAGGACTCTCCGTCTGAAGATCAAACTGCGAATGAATAATTGTAAGGAGCCTTTTGATGCCCTGGGACCGCAACCAGATGGCGGCGCGCGCCGCGAAGGAACTGCGCGACGGCTATTACGTCAATCTCGGCATCGGCATCCCGACCCTGGTCGCCAACAACATCCCCACTGGGATGGAGGTGACGCTGCAGAGCGAGAACGGGATGCTCGGCATCGGGCCGTTTCCCTATGAGGACGAGGTCGACCCGGACCTGATCAACGCCGGGAAGCAGACCATTTCGCAGCTTCCCTCGTCGAGCTATTTCTCGTCGGCCGACAGCTTCGCGATGATCCGCGGCGGCCATATCGATCTGACCGTGCTCGGCGCGATGGAGGTCAGTGAGAAAGGCGACATCGCCAACTGGATGATCCCGGGCAAGATGATCAAGGGCATGGGCGGCGCGATGGACCTGGTCGCCGGCGTCAAGAAGATCATCGTCGTGATGGAGCACACGTCCAAGAGCGGCGACGCCAAGTTCATCCCAGAATGCACTTTGCCGCTCACCGGCAAGAACGTGGTGGACATGATCGTCACCGATCTGTGCGTCTTCCACCGGCCCGACCATCAGAGCCCGTTCCGGCTGATCGAGCTGGCGCCGGAGGTCACGGCGGAGGAGGTGGCGGCCAAGACCACGGCGCGCTACGAAAGCTGAACCAGCCTGGCCAGGGGAAGCAGATGAAGAAGATCGCCGCCGCCGCCGCAATCCTCCTCGGGCTCCTCGCGGCTCCTCCCGCCGCCGCCCAGCCGGCGCAGGCCGCGCAGCCGCAGCGCGCCGCTCAGCGGGCGCCGCTGTCGCTCTGGCGGCTCGATTGCGGCGAGTTCACGATCAACCAGTATGGCGCCTTCTTCTCCGACACCTTTCAATATCCGCCGGGGCCGAAGAGGGTCGTCGGCAGCTGCTACCTGATCCGCCACGCCGACCATTATATGCTCTGGGACACGGGCCTGACCGACGCGCTGATCGGCCGGCCCTTCTCGAGCGCGGCGCAGTCGCTGCGCCTCGAGCGCAGCATCGTCGACCAGCTCCGCCAGATCGGAGTCCGGCCCGAGCAGGTCGAGGTGATCGGGATCAGCCACTGGCATTTCGACCATGTGGGCCAGGCGGGGCGCTTTCCGCAGGCGCGGCTGCTGATCGGCCAGGGCGACCTCGACCTGCTGCGTGCGACCCCGCCGGTCGACGAGGATTCGGCGCGCGGCCTCGCCCACTGGCTCACCGGCGGCGGGCGCGTCGAGCCGGTCACCCGCGATCATGACGTGTTCGGCGACGGCAGCGTGGTGATGCTCACCTTGCCCGGCCACACGCCCGGCCATTACGCCCTTTTGGTCCGGCTCGCCTCGGGCCCAGTCCTGCTTTCGGGCGACACCTATCACTTCACCGAGCAGGTCGCCAATCGGGGCGTGCCCCCGTTCAACCACAACCGCGCCGACAGCCTCGCCTCGATGGACCGCTTCGACCGCATCGCCCGCAACCTCGGCGCCCGGATCATCATCCAGCACGAGCCGGCCGACGTCGCCAAGCTCCCCGCCTTTCCGCAGGCGGCGCACTAGCTTGACTGTCGTCTCGTTTGACCTAAATTCTGGTCAAGACGAGGAGTCGATATGGACGTTCGCGCAAACGAGTTCGGCGCCGCCGATGCAAAGTCGCGGTTTTCCGAGCTGCTCGCTCGGGCTGAGGCCGGCGAGACGATCGTGATCCGCCGGCACGGTCGACCGGTTGCGAAGCTGGTGCCCGCGACGAAGCAGCCTTCCTGTCCTCAGGAACGTCTCAAGGCCTGGGAGGAGTGGGAAGCCTATCGCGATTCCCACGACATCACGCTCGGCCCCGACCTAACGGTCAAGCAACTGATCGAGGAAGGGCGGCGCTATTGAGCGCCCCATGAGCACCTTCGTCCTCGATGCGTCGATGACGCTGGCCTGGCACTTCAAGGATGAAGTCGACGATCAGGTGCGCGCGGTCGCCCGCCGTGCATTCGCCGGCTCGGTTGCGGTGCCGAACCATTGGTATCTGGAGGTTCTGAGCGGCCTCATCCGCGGGGAGCGACGCGAGCGCACCGCAGCGAAGGTAACGGATTTCTTCCTGACGCAATTGGAGGAGCTTGCGATCGAGGTCCACACGACCGAGGCCGCGACTCTGCGTGACGACGTGCTGCCCCTCGCGCGGAAGCATCGTCTGACGATGTATGATGCCGCATATCTCGAACTGGCCCGGCGCCTGACCCTCCCGCTGGCGACCCGCGACGGCCCGCTCGCGGGCGCCGCGCGGGCGGTGGGCATCGAGCTGATCCAGGGAGACTGACGTGAAGGCACTGCTCTCCACGGTGCCGGGTAGCCCGGAAAAGCTCGAACTGAGCGACCTCCCCGATCCCGAACCCGGGCCGGGGCAGCTGCTCGTCGGCGTGCGCGCCTGTGCGATCAACTATCCCGACGTGCTGATCATCGAGGACAAATATCAGTTCAAGCCGCCGCGGCCGTTCGCGCCGGGCGGGGAGATTGCGGGAATAGTCGAAGCGGTGGGGGAGGGGGCCTCCGGCTGGAGCGGTGGCGACCGCGTGATCGCGATGATCGGCCATGGCGGGCTGCAGGAGAAGGTGCTGGTCCCCGCTGCGATGGCGCTGAGGTTGCCGGAGGCGCGCAGCTTCGAGGAAGGCTCGGCGCTGATCCTGACCTACGCGACCTCGATCCACGCCTTGCTCGACCGTGGGCGTCTCAAGGAAGGCGAGACCTTGCTCGTGCTGGGCGCCGCGGGGGGCGTCGGCCTCGCCGCGGTGGAGCTGGGCAAGGCTTTCGGCGCGCGGGTCGTGGCCGCGGTCTCCTCCGAGGAGAAAGCCGAGGCCGCGCGCGCCGCGGGAGCCGACGCGACCCTCGTCTATCCGCGCGGGCCGTTCGACAAGGACGCTTCGAAGGCGCTCGCGCAGCAGTTCAAGGATGCCGTCGGACCGAACGGCGCGGACGTGATCTACGACCCGGTCGGCGGCGACTATGCCGAGCCGGCGCTGCGGTCGATCGCCTGGGCGGGGCGCTATCTCGTCGTCGGCTTCCCCGCCGGAATCCCGAAGCTCCCGCTCAACCTCACCCTGCTCAAGAGCTGCGACGTCTGCGGCGTCTTCTGGGGCGCCTTCGCCGCCCGCGACCCGAAGGCGAACGCGGCCCATATCGCGACTCTGTTCCGTCTCTGGGACGAGGGAAGGATCGCGCCTAAGGTCAGCGCAACCTGGCCGCTGGAGCGGGGCGGCGAGGCGATCGCCCACATGGCGGCACGCAAGGCGGTCGGCAAGCTGGTGGTGACGATGTGAAGGGACAGTTACTTTTCCGTCCCGCCTGCTCGATACGAAATGGCCGCGGGGAAAAGTAACTGTCCCCCGTGCAGTCCCGTAGCGATCGAAGCCTGTGGCGCAGCTATCACGCAGGCTCAGTCGTCGTCGCGCGAGGCCCGCACCATCATCTCGATCATCCGCGGCACGCTCGCGACGTTGCGCTCCGAGGCGCGGATCGACCGCCTCTTATCGCGGTCGCTCAGACTGGAGCCTTCCACCCAGCGGCGATGCGCCGCGAGCATAGCCTGGGCGGAGGGGTCGCAGGCCGCGGCGATTGCTTGAGCGACTGCGCTGGGTCTCGCGCTGTCATCCGCCTGGTCGATCCGATCCTGGATGCACCGTTGCCAGGCCGCTGCGGCGGCGGTCAGCTCGGGCGGCGGCGGCGGTTCGTCGGCGGCGATGGCGGCCGCGAGCGTCGCGGCGAGCATCAAGGCGATCATCCGGTTCCTCCCACGGCTCGACACTCGCACAGCCAGACGCGCCTGTCAGCAGGCTGCGCCCGTTGCGCCGCCACTTCGCCGCGCCTATCTGGGTAGGGACAGAGCAAGGGAGCGACATGACCACCTTCGACGATCGCGAGCGGGCCTTCGAGACCAAATATTCGCGCGACCAGGACATGCAGTTCCGGATCATCGCCCGGCGCAACAAGCTGCTCGGCCTGTGGGCGGCGCGGCAGATGGGCCTCACCGACGCCGAGGCCGACGCCTACGCCAAGGACGTGATCCGCGCCGATTTCGAGGAGGCCGGCGACGAGGACGTGATCCGCAAGGTGCTCGGCGACCTCACCTCGGCGGGAGTCGAATGCGACGAGTCGCGGATCCGCGAGGCGCTCGGCCACAAGACGGTCGAAGCGCGCCGGCAGCTGATGGAGCAGGGCTGACCCCGATGGCGATGGCGGCCGACGAGATCGAGCGGCTGATCCGCGAAGGCATACCCGACGCCCGGGTCGAGATCACCGATCTTGCCGGCGACGGCGATCATTATTCGGCGCGGGTGGTGGCGGAGAGCTTCCGCGGCCTGCCGCGCGTCAGGCAGCACCAGCGCGTCTACGAGGCGCTCGGCGGGCGGATGGGCGGGGCACTGCACGCGCTCCAGCTCCAGACCGCGGCGCCGGAACCAGGAGATTGAAGCCATGGCCGACGTAAAGCAGCGCATCGAGGAGATCGTGACCGGCCACGACGTGGTCCTGTTCATGAAGGGCACGGCCCTGTTTCCGCAATGCGGCTTCTCGAGCCGCGCCGTCTCGATCCTCGACCATCTCGGCGTCGCGTTCGAGACGGTCGACGTCCTCCAGGACCCGGAGATAAGGAACGGCATCAAGGATTATTCGGACTGGCCGACCGTCCCGCAGCTCTACGTCAAGGGCGAGTTCGTCGGCGGCTCCGACATCATGATGGAGATGTACGAGGCCGGCGAGCTCCAGCAGCTGATCGAGGAAAAGCAGGTCGCGCGGGCAGGGTAGAGCGAGATCCGTCATCCCGGCGAAGGCCGGGATCCCAGGGCGGAAAATCTCCATCATTCGTGCCGGCTCCGCACCGACAGAAGAGCGGCCGCTCAGGAGGGCTTCCTGAGGCCCCGGCCTCCGCCGGGGCGACCCTGCGCTTGAAACGGGTCGGGGCGGGCAGCGCGACCAGAAAGCGCCGGGCCCGCCCCTCGTTGGAACCGTGTGGACGCGAATAGAGATACACGCGCCGTGCCAAAGCGCGCCGGGCGCGGAATTCCGCGCTTTTCGTTGGTGAAGCGATCTTAACCTTCGCTGCGACTGTAAAAGTCTCCGACAACTGCCGGGAATACGGGCCGCGCCGCATTCATCCGCCGTTCACCCGGCGGCTGATTACAACTGTAGTCAGACACGGGAGGCGCAGCAGTGGAACGGATCGGCGACGCCGAATATCAAGTGATGGAGGTGCTCTGGGACGAGGCGCCGCTCACCGCCGCCGAGGTCGCGGACCGCGTGCCGGCCGATCGCGGCTGGTCGATCCGCACCGTCAAGACGATGCTCTCCCGCCTGCTCGCCAAGGGCGTGCTCGCGCATGAGGAGGAAGGCCGCCGCTACCTTTATCGCCCGGCGATCGCGCGCGAGGATTATGTCGCGCAGGAATCGGGGCGGCTGCTCGACCGGATGTTCGGCGGCCGTCTGACGCCTCTGGTCGCGCATCTCGCCGAGCGCGACCGCCTCTCCGACGCCGACATCGCCGAGATCGAGGCGCTGCTGAAGGCGCTGAAGTCATGACCTCCTGGCTGCTCGGGAACGTGGCCGCGGCGACCCTCGCCATGCTGGTCGTGCTCGCTCTGCGCACGCCCGTCGCCCGCGCCTTCGGGGCCGTGTGGGCCTATGCCCTCTGGCTGCTGCCGCTCGCCAGGCTGCTGCTGCCGCCGCTGCCGGCCGCTATGCCCGAGCTGCCTCTTCCCTCGCTCGCCTTGCTGATCCCGGCGGTGGGGGACCAGGCCGCGTCCCTGCCGCCGCAAGGCGGACCCGGGCAGTGGGTGCCCGTCCTGCTCGCGCTGTGGGCCGGGGGCGCGGCCGCCTTCCTGATCGTCCAGTTCCTCGCCTATCGCGGCTTCCTGACGCGGCTCAGCCTCGCCTCGCGCAGCGCCGGCGCCTGGCGCGGGCTGCCGCTGATCGAGAGCGACGCGGTCGAGGGGCCGATCGCCGTCGGCCTGCTCGACCGGCGCATCGTCGTCCCGGCGGATTTCTCGACCCGCTATTCCGAGGCGGAGCGCCGCCTCGCCGCGGAGCACGAATATGTCCACCATCGCCGCGGCGACATCTGGTGGAATCTCGCCGCCTTGCTCGTGCTCGCGCTGAACTGGTTCAATCCGGTCGCCTGGCTCTCCTTCCTCGCCTTCCGCGCGGACCAGGAGCTGGCCTGCGACGCCGCCGTCGCGGCCGGCGCCGGCGCGGACGACCGCCACGCTTATGCCAGCGCCCTCATCAAATCCGCGAGCCGCCCCGGCCTGATCTCGGCCTGCCCGCTGAATCACGCCGACTAACTGAAACGGAGACTGAGAATGATGAAGCACCACCGTCACAGCCGCCTGCGCAGCCTCGGCGGCGCCGTCGCCCTGGTCGTCCTCGCCGGCGCCGGCCTGTCGCTCGCCGCACCCGGGCTCGCCCAGCCCAAGGCCGAAGGCGAGACGCAAAAGCAAGAGCGGCGGATCGTGATCATGGAGCATGGCGACGGCGAAGCCCGTGCCGGCGGCGACCACGTCATCCGGATGCGCCGGGGGCCGAACGGCGAAGTGACGCTTCCCGAAAATTGCCGGCAGGGCGAGCCGCTCGCCAATGTCGACGAGCGGACCGAGGGCCGCCGCACCCGGGTCATGCTGTGCCAGACCGGCGGGGGCGACCCCGCGACGCGGCTCCAGCGCCTCCAGCGCGCCCGCGACCGGATAGCCGGCGACGAGGAGCTGACCGGCGAGCATCGCGAGCGCGTCCTCGCCGCCCTCGATCGCGCCATCGCCCAGGCAAGGGCGGCGCAATAAACAGTCCCCCTCCCCTTGATGGGGAGGATGAGCAGGCACGCCATGCCCCCGGCATGGCTGCGAACGTCCGGGGGACGTTCGCACCTGCTCATGGGGAGGGGTGGAGTCTCCGGAAACGCACCACGCTGCATTGACTCCACCCCCACCCCAACCCTCCCCCCTCAAGGGGGAGGGCTTCCTCCTCCTTCACTTCCCCAACGGGCGGTGCCACATGGCGAGGATGGACCCGTTCCCCACCGGCGAGATCGAGCGGCCGCATGCGCTGGTGAGGCGGATCCTCGCGCCCAATCCCTCGCCCTTCACCTTCACCGGGACGCAGACCTATATCATCGGCGAGGGCGAGGTGGCGGTGATCGATCCCGGCCCCGACAATCCGCGCCACATCGAGGCGCTGCTCGGCGCGCTGGCCGGCGAGCGGATCAAGGCGATCCTCTGCACCCACACCCATCGCGACCACAGCCCGGCGAGCCGCCCGCTCGCGGCGGCCGCGGGCGCGCCGATCGTCGGCTGCGCGCCGCTGGCGATCGAGGACGAGGGGCCGCGCGCCGACGCCGCATTCGATTTCGACTATGCGCCCGACCGGGTGCTCGCCGACGGAGAGACGCTGTCTGGGGACGGGTGGGCGCTCGAGGCGGTCGCGACGCCGGGGCATACGTCCAATCATCTCTGTTTTGCGCTCGCCGGCAGCGGGCTCCTGTTCACGGGGGATCATGTGATGGGCTGGTCGACGACCGTGGTGTCGCCGCCCGACGGCGACATGACCGATTACATGGCGAGCCTCGACCTCCTGCTGGCGCGGGACGACGCGGCCTATCTGCCGGCCCACGGTCCCACCGTCGAAGACCCTCACGCGCACCTGCGCCGCCTGATCGAGCACCGGCACATGCGGGAACGCCAGATCCTCGGCCACATCGCGGCGGGGCAGGGGCGCATCTCCGATATGGTCCCCGATATGTACCGCGACGTCGATCCGCGCCTGCACCCCGCCGCGGCGCGATCGGTGCTGGCCCACCTCGTCGATCTGGAACGGCGCGGCATGGTTGGCAGGGAGGGCGAGCGATGGACGCCGAGCGGCTGAAGCGGCTCGCCATACGGGGGTTGCCGGGGATGGCCGTCGGCCTCCTGCTCGGCCTTTTGCTCGGCGAGCTGGTCCTGTCCTCGGCGACCGAGCCGCCGGCGGCCGACCCGCGCCGGATCGCCGACGCTTCGCTGATCTCGGTGCGCGAGCAGGGGCGGATCACCAGCCTCGTCGCGCGCTACGCGGCGATCGTGACCTCGAGCGAGACGCGGCTCGGCCTGGAGGCGCGCAAAACCCTGATTCTGCCGGCCCTGGTGCGCTACGGGATCGACCTGCGCCGCCTTCGCCGCGAGCATCTTTCCTGGGACGAGGGGACGAGGACACTCTCCATCCTGCTGCCGCCGCTCGAGATTTCAGGCCCCGACATGGCCATGGAAGAGGCGCGCGAATATAGCGAAGGCGGCGTGCTGATGGCGCTGACCGGCGCCGAGGCGGAGCTCGACGAGGCCAATCGGCGGGCCGCCGAACGCGAGCTGATGCGCCAGGCCCGGGCTCCCGAGCCGGTGAGCGCAGCGCGCGAGGCGGCGATGCGGACGGTGGCGCGCGGTTTCGCGCTTCCGCTCCGCGCCGCCGGCATCGAGGCGAGCGTCAGCGTCCGCTTCACCGATCCCGCCGGCGCCGACCTTGCGGCCCATCTCGACCGCCCGCCGCGGGTCGAAGACCCGATCGAGGACAGGCGCGCCGGCGCGCGACCGGGTCCGGAAGCCGCCGAATAGCCGCTCAGGCGGCCCCGACATGGTGGATGTCGCGGCCGGCGGATTTGGCGAGCTCGGCGTCGTGGCCGTGCGGAGAGGGGCCGTCGTGCCGCAGATAGTGACGGTCGAGGTCCTCGATCAGCCTGTCTGCATCCTCGCCGGCATTGATCCGGAGCAGCGCGTCGATCTTCGCCTCCATCCTGTCGTCATTCTCCTTGGAGGCGGGCGAGCCGACGTAGAGGAAATAAGCGAGGCCGACGACCTGCCAGATCAGCTGCAGGAACTCGGACTGCCAGTTTTCGAACGTGTCCCGGCCCATCTCGGTCAGATATTCGCTCAGCTGGGGCGACTCGCCGTGCGAGGCCGCTTCGTTGGCGAAGGCATACCAGCCGAACAGCCAGTGCAGCCCGATGGAGACAAGGAAGAAGATGAGGGTGATCCATCCATAGGCGTAGCGGCGCATGTCCGTCTCCCGAGCTTGTTTCCGGTCCGGAACGTCGAGCGGAAGGGGTTGTTTCCGCGTCGAGGCTTGCCAGCGGCTCGCCGGCGGCTAAGGTCCCGTCGCGCAACAAGGGGGGATAGACCATGCGTCCTGCGTCCATCGTCAATTTCGAGCGGATCGTGCTGCTCCTGATCGTGATCGGGCTCGTCGGATCGGTCCTGAGCTGGGACGGGCTTCAGGCCGCGACCGCGCAGCATGGCCTCGACGAGGGGTCGCTGATCGCTGTCCATGTCATCCTGCTGGCGCTGCTCCTCCTCCTTTTGTGGCTGATCGCCCGTCGGCGCAGCGTCGTCGCCAAATGGATCTGGATCCTCCTCTGGCTGGCCTGGATCGGGGTTTCCATTCCGACGCTTGGCGCGACGTTCAGCTGGCCGCTGCCCGCGCTTCTGCTGCAGGCGGCGCAATGGGTGCTGGTCCTGCTCTCCATCTGGATGCTGCTGAGGCCGGACGCCGCCGCCTGGTTCCGCGGCGGGCCGCCCGCGCCCTAGGGTCCGAGCACGGGCCCTAGCGCGGCTGCTCGGGGAGAGCGACGACCTCGCCCTCGATGGTCATCGTCTCGGGGTGGTGGCGGTCGAGCCAGCGCCGCAGGATCCTGATATTGCGCGTGTTCGAGCGGAAGACGAGGTCGAACAGGTCGCCGACCAGCGGAATGGCGCCGATCAAGGTGTCGACGCCGACATTGGTCGCCATCCGCGCGAGCTGGAATTTCGACATGCCGAGGTTGCGCCCTTCCCAGACGATCCAGGCGCCCATTGCGGTGGTGACGAGGTCGCCGAGCACCGGCACCAGGCCGACGACGGCGTCGAGGCCGACGCGGTAGCGCGTACCGGGCACGGTGAAGGCGCGCTCGAGCAGGCCCTCCATCGCTTCCAGCCGGCGGCGCACCGAGGCCGGGTCGCGGCCGATCGGCAATTGGCCGGCAATCCGGCGGAGCTCTTCCTGATCGATCCTGGGCATCCTCACCTCTCGTTCGCGATCAGCTCGCCTGGGTCATGGCGCCCGAAGACGTTGCGGCGGAAACCGGTCAGCCGGGGCGAGACCAGCGACCAACGCACGGGGGACGCGATCGGAACGAACAGCACCGCGTCGGTCATCAGGCGGTCGGCCTTGGCGAGGAGGGCGCGGCGCTCGACGACGTTCTGCGTCTCCCGGGCCGCCGCCAGCGCTTCGTCCGCCTCCGGGGAGCAGGGGCGGACCCGCTCGCAGGTGAAATTGCGCAGATACCAGGCGGCCATGATCGCCGGCGCGACCGAATCGACGAAACGCAGGTCCGCAGCGGCGTCGGGCGCCACCCGCTCCGCCTCGACCCCGATCGCCCGCAAGTCGCGCCTCAGATGAGCGAAGATCAGGCGGTAGCCCGGTCCTTCCGGCACGACGATCCGCAGGCGCAGCGGCACCGGCTCGGTCGCGACCGCGGCGGCGAGGGTGCGCGCAGCTTCCTGGCGCCGCGCCACGAGCGGCACCGCGCCCCAGTCCGGCAGGGCGGGGCCGGGCACTTCCTCCAGGCCCTGCGGCAGCAGCGTCGCGCGCGTCCCGAGACCCGGTACGCCGAGCGCGGCGACGATGGCGTCCCGATCGATCGCCATGGCGAGCGCGCGCCGCACGGCCGGAGCGGCGAGGATGCCGCGCTCGCTCTGGAAAAGGAGGCCGAACAGACCGCCGACCGGATCGAACTGCAGCGCAGCGCCGGGCGGGGCCGCTGCGCGGGCGATCGGCAGGTCGCCGGCGGTGCCGCCGGTGACGAGGTCCGCACCCCCCGCCGTGAAGCGCGCGACGGCGCGGGCCGCGCGCTCGCCGCGCAGCGCGACCGGCGGCTCCCGGGCCTCCTGCTCCTCCTCATCCTCGCGAGGCGGCAGTGTGAGGAGCATGCTTCCATCCGGTTGCGGCGCGGCCGCATAGGGGCCGGCGCCGCGGCTGCCCGTCAGGATGGCGAGCTCGGGCTGGGCGAGGAGCTGGAGGAAATTGGCGCGGGGCGCGCGCAGGGTGATCTCCAGCACCTCGTCGGTCATCGGCTCGATGGCGCGGATCAGGCCGAGGATGGGCTTCAGCGGATTGCGGCTGGCGTTCGTGAGCGCGGCGCGCAGTCGCCCCACCACCTGCTGGGCGGTGACCCGGCCGCCTCCGATCCATTCGGTTCGGCGGATGCGGAAGGTGTAGCGCAGGCCGTCGTCCGAGACGATCCAGCTTTGTGCCAGCGCCGGCTCGATCTCCCCGGCGGCGTCGAAGCGGACGAGGCCCTGCGCGCTGGCCAGGAGGAGCAGAGCGGACGGAGGATCGAGCGCGGCCAGGTTTGGATTGGCCATCGCCGGCGGAGCGCCGATCGCGGTCACCCGGACCGGCCCGCTCTCCTCCGCGGCGCAGCCGCCGGACAGGAAGAGGGCGGCGCCGGCGGCGAGGAGCGCGCGAATCGACATCGCGCCAGCGTTAGCGCAGCCGCCGGCCTGTTATCGAGAGACATATCGCGCTGGGCGCATTTGGGCGGAACGGCTGGGCCCGGCCTTTACCCGCCGTTCACGATTCGAATCCTAGGACGGTTCATGGACAGGAAAAGGCGCGGATTCGGGCCCGCGAGCGCGAACGGCACCGCTTTCCAGGAGCGGGGCAACGAGCGCGTGCCCGTCGAGAGCAGCACCGAGCTGCGTCACCGCTATGCGATCGTGGTCAAGGTCCGCGACGTCTCGACCCGCGGCTTCATGGCGGAATGCGCGGAATCGGTCGAGATCGGCAGCAATGTGTCGCTCGACATTCCCGGCATCGGCCCCGTCCACGCGCAGGTGCGCTGGCAGATCGGCAGCCGGATGGGCGGCATGTTCCTCGATCCGATCAGCCTCCAGCATTGCGAATGGACCGCTACCCGCGCCGAGGCCCAGTCGCTCGAGACCTGCTGAGGCGGAGCGCCGCGCGCTTGCGGCCCGCCTCGCGCTCCTCCCGCAAGCTCTTGCACCTTCTGTATTAGACATCTAATACAGTCGGGAAGGAGTCCAATCCCATGCAGGACCAGCCGAGCGAGCCGATCCCCGATGCGATCGAGCGGATGACGGGCAAGATCGTCAACGCCCTCGTCATCGCGGCGGCGATCCTCGCCCTCGCCATCTATGCCCGTCCCGGCCCGCCGAAGTACCAGACGGTGGCGACGAGCGACGGCAGGGTGGTGCGGGTCAACACCAGCAACGGGACGATCGTCTCTTGCGACGCGTCGCGCTGCCTGCTCGTCCACAGCGGCGGCCACAGCCTCGACCGCGCCCCGAAGCAGCGCGCCCTCCCGCCCCAGCCTGCGCCTGCGCCGGCCCAGCCGCAGCCCGCTACGCCGGCGCGCTAGCTTGGCCATGGTGCGGACGGCGGGACTCGAACCCGCACGCCCCGAG
>DASVVP010000082.1:0-36151 GCA_036386495.1 Allosphingosinicella sp.
CCTCTACCGCCAGACCCCGAAGGTCGACGGCCGCGGCCATTTCGGCCACCGGCTCGCGCTGCGCGACGGCTATCTCTTCATCTCCAACGGCGACCGCCAGGCTTTCGATCCCGCCCAGGATCCGGACCAGAATCTCGGCAAGATCGTCCGCCTGTTCGACGACGGCCGGGTTCCGCCCGACAATCCCTGGGCGTCGCGCGGCGGCATCGCCGCCCAGAGCTGGACCATGGGCCACCGCAACCCGCTCGGCCTCGCCTTCGATGCGGAAGGACGGCTCTGGGAGCATGAAATGGGCCCGCGGGGCGGCGACGAGTTCAACCTGATCGAGCGCGGCCGCAATTACGGTTATCCGATCGTCTCCAACGGCAGCCACTATGACGGCAGCGACATACCGGACCACCCGACCCGGCCCGAATTCGCCGCGCCCAAAGTCTGGTGGAACCCGTCCGTCTCGCCGGCCGGCCTGATCGTCTATTCCGGAAGCCTCTTCCCCGAGTGGCGGGGCGACGCCTTCATGGGCGCTTTGTCGGGCCAAGCCCTGATCCGGATCGACCTCGACGGGGCCAGTGCCCGCGAAGCCGACCGCTGGCCGATGGGCGCGCGAATCCGCGAGGTAGAGCAGGGCCCGGACGGCGCCATCTATCTGCTCGAGGACACGCAGGCGGGCTCGACCGGCCGCCTGCTGCGGCTGACCCCGGCACGTTGACATAGGCCATGGCATATGCCACTTCCCGGTCATGGGCGCCGAACGCCACGTCAAGCTCTTCCGCAACGGCCGTAACCGAGCCGTTCGCATACCCAGGGAGTTTGATTCCTTTGGCGAAGAGGTTGTCATCCGCCAAGACGGCGAGCGATTGGTGATCGAGCCATTGCCGAAGAGAACGCTGGCCGAGGCTCTCGATTACCTGGCATCGCTTCCGCGCCATGACGAGGAGTTCCCGGAGATCGAGGATCTCCCGGCGGAGCCTTTCGATCTGTGACGGAACTGCTGCTCGACTCCAACATCCTCTCACACATGATGCGTCAGCCAGAAGGGGCAATATCGAAGAGAGCCAGGTCCGAGCAGGGACGTATTTGCACCAGCATCATAGTGGCCGCGGAAATCCGCTATGGCCTCGCAAAACGACCGTCCGAACAACTTCTTCACGCCGCCGAAACGATTTTCGCATCGATACCCGTTCTCCCATTGGAGGCTCCCGCCGAGCTCCGCTACAGCGAGCTGCGCGCATCGATTGAACGAGCAGGAACGCCAATATCGGCCAATGACATGTGGATCGCCGCCCATGCGCTCGCGCTCGACTGCACCCTCGTCACCGCGAACGAGCGCAAGTTCCGCCGTGTACCGGGACTTCGCGTGGAGATCTGGCTCGCCTAGCCGGGCGCTCAGCCTTTCGAGTGCATGATCGTCCAGCCGAGCACGCCGAGCAGGGCGAACAGCAGCAGCGACGCGACGAGGAAGCCCCGGCTCTGCCGCCCCGTGACGATCATGTAGACGCCGTAGCTTGCGCTGACGGCGCCGAACGGGATGACCGCGCCGAACAGCTGGAGCACGGTTCGCGCCTGCTCCGGCGTTCCCGTGAAGGTCGAGCCGCCCACTTCGACGCCCGGATGCAGCAGCGGGCCGCCGGCCATGACGGCGATCGCGCCCATGAACAGGACCAGGAACAGGCCGACGCAGAGCAGCACCCAGCCGCGTGCCCGGCCGGCGGGCATCGGCTCGCCGCATTGAGGGCAGAGCGGGGCGAACCCCTCCACCTTGGCGCCGCAGGCCGGCGAAGGACAGGTTCCGGATGCCGCCATGATCGTTCTCCCCCGCCCGTGATCCTAGCGCCACTCAGCCCTCGGGAACAGCGCATCTGCGGTAGCGAAAGTACCAGACCTCGTGGCCCTTCCGCCGCGCCTTGGCCTCGTAGCGGGTCTCGGGCCAGCCGCCGGGGCGGGCGAGAAAGTCGGCGGCGCGCTCGGCGAGCCATTCGAAGTCGCGCCGGCGGCTCATCACCACCATCGACCAGCGGCAATAGACCGGATCGTCGGTGCCGAGCCGGAGCTCGCCCCCGGACTTCAGCTTGGCGGCGATCAGGTCGAGCGGGCCGTCATTGACCATCCGCCGCTTGGCGTGCCGCGCCTTCGGCCAAGGGTCGGGATGGAGCAGGTAGACGAAGCTCAGCGCCCCGTCCGGCATCCGCTCGAGCACTTCGAGGGCGTCGCCCATGTGCAGGCGGACGTTCCCCAGGCGCCGATCGCGTATGTGCGTCAGCGCCCCGACGACGCCGTTGAGGAACGGCTCCGCGCCGACGAAGCCGTGATCCGGCAGCAGGTCGGCGCGATAGGCGAGATGCTCACCCGATCCGAAGCCGATCTCGAAATGAAGCGGGCGCGCATCGCCGAACAGGATCCGGCTGTCGATGGCGCCGGTCTCCGGCACCGACAGCACGGGCAGCATCTGCTCGAGCAACGCCGCCTGCCCGGCGCGAAGCCGGTGCCCCGAGCGGCGCCCGTAGAGGCGGCGGATCGTTGTCGGATCGTTCATCCGCGCCCGCCTAGTCTGGCGCGAAGCAACAGCCAAGGGACCGATCCATGCGCATTCTCTCTGGCACCGCCCTGCTGGCCGCAGCCCTTACCGCTTCGGCGGCGCAGGCGACGCAGGGGCAGCTCTGCCGTCCTGTTTCAGCGGGCGGGCCGAGCGTCAGCTTCGTCACCGGCGCCGGGCTGGTCGGCGTCAGCCTGATCGAGCGAGGAACCGCGCTTTCGACGATGGGGCCGAATGCGCGCATCGCCACCCGGCAGAGCTGGTTCGATGCGCAGCGGGTCTGGATCGATCTCACCGACCCGAACGCGATGCGCGACGAAGGCCGGCTGAGGCTTTACTATGTCGGCCGGGGTCGCGGCCGGCATCTCGCCGGCACGTTCGCACGCTACGGCCGCGTCTACCGCGTACGCTGCGAGGAGAGCTGAGCTTCGGGCGGCGCTTCCGCCCGCAGCGCGATCGCCATTCCGGCCAGCGCGACGAGCGCGCCGGCGACGGCGAGAGCCGACCAGCGATAGCCTTCTACGCCGGTCGAGATCGCCATCGCGATCACCGGCACGATCAGGCTGGAATAGGCTGCCTTGCCCGGCCCGACGGCGCGGATCACGGTCAGATAGAGGGTGAAGGCCGCTGCGGAAGCGAGCAGGCCGAGATAGAGTAGGCCGAGCCAGTAGCCGGCCCGTGCCTCGGCAACCGGGGCCCCGGACGAGGCCAGAGCGAAAGCGGCGTTGGCGAGCGCACCGTAGAGCATCCCCCAGGCCAGGTTAGCCGCGATCGGCCGCGCCCGCACGCGAGGGATCGCTTGGATGACGTTCGCTGCCGAGGCGCTGAGGACGGCGAGGAGGGCGAGGCCGATGCCGGTCGCCGCCGCACCCGCGCTGACCGGGCTGGCGCGGATTTCCTGGACGAACAGCAAGGCGACGCCGGCGCAGGCGATCGCCGATCCGGCGACGAAGCGGCCGCTCGCTTTGTGCTTCAGGAGCAGCCAGGCAAGCGCGCTGTTGGGCACCATCAGCAAAGCGAAGACGACCGCGACGAGGCCGCTCGTGACGTAGAGCTCGGCCCCGTAAACGAGGTTGAAGTTCAGGCAGAATTGCGGAATTCCGAACCCGGCCGCGACGGCATGGCCGCGCCAGCCCATGCCGAGCGGCGCCTTGGTCCAGACCGCGAATGCGAACATCGCCGCCGCCGCGATCACGAAGCGGTAGGTGACCGACCATGCGGGGGGCACGATGCCGAGCTGGTCCTTGATCACGATCCAGGTCGAGCCCCAGATCAGGGTGATGGTGACGAAGGCGAAGAGGACTTTCGGGTCGCGAAAGCCGGTCCGTTCGCTCACAGCGCCCGAATCGCGGCCGCCAGGGCGTCGACGGCTCCCGGGTCCGAATCCCAGCTCGTCACCAGCCGTGCCTCCCCCGGCCCCCAATCGTAGAAGTCGAAGCCCTGCGCCCTCAGCCGCGCCGCCTCGTCCGGCGTGACCCGCACGAAGACCTCGTTCGCCTCGACCGGAAGCACCAGACGCTCCGCTCCAGCCGCTTCGGCGAGGCGCCCCGCGGCTTCGTTGGCGGCGCGGCCATTTTCCAGCCACAGGCCGGCGTCGAGCATCGCCAGCACCTGCGCCGCCATGTAGCGGCCCTTGGAGAGCAAATGGCCGGCGCGCTTCCTGCGGTAGAGCGTCGCCGCGGCCAGCTCCGGCCGGAAGAAGATCAGCATCTCGGCCGACATGCCGCCATTCTTGACGAAGCCGAAGCTCAACGCGTCGACCCCCGCCTTCCAGGTCAGCTCGGCGGGATGGCAACCGAGCCGCGCCGCGGCATTGGCGAAGCGCGCGCCGTCGACATGGAAGCCGAGCCCGCGCGCGCGGCACAGCGCGCCGAGCGCCGCCGTCTCGTCCGGCGTGTAGACGAGGCCGTATTCGGTCGCGTTGGTGATCGAGAGCGCGCGCGGCTGGACCTGGTGGACGTCGTCCCGGATCGTCGCGACCGCCGCCTCGACCGAGGGCGGAGTCAGCTTGGCGCCTCGGCCCTCGGCGAGCACCAGCTTGGCGCCGTGCGTGTAGAATTCGGGCGCGCCGCATTCGTCGTTCTGGATATGGGCGTCGCGGTGGCAGACGATCGACCCGTGTGGCGGGCACAAGGCGGCCAGTGCGAGGCTGTTCGCCGCCGTCCCGGTCGCCACCCAGAGCGCCGTAACCTCATGGTCGAACAGCTCGGAAAAGCGCGCTGAGAGGCTGCGGCTCAGCGCGTCCCCGTCATAGGCCGTGTCGAGGCGGTTGGCGGCGGCGATGGCGGCCAGCACCTCGGAGCAGGCGGCGGCGGCATTGTCCGAAAAGAAGCGCATGGCCGCGCCTTAGGGTCCGTACTCGACGGCCGCAACGGGCCACCAGTCAGATGCGGTCGCCGATCGGCGGCGCCTCGCCCGGCGGCGGCAGCCCCGGCGCGTCCGCCGGAAGCCGCCAGCGCACCTGCCGGGTCTGGGCGGCGCAGGCCCGCGCCCGGCCGCCATGACGCGCCGGAGCGAAGCGGAACCGCTGGAACGCGACCTCGGTGACCGGATCGAACACACCGCTCGGCACCGACAGGATCACACGCATCCGGGCTCCGGCCCCGTCGGCGCCGACGTCATATTCCATCGTCGTCGATCCGGCATAGGAGTTCCGCACCGCCCGGGCCGGATAGTCGTCGTTGACGATGGTGCCGCTGACATGGGAGGCCGGCTGGTCCATCATCAGGCAGGCGTCGGCGGGCACCCCCGCGGCCCGGTACGAAGCGCGGGCGGCGCTGCGATCGCCTGCCTCGGCCTGCAGCTGGCCGAGCCGCATCAGCATCGCGCGTCGCCGCGGGTCGCTCGCGCTCGCGGGCAGGCGAGCAAGCATCGCCTGGACGAGGCTGGTCGCGAGATCGTTGGGCGTGTCGCGGAAGCCGGCCAGCCACAGCTGCAGCGTGTCGAAAGCGTCCTCGACCGGCAATCCGGCCAGATAGCCGGGCACCACCTCGCGGGCGAGCCGCATTGTCTCCTCCGAGCTCGCGCTTTCCATCATGCGCCGGCGGAATATGTCCGACGCGGCCGGAGGCAGCGCGCGCTCGACGCCGCCGATCCTGCGCATCGCGGCGATCGCCGAATCGTGGAGGCGATAGGCTTCCTCGAGGTCGACATCCCCGAACTCCGCCCGTGCCGCAATCCAGGCCGAGAGATCCAGCCGCGCCGCGATGAGCTGGGCGTCTTCCCCGCCGAGCCGCTCCTCCATCTCGCCGACGCGGCGCGACAGAGCGGCGATATCCTCGAGATCGACGCTCTCGGTGAGCGTGAAGAACAGGCCGCGATCGGCGAACCACTCGGCGAAGCCGCTTCGCCTCGGCGGATCGCGATAGTCGATCGACGGTATCCTGCGGCATCGGACGGCGATCGTCACCCCCGCGTCGGGCCGGCCCTCCAGTCGCAGCAGGGGGACGTCCATCAGCGGCTCCAGGAACAGCTGTGCGATCGCCGGGCGGCTCGCCGTCAGCGGCACCAGCTCCTCCTCGCCGCCGCGGCCGATCAGCCCGAACGTGACTCGATCTTCGGGCCGCAGCCCGCCGTCCCCGCAGACCGGAAGCTGCCTCGCAAGCGCGCTTCCCACTTGCACCGACTGCGCCGCCGCCACGTTGAGCATCGCGGCCTGCGCCTCCAGGTCCCCCCGCTGCTCGGCAAGCGCGGCGCGCAACAGGGCGGCACGGACCGGTGCGCCGAGGGACGCCGGCGCTGCGCCGGCGCTCGCCCACATCCGGTCGGCGGCGGCTTGCGCGGCGGCGCCGTCGCCGAGCAGGGACTGGGCCTGGGCTGCGATGAACTCGGCCTCGAACCGGTCCGCCGCGTTCGCGTCCGCGAGCAGCGGCTGGATCGCTTCCAGCGCGGCGCGCGGTGCGGAGGCGACCTGAAAGCGGGCGGAGAGGAGCGCGGCGCGTCGGCGCTCCGCGGGAGACGGAGACAGCGCCTCGATCCGTCTCAGGGTCGCTGCCGCGGCCGCGCCGTCGCCGCTCCGGCCCTGGGCCTCGGCGAGCGCGAGCAGGGCCTGAATGCGCTGGGGCCGCGGGACTTCCGGGGCGTCGGCGTGGCGCAGATAGGCAAGCGCGAGGGGGATCCAGCCGCGCTGCAGATAAAGCCGTCCGGCGAGCCCGCTGAGGAGCGGGTCGGGCCTGAGCGTCGCCGGCACTCGGGCGCGGACCGCGGTGAGCGCATCCAGGATTTGGGTGGTGGCGCGGGGATCCGTGGCAAAGGCCTGCTCGAAGCGGTCGAGCTCGGCCTGCGGCACTGCTGCGGCCGGGGCCGCGGGCGGTTGCTGCGCGGCCGCCGAGCAGGCCAATGCCGCCGCCGCCGCAATAACCAGTCCGCTTTTCCTCATGGTCCGGCCGCCCCTCCTGTCCGCTTGGCCCAGCATCACTGTCGAGGCCTTGAAAATCCAGCGGAATCTCAGCACGCCCGCCATCAATTTCTCGCCTCCGGCAAAGGCGCTCGAGTGCGCGCGAAATCACGCGACCTTAACCCTGTTTTAGGAGGAGCGCGCCTAGGGTCGCTGCAAGACCAATTGGGAAGGCGGCGATGGGCGTAGAGAATATCGTGAAGGCCTCGATGGCGGCGCAGCGGCAGGCGAAGCGCGCGCGCGTGCTGCTCGCCGGCAAGCTGCAGACGCCCTATGGCGAGGTCGACGCGCGCCTTCGCGACATTTCGAGCAGGGGCGCCCTGGTCGAATGCGGTCAGGTCCCGCCGGTCGGCTGCGAGGTCGTCTTCTCTCGCGGCCAGACCATCGTTCCGGCCCGCGTCGCCTGGTCCGCCGCCGGCCGCGTCGGGCTCGAATTCCGCTATCCGATCGACGAGAACGAGGTGCTGGTCCAGCTCAAGAAGGCGCCCGCCGCCGCGCCGCCGCGCTTCCGCCGGCCCGGCCTCAACGAGGGTATTTCGGACGACGACCTCAAGGTTGCCCGCGCCTGGGGCGTAACCGTGGGCATCGCCCTCCCCGAAGGTCTCTAGGGAGGGCGCCATGGACGCCTTCAGCGGGCAGGCGTGGAGCGAGGGGGCCGACGGCATTGTCTCGTTCGCCGCCGAGCTCAGCACGACCCGCGAGGCCAAGCCGCGCGCGGCTGACCGGGTCGAAGTCTCGTTCGGCGCGGCGCTTCGCCAGCGCGGCGCCAGCGGCGTCTCGGTGCAGGTCGCGGATCTCTCCACCACCGGCTTTCGCGTAGCGACCCACCTCGAACTCGAGCCCGGCACCGACGTCTGGCTCCGTCTGCCCGGCCTCGAGCCGTGTCACGCCCGCGCGATCTGGTGCCGCGGCCATTATATCGGCTGCGAGTTCGTCCGCCCGCTCCATCCCGCGGTGCTCGCCATGGTGGTCCGCAACTGCTCCCGCTGAGGCGCGTGGCGCGCGCGCCGAACTCGTTTCGCCCCGATTCTGCAAATCGCAATCACTGTGCTAGGAGACCCGAGTCGCTTTGGGGAGGGCGGCAGCGATGGAATCCGATCACCGTTATTATCAGCGCCGTGCGTCCGAGGAGCGGCGCGCCGCCGAGCGGGCGATCACCGCCGCCGCGCGCGAACGCCACCGCGAGCTCGCTACCCTGTTCGCCAGCAAGGCCGAGCAGCGCATTCCGCAGCAGGTCCAGCTGGCCTCCTGACCTTTCGAGATTCTAAGCAACGCTCTCCGTCGGCGACGACGGACATCGCGTAGACCGTCCGATCGACCCGTCCGGATGAATGAGAATGATCGTGTTCGGGTCCGGGGCCTGGACGCGGGCGGTCACCATTCGAACCCCCTGAAAGATGAGCTTGTCTAGGGTAAGCATCCACAGACCCGTCCCCGAGGGGGCTTGGAAGGTGCCGTCCGGCCTGAATTCGATCACGTTCGTGCAGTCGCCGTCGTCGGTCCAGTAGCCGACTATGAACTCGCTCGTAATAGCGAGCGCGGACGTCGCCGCGGGTGCGGCATCGGGAGGTCTGGCCGCTGTCGCGACCGTCGGCGCGCCAACGGGGGTAATGCACGGCCCGGTTGCGATAAACGCCGCTGCAGCGATGCGAAGCGTTTTCCCGGTCATCATGCCTCCGACGCGCGAGCGGCATATCGGCGACGGAGATCGCCGCGAGCGGCGATATCGGGAGATGGTGCTGCCGGTGAGGATTGAACTCACGACCTCAGCCTTACCAAGGATGCGCTCTACCACTGAGCTACGGCAGCATGACCATGTCGGGCGCCCATCGAAATGACATTTCGATGGGGTCCCCCGTGGGACGCGGCGCTATGGCCGCGGGGCCGTCACTATGTCAAGGCGCGCGCATGAGCGCGAAGGACGAGGAGCGCGCGAAGCGGCTTGCCGAAGCCCTGCGCGAGAATCTGCGGCGCCGAAAGGCGCAGGCGCGGGGGGACGAACTCCTCCCCGGAACGGGGAGGGGGACCGCACGAAGTGCGGGGGAGGGGCCGGCGCCACCGGCGCCGGTTTCACCGTCGCCGCCCCTCCACCATGCTTCGCATGGTCCCCCTCCCCGTTCCGGGGAGGATTAGAGCGGCGCGCACTGCGCTTCGAGCCAGACCCTCGCCTCGGCGTCCAGCTGCGGCCCGACGATCTCGACCACCTTTGCGTGATACTCGTCGACCCAGGCGCGCTCGTCGGCAGTCAGCATCGCTGCCTCGATCAGCGTCCGGTCGATCGGCGCGAAGGTGAGGGTCTCGAAGCCCAGCGTCTCCTTTTCCGCTTGATGCGGCCCTTCCGCCGCGGCGGGCACGACCAGCACCAGATTCTCGATCCGGATGCCGTATTCGCCCGCTTTGTAGAAACCGGGCTCGTTCGAAAGGATCATGCCCGCCTTGAGCGGCTCGTCGCCGCCGGACTGGCTGCTGCCGACCGGCGAGATGCGTTGCGGGCCTTCGTGGACGGCGAGGAAGGAGCCGACGCCGTGCCCTGTGCCGTGGGCGTAATCGAGGCCGGCGGACCACAGATACTGGCGGGCGAAGCTGTCGAGCTGGCTGCCCCGCGTCCCGTCCGGGAAGACCGCCCGAGCGACCGCGATATGGCCCTTGAGGACGCGGGTGAAGCGGTCGCGCATCTCCTGCGTCGGCTCCCCGATCGCGACCGTGCGGGTGACGTCGGTGGTCCCGTCGGGATACTGGCCGCCCGAATCGACCAGGTAGATCGAGTTCATCTCGAGCGGCCGGTTGGTCTCCTCGCTGGCCCGGTAGTGGACGATGGCGCCGTTCGGCCCCGAGCCGGAAATGGTGTCGAAGCTGGTGTCGCGAAGGTCGCCGCAGGCCTTGCGATATTCGAGCAGCCGGTCGGACGCCTTGAGCTCGTCGAGCCCGCCCTTGGGCGCCTCGATCGACAGCCAGTGGAGGAAGCGCGCCAGCGCGGCGCCGTCGCGGGCCTGGGCGGCGCGGTGGCCGGCGATCTCGGCCTCGTTCTTGATCGCCTTGGGCAGGACCGCAGGGTCGCGTTTGCGCACCACTTTGGCGCCCGCATTCTCGAGCGCCTCGAAGATCGCCGCGACCGCCCGCTCGGGATCGGCGACCACGGTCTTGCCGGCCTGCGAGGCGAGATGCGGCTCGAACGCCGCGCGGTCGTGGAGGCGGACGCCGTTGCCGAGATGCTGGCGGACGTCGTCGCCGACCTTCTCCGGCGCGGCGAACAGATCGGCGGTGCCGTCCTGATGGACCAGAGCGAAGGCGAGGGCGACCGGCGTGTGGTCGACGTCGGCGCCGCGCACGTTGAACGTCCAGGCGATCGAATCGAGCGCCGAGAGCACCGCCGAATCGGCCTGGTGCGCCTTCAGCCAATCGCCCATCTCCTGCCGTTTGGCGGCCGAGGACTTGCCGGCGAGCGCGTCGCTGTGGACGATCAGCCGCGCCGTGGAAGGCTCCGGCTTGTCGCTCCACACCGCGTCGATCGGATTGCGCGGCACGGCGACCAGCTCGGCGCCTTTCTCCTCGAGGGCCGCGCGCGCCTTCTTCACCCAGTCGCTGGTGTGGAGCCAGGGGTCGTAGCCGATCCGCCCGCCGCCCGGCGCATGCTCCTTGAGCCAGTCGGCGACGCTGGTCTCGGGCACCGACTGGTAGGACCAGTGCCGCCCGTCGACTTGCTCGCGCACCTGCAAAGTGTAGCGCCCGTCGGTGAAGATCGCCGCTTCCTCGGGGAGCACCGCGGCCGATCCCGCCGAGCCCTGGAAGCCGGTGAGCCAGGCGAGGCGCTGCGCGTAGCTGCCGACATATTCGCTCATATGCTCGTCGGTCAGCGGCACGACGAAGCCGTCGAGCCGCTCCGCCTTGAGCTGCTCCCTCAGCGCCTGGAGCCGCGCTTCGTAGGTCGACATGGCCGGTTCCTCATCTATGTGGGTCGCAGATAGACCAGCCGTCCGCCCCAAGAAAGAGAGCATGACCGAGCTTCCCGAGCCGCCGCGCGCCGAGCAGCGCCCCTATCGCTACGAGCGCCACGGCGTGACGATCGAGGATCCGTGGCACTGGCTGCGCGACCCGTCCTATCCAAACGTACAGGACCAGGACGTGCTCCGCTATTTGAAGGAAGAGAACGCCTATTTCGAAGCGGCGATGAAGCCGCATGCCCCGCTGGTCGATACGTTGTTCGAGGAGATGAAGGCCCGGATCAAGGAGGACGACCGCTCGGTGCCCGTCAGGGACGGCGACTTCCTCTATTGGTGGGCGTTCGAGGAGGGCGCGCAGTACCGCAAATGGTGGAGGCGGCCGGTCCGCGGCGGCGCCGACCAGCTCATCTTCGACGAGCCGGCGGAAGCGGCGGGCCGCGACTATTTCCGGCTCGGCGCGATGCAGGTCAGCCCCGACGCCCGCTATGCGGCGACGCTGGTCGACGACGACGGCTCCGAGCGCTTCAAGCTGCGCATCCGCGACCTCGCCACCGGCGGCGACCTCGAGACCGTGACCGAGGCCGGCATCGGCAATATCGAATGGAGCGCCGGCTCCGATGCGATCGTCTTCACCGAAGTGAACGAGCATTGGCGCAGCTACCGCGCCCGCCTCCACCGGCTCGGCGCCCCGGTCGAGGACGACGTCACCCTCTACGAGGAGAAAAAGGATCCCGGCTTCTCGGTCGGCGTCGCCAAGAGCCACGATCGCAGCCTGATCTTCATCGCCACCGGCGACAACAGCGCGACCGAGATCCGCTTCGTCCCCGCCGCGGACCCCGTCGCCGCGCCGGTGCTGATCGTGCCCCGCCGGCCGAAGCTGATCTATTCCGCCGACGCGGCGCACGGCAAATTGTGGCTGCTCGCCAACGACGAGCATATCAATTTCCGCTTGGCCTCGGCCGATCCTTCCGCTCCGGAGGAGTGGGAGACCGTCATTGCCGGCTCCGACGAGGTGTATCTGCGCGGCGTCACCGCCTTTCGCGATCACCTCGTCATCGAGGAGCGCCTCGCCGGGCTCGATCAGGTCCGTCTGCGCACCTATTCCGGCGATGAGCGCCGCGTCGGCTTCCCCGAGGCGAGCTACACGGTCGGGCTAGGCGCCACGCCCGAATTCGCCCCCGCCGCCTATCGCCTGGGCTACTCCTCGATGGTCACGCCGGGCACGGTCTACGACTATCATCCCGGCGAGGACCGGCTCGAGGTGCTGAAGGTCCAGGAAATCCCCTCGGGCTACGACCCCGCGCAGTACGGGACCGAGCGGCTGATGGTGCCCGCGCGGGACGGTAAAATGGTCCCGGTCTCGGTGGTCTACAGAAAGGGCTTCCCGAAGGACGGCACCGGCAAGCTCTACCTCTACGCATACGGCGCCTATGGCCATGCCATTCCGCCCAGCTTCTCGGTCTCGCGCCTGAGCCTGCTCGATCGCGGCTTCGCCTGCGCCATCGCCCATGTCCGCGGCGGCGACGATCTCGGTTACGGCTGGTTCCTCGACGGCAAGCTGGAAAAGCGCGCCAACACGTTCAATGACTTCGTCGACGCCGCCCGCGGCCTGATCGCCGCCGGCTTCGCCCGTCCCGGCCGGATCGCGATCCAGGGCGGCTCGGCCGGCGGCGAGCTGATGGGCGCCGTCGTCAATTCCGACCCGGAGCTCTGGGGCGTCGTCGTCGCGGACGTCCCCTTCGTCGACGTTCTCGCCACCATGCTCGACGACAGCCTGCCGCTCACGCCCGGCGAATGGCCCGAATGGGGCAATCCGATCGAGGACAAGGCCGCCTTCGACCAGATCCGTTCCTATTCGCCCTACGACAATGTCCGCCCCCAGGCCTATCCGCCGATGCTGATCACCGGCGGCCTCAACGATCCGCGGGTCACTTATTGGGAGCCGGCCAAATGGGCGGCGAAGCTGCGCGCGACCCGCACCGACGACAATCTCCAGCTCCTCAAGATCAACATGGGCGCCGGCCACGGCGGCAAGTCCGGCCGCTGGGACTCGCTGCGCGAGGTGGCGGAGGCCTGGGCCTTCATCCTGACGCAGATACGGTGAGCATCCGCGCCAGGCAGAAACCGTTCGGCCTAAGCTTGTCGAAGGCCTGCTTTTCTTCTTGAAGCGGAAGGGCAGGGCTTCGACAGGCTCAGCCCGAACGGAGCTTTATGGCAGACGCTTTCCAATGGCAGATCACCGCCACCGAGGCGGACATCGACGAGCTCGGCCACGTCAACAATGCCGTCTGGGTGCGCTGGATCCAGGATCTCGCCACCGCGCATTGGGAGGCGGTCGCCCCGCCGGAGCACCAGGCCGCCTATATCTGGGTCGTGACCCGCCACGAGATCGACTATCTGCGCTTCGTCCTCCCCGGCGAGACGGTGACCGGCCGCACCTGGGTCCCGGAGCCGCCCCGCGGCGCCCGCTTCGACCGCCACATGGAGTTCACCGGCGAGGACGGAAAGCCGCGGGTGCGGGCGAAGACCACCTGGGCGATCCTCGACAAAGCGACCGGCCGCCCGCTCCGCGTGCCTGCGGAAGTGGCGGCGCCGTTCCTGCAGTGAAGCCGTCATTGCGAGGAGCGTAGCGAAGCAATCCAGCGGGCCTCGGAGGCCGCACTGGATTGCTTCGCTACGCTCGCAATGACGCCGGAAAGCCCTTCACCGCCGCCACGATCTTCGGAAACGTCCGTCCGCTCACCGCGAAGCCCATGTGCGAGGAGTCGACCTCCAGCTCCGCGTCCCGCTCCTCGGGCCGGCCGCGCGCGCCCGCCGGCGCCACGATGCCGTCGCGCCGCGACCAGATGGCGAGCGTCGGCACAGGCGGCTTCACAGCCGGATCCTTGTCGATCGGAGGGCTGTTCACGGGGTGGCCTGCCACCCATTCGTAGAGCCGCCACACATTGTTGTTGCGGGTCCTGTCGCCGGAGAACGGGGAGCCGAGCGTCACCACCCTGGCGACCAGCTCAGGCCGCTCCTGGGCGACGACCCGCGCATAAAGGCCGCCCAGGCTCCACCCGACGAGGATCACCTTCTTCCCCGCTCCGAACGCCTCGATCCGCTCCGCGATGCGATCGACTGTCTGCTCGGAGACGCCGCTGTTGAGGCCGAGCCCCCAGCCGGTGACCCGGAAGCCGCCCTGGGCCAGCGCGCGCTGCAGCCCCAGCGTGGTCCGGTCGTTGGCGAGGAAGCCGGGGAGTACCATCAGCCTCTCGCCGTCCGCCGGGCCGCGCTCGCCGAGCCGGCCGAAGCCGCGCCAGAGCCGCGCCCCGAGCGCCGCGCCTTCCGCGAGCTGCCGCCACCGCGACGGCGCCCGTTCGTCGTCCCGCCGCCTAGAGATATTCGCCCCCCATCAGCCCACGGATCGCCTCCGGCAGCCGCACCCGCCCGTCCTCGGTCTGGTGGTTCTCGAGCAAAGGCACGAGGATGCGCGGGCTGGCCAGCGCGGTGTTGTTGAGGGTGTGGACGAAGCGCACCTTGCGCTCTTCGTCGCGCCATCGAAGGTTCGCCCGCCGCGCCTGCCAGTCGTGCAGGGTCGAGCAGCTGTGGGTCTCGCGATATTTGCCGAGGCTCGGCACCCAGCTCTCGATGTCGTTCATCCGGAACTTGCCCAGGCCCATGTCGCCGGTCGACGTCTCGACCACCTGATAGGGGATCTCCAACGCGCGCAGCAGGTCCTCGGCGATGCCGAGCAAACGCGCGTGCCACTGCGCGCTCTCGTCCGGATCGTCGCGGCAGAGCACATATTGTTCGAGCTTGTAGAATTGGTGGACGCGCAGCAGCCCGCGCACGTCGCGCCCGGCGCTCCCCGCCTCGCGGCGGAAGCAGGGCGAATAGCCGGCGTAGAGGATCGGCAGCTTCTCGGCCTCGACGATCTCGCCCGAATGGAGCGAGGTGAGAGCGATCTCGCCCGTCCCGGCCAGATAGAGGTCGTCGGCCGGGATCGCATAGGCCTCCTCCTCGTGGCCGGGGAAATGGCCGGTGGCGACGAACGCCTGCGCGCGGGCCAGCGCCGGCACTGTCATCAAGGTGAAGCCCTCGCCGGCCAGCTTCTGCTGCGCCCACAGCATCAGCGCCTGCTCGAGCAAAGCGAGCCTGCCCTTCAGCGCATACATGCGCGATCCGGCGACCTGGGCGATGCGCGTCAGGTCGGCCCAGTCGTTCATCTCGACCAGCGCGACATGATCGCGCGGTTCGAAGGCGAAGCGCGGCGGCGCGCCTTCGGTGCGGACGACGATATTGGCGCTCTCGTCCGGGCCGACCGGCGCCCCCTCCCATGGGATGTTCGGCACGCGCAGCATCAGCGCGTCGAGCGCGGCCTGTTTTTCCGCCAGATCGGTCTCGACCGCGCCGGACTCCGCGCCGAGCGCCTTCGCCTTCTGGCCGAGCGCAGGCCGCTCCGCCGGATCGGCACTCTTGAAGCCGGCGCTGATTTCGTTGCGCTGGCGCCGGAGTTCGTCGACCCGCGTCTTCAGCGCCCGCACCTCGCCGTCGAGCGCGAGCAGCCCGTCGAGGTCGAGCGCCGCATTCTTCTCGGCCGCCGCCTTTCGCAGGGCGTCGGGATTGTCACGGATGAACTGGAGGCTCAGCATCGCGCCCTAAGAGGCAAGTCCGCGCGCGCGATCAACCCCCTTTGCCCGGGGCCGCCTCATCCGGCTCGCAGCGCCGCATCTCGAAGGCCGGCCCGCCGACGACCTGGACCCGATACTGGTTCGGCCCGACGATGGTGACGACATGCTCGTTCGACGGTTCCCCGTTCGTGCTGCGCAATGTGATGCGGTCGCCGCGCACCGAGTAAGGGCCGCCGCGCCCGAAGGTCGACCAGGTCCCGTCCGCCCGATATTCCATCGCCGTGTCCGTCCCGCAGCGATTGTCCGTGTCGGTCGGGATCCAGCCGCCGACGAGATAGTCGACGCTGAGGGCGGGAGCCTGCGCTACCGGAGCATCCGCGGGCGGCTGCGCCCCGGCGGGAGCGGCTGTGAGGGCGGCTGCGGCAAGGACGGCGAAAACCCTGTTGCGCATCGCGAAGCTCCTCTTGGACCGGCCGAGACTAGCATGTCTCGGCTCGCCGGCAAGCGATCCGGGCAGGGCGATGACGCCGCGGCGGACGCACGATAGGATGCGGGCGACGACTCGGGGGGATGATTATGGCCGAGACCAAGACCAGGCCGACTCAGGTGAACGTCGACGATTTCATCGCGGCGGTCGAGAAGCCGGGCCGCCGCGCCGACGCCGAGGTCCTGCGTGACCTGATGGAGCGCGTTACCGGCGAGCGGGCGACCATGTGGGGGCCCACGATCGTCGGCTTCGGCAGCTATCATTATCGCTACGCCAGCGGCCACGAGGGCGACTCCCCCCGCATCGGCTTCTCGCCCCGGTCGGCGAACCTCGTCCTCTACGTCGGCGGCTTCCCCGAATATGAGGCTTTGCTCGCCAGCCTCGGCAAGCACAAAAGCTCCAAAGCCTGCCTCTATTTGGGGAAGCTCACCGACGTGGACCTCGCCGTGCTCGAAGAGATCGTCCGGCGCACCTATGCCGCGACCGAAGGCGGCCATTGCCCAGTGTGCTGAGGGGTGTCCCCTTTCAGGCGCTCTCACCAAAGTCTTTTGCGGGCGAAAGCATGGCCGGACCCGGACTTCAGATAGCGCTCGAATGCCACCGCCTTGGCCTCATCGCTGAATGCGAGATAGGTGACGACCCGCCACGGCACGTACTTGGACGTGTGCGGCGAGGCCCCGGCATTGTGGCGCTCCAGGCGCGACCGAAGGTCACGGGTGCGGCTCACGTAACGCTCGCCGGTGTGGCTCAGGCTCTCCAGCAGGTAGACGTAGTGCAACGATCGGCCCTTCTTCGCTGAAGCTTCGAAGGGCATCCTGCTTCGGCCGTCGAGAAACGCAACGACCTAGAGCCTTACTGAGCAGGGACCCGTCCTGCGAAGCGCGCAGCGCGAAGCAGGGTGGCGGAGACGGAGGGATTCGAACCCTCGGTAGGAGTAATCCCCCTACGGCGGTTTAGCAAACCGCTGGTTTCAGCCACTCACCCACGTCTCCGGGAGGTCTGAACGCGCTCGTATAGTGGTCCGGTTTCGATCCTTCAACCGCAGGATCGGCCGCCCCCGCGCCTCATCATGATGGTTCGGAGCGCTATCGTCCCCGTGGCTGATCGGCTAGTTGCGCGCCATGAGGATCGTCGTCTGCATCCCCATCCACCGCCAGGCGGAGGCCCTGTTCGTCTCGTCGGCGATGAACATGGCGTCGCGCTTCCTGACGACCGACATGGAGCTCGGCGGGCGGACCTTGCGGCCGGAGCTGTGGACCTGCGTCTTCACCAGCGCCGATCTCGCCGCGAACCGCAACCGTCTCGCCGAGCGCGCGCTCGAATGGGGCGCGGATTTCATCCTCTGGGCGGATGCCGACCATGTCTTCCCGGACCACGCCCTGATCCGCCTGTTCTCGCTCAACCTGCCGGTGGTCGGCTGCAACTACCCGACCCGGGTGCCGCCGCTACTGCCGACCGCGCTCGGCCTCGACGGGCACCCGGTCGTCACCACCGAGAAGCTGGCGCGCGCGGGCAAGGTCGAGGAGGTCGCCGCGCTCGGCCTCGGCCTCTGCCTGATGCGCGCCGACCTCCTCGCCAGGGTCGCGAAGCCCTGGTTCGCCTTCGCCGACGGGCTCAGCGAGGACCGCCGCTTCTTCGGCATGCTGCGCGAGGCGGGGGTGCCGGTTCATGTCGACCATCTCCTTTCCTGGGAGATGGGCCATGTCGGCGCGCAGACCTTCACCAACGCGGACCTGGCGCCGCCCGCACCCCGCTAGACGCCTCCCCACCGTAATTTCGCGGGCGCGACAGGCATTTCGGCGCGCGATAGACTCGGATCGCCGCTGGTCGATTGCGGCGAAAGCCGAGCCGGCCCTAGTTTCGGCCGCGTAGGGGTGTGGGGGAAGACCATGCTGAAAATGTCTGCGTTGAAGATCGCCGCGGCCGCCGCTCTGGCCGCCTTCGCCTGGCCCCTCGCGGCCCAGGAGGCACCCGCCGATGCCGCGCCGCCGGCCAGCGAATGGTTCCCGGCCGACCAGCAGCAGGCGGCGGCCGACGCCGCGACGGAGGCGCCGGTCACCACCGACCCCAACGCGCCCGCGGCCACGACGACGACAACGACGACGGCCGCCCCGGGGGCCGCCATCCCCCGCCGCGACATCTTCAGCGCGGCCGGCGACCTGTTCGGCGACGGCGCCGAGGGCCTCGCCGGGATCCTCGAACGGATCATCGGCGATCAGGGCGAGCCGATCGCCTATATCAGCGGCCAGGAGGCGGGCGGCGCCTTCATCTTCGGGCTGCGCTACGGCTCGGGCGTGATGCGCCACCGGATCGAGGGCGACCGCAACGTGTACTGGACCGGTCCCTCCCTAGGCTTCGACGTCGGCGCAGATGCGAACAAGGTGTTCGTTCTCGTCTACAATCTCAACGACAGCCAGCGCCTGTTCCGCCGCTATCCCAATGCCGAGGGCCACGCCTATGTCGTCGGCGGCTTCACCGCGGGCTATTTGCGGCGCGGCGACGTCGTGCTGATCCCGGTTCGCCTCGGCGTCGGCATGCGGCTCGGCGTCAATGCCGGCTACATGCGCTTCTCCCAGCGCAACCGGTGGCTGCCCTTCTAGGCCGCGCCCGCAAAGCGCCAGCGTAGCGTCTGCCCGGCGAGAAACGGGACGAGCCGCGTGCCCGCCGCCGGGATCGAGTCCGGCACCGCCGCCGCGGCGCGCTCCAGCACCACCCGCTCGTCGTTGAGCGGCAGGCCGTAGAAAAGCGCGCCGTTCTCGGACGCGAACGCTTCGAAGCGGTCGAGCGCGCCTTCCTCCTCGAACACGGTCGCATAGGCTTCGAGCGCGAACGGCGCGTTGAAGATGCCCGCGCAGCCGCAGGCCGATTCTTTGCGCTCCACCCCGTGCGGCGCGCTGTCGGTGCCGAGGAAGAATTGAGGCGATCCCGACGTCGCCGCCTTGCGCACCGCCAGCCGGTGGGCCTCGCGCTTGGCGACGGGGAGGCAGTAAGCGTGGGGCCGGAGGCCGCCGTCGAACAAGGCGTTGCGGTTGAGGATCAGATGCTGCGGCGTGACCGTTGCCGCGACGTTCGGCCCCGAGCCGAGCACGAATTCCACCGCGTCCGCCGTCGTGACGTGCTCGAACACCATCTTCAGCCCCGGAAAGTCCCGCACCAGCCCTGAGAAAATGCGGTCGATGAAGGCCTTCTCGCGATCGAATACGTCCACGTCCGCATCCATCGACTCCCCGTGGATGAGCAAAGGCATGCCGATCCGCTCCATCGTCTCGAGCACCCGGGCGAGGTTGCGCACGTCCGTGACGCCGCGCGCGGAGTTGGTCGTCGCATGGGCCGGATAGAGCTTGGCCGCGATCCACGCGCCGGACGCGAAGCCGCTTTCCACCTCCCGCGGATCGGTCTCGTCGGTGAGATAGAAGGTCATCAGCGGCGTGAAGCGGGGTCCGGCGGCGGTGCGGACCCGGTCGCGATAGGCGTCCGCCGCCGCAGCGGTGGTGACGGGAGGGTCGAGGTTCGGCATCACGATCGCGCGGCCGAACTGCCGCGCGGTGAACGGCGCCACCGCCGCCAGCATCGTGCCGTCGCGCAGGTGGACGTGCCAATCGTCGGGCCGGCGGATGACGAGGCGGTCGGGTTCGGCCATGCGTTTGTTATTCCTCCCGCGACCCCCTAACTCGGCTCCATGCCCGCGACCACCCTCACCGAACGCGCGCTCCTACGCCTCTCCGGCGAGGAAGTGCGCGCCTTTCTCCAGGGCCTCGTCACCAACGACGTCGACGCGCTCGCGCCCGGCCGCCCGCTCTGGGCCGGCCTGCTCACGCCGCAGGGCAAGGCATTGTTCGACTTCCTCCTCTGGGCCGACGGCGAGGACGTGCTGGTAGACTGTGAGGTCGCCGCCGCCGAAGCGCTGGCGCGCCGCCTCACCCTCTACCGCCTCCGCCGCCCGATCGCGATCGCGCCCGAGCCCGGCCTTGCCGTTCACTGGTCGCCCGACGGGAGCGACGGCACGCCCGATCCCCGCCTGCCCGCCCTAGGCCGCCGCTGGCTCGCTCCCGCCGCCGACGCGCCCGCCGACGAGGCCTGGCGCGCCCATCGCCTCTCCCTCGGCGTCACCGAAGGCGAAGCCGAGCTCGGCAGCGACCGCACCCTCTGGCTCGAATGCAACGCCGCGGAGCTGAACGGGGTCAGCTTCGCGAAGGGCTGCTATGTCGGCCAGGAGAATACGGCACGGATGAATTACCGTTCCAAGGTCAACCGCCGCCTCGTCGTCGTCCCCGCCGTGGCGCCGGGGGCGCGGACGCGTGCCCACTATCCCGAGCTCGGCCTCGCCGTCGAGCACCGCCGCGTCGACGATCTCGGCGATGCGACGGTGCCGGATTGGCTGGCGGGGGCGCTCAACCGGTCACCCAGCGCACCCGCGGATCGTTGAGGTCCATCACGTCGTTCAGTTCGCGGACGTTGCGGTAGCCGTAGCCGTAGAGATGGGTGAAGGTCGAAAGGTTGAGGGCGAGCCGCCCGCTCTTGAGCATGACCGGCGGGCGATCGTTGCGGAAATTGTTGTTGCAGTAGATCAGGATCGGGCGGTCCGGACGGCCGATGACCTCGGCGAGACGCTCGTCGCTGAACTCGGGCAGCGGCACGTTGACCGCGCCTCGAATATGGCCGGCGGCGAACTGCTCGGCCGAGCGCGCGTCGAGGATCAGCACGTCCGGCTCGTCGGCGGCTGCGGCAAAGGTCTGCCAGTCGATCAGCCGCGCGCGCCGATAGGGCTGCACCTCGGCGATCAGCGCGCGATAGCCATCATAGTCTATCTGCGGGTTGAGCAGCCCGGGCTGCGCCGTGGCTGCGGCGGCGGGCGCGGCGGGGCCGGGAGCGGCGGCGCCCAGGACGAACGCGGCGAAGAGATAATGGAGCATGAAGCCGACTCCGCTACTGGTTACGAAGGGAATCGGGTCGATACGGATGCGAAACTGTCGGCGTGCTGAATGGGCGCTACACCAGACCCCCAACGATCGCCTGCAAGCGAGAGGCGGTGGGGAGGGGCGCGTGCTGGGCTCAAGTCCGAACTCTAGTCGTCCCCGCCCGACGCGCCGCTCCCGCCACCCGATACGGTCAGCACCCAGGACGCGCTCGCCAGCCCCGATCCGGCATAGCCCGCGCTCGTGTAACGCACGTAGCGCAATGTCTGGCCGCCGCGCCGCCATTCGTAGGTTGAGCGCGATCGCCGCCACGGCGTCTCGCCGCGGCTTCTCTCGCTGTCAGGCGCCCCGAACCGCGCCACCAAAGCCTCCAGCACGCGCCCACCGCAGCGCCCGAGCAGCGACCCGCCGCCGCGCAATTCGATCTCGCGCACCGCGCCTTCCGCCAGCCTGATCTCGCCGTCCGCCTCGCAGTCGCCGCCGACTGCCACGTCGTCGAGCGCGACCGCGTCCGGCCGGTGCCGCACGCCCGGCCCTTCCGGAAACAGCGCGCTCACCTGCCCTGCCGCGGTCCCGGGCCGCACCGCGTCGAGGGCCTCGATCGTCAGCGGCTGCGCCACCTGAGCCTGCGCCGCCAGCAGCAGCATCAACATCGCCCCCATCCCTCAACTCCCTCGAATCGCGGTAGAAACTGAGCGCACCCGGCGCCCGCGGTCAAGCCTCGCCGCCGCCGTCTGCTCCGGGTTCACCCCCGGGCGCTTCCTCTCCGGGCGCCGCGGCTTCGGAACAGGCCGGACTAACCTGCGTTAATCTCCCTTCGCGGCCCACGCGCCGCCTGTTGGAGTAAGATCATGTCCACCGGCATAGCCCCGCAAGCGCGCCCGGACGGGGAGACCCGGCTCGAGCGGATCGGCTGCTGGCTGTCCGAGACGGTCGCCGACGTCTCCGCCCATCCCTTCGCCCAGCTCGGCCTCTTCCTGGTCTGCGCCGCCTGGTATCTCGCGGGCTTCAGCATCGGCATATTGACCGCGATCCTCTCGATCCTGGCGATCACGCTCAGCCAGATGGTCCTCAACCGCCAGGCGGTGCGCGAGAAGGAAGCCCACCGCCGCGACCTCGCCCTCCACGCCAAGCTCGACGAGCTCGTCCTCGCGACCCGGGAGGCGCGCGACGAGATCGCCGGCGTCGAGGAGCTCGAGGAGGAAGAGATCGAGGCGCTCCGCGCCGGCAACGTCGCGACCCTCCCCGCGCGGCGCAAGCAGGCGGCGCGCTGAGGCTCCGCTCGGCCGAGTTCCCTCCCCCCTCAAGGGGGAGGAGCAGCAGCGAACAGGTCGGCGCGAGGGCCGGGAAGCCGCCCCGTCGCCCACTGCGCCCCGATCCGCATCGCATCCGCCTTCACCGCTGCCATGGACGCCTCCGCCCCCTCCAGCGTCGCGACCTCATGATCGACGACGAGGCAGATCTTCACCGCGAGCGCGGCGACATTCGGCGCGGGGGTCCTGAGCAGCCCCCGCACCGCCTCGTAAAGATCGGCAAGCCGGTCGCTATAGACCTCCTCGAGCGCGAACTCCTCTTCCCGCGACCGCGCCCCCGCCTGCGCCGCATCCGCCGCGTCCATCGCCTCCTCGGCCTCCGTCACCGCGGCGGCTGCCAGATTCCACTTCCGGATGCGCTCCCCCTGGTCCCCTCCCCCTTGAGGGGGGAGGGTTAGGGTGGGGGTGGCGGCCGAGCCAAGTGATGCTCCGGGGACACCGCGCATTATGTCGGAGTCCACCCCTCCCCAACCCCTCCCCCTCAAGGGGAGGGAGGTCATCAGCGGCACCGCGAACGCCGCGCCTAGAAGATCGCGGCGCGTGCAGCTATGCTCCCCGGAAGCCATGACCAAGGTTCTCCCGCTGAAGGCGGTGGGGGTCTGATCTGTTGTTGATTTACTGACAGAATGAACCGGGAGCGTCAATCTATTTTTGTGGAAAAACTGACAGCGTGAACAGACGCCAGTGCCGCATGGCGCGAGCGGGCCTGGACTGGACCCAGCACGACCTCGCCGCCGCCGCTGGGGTCAGCTGGCGGACGGTCGCGCGGTTTGAGGGTGGCGAGTCTGTGCTGCCGGCACGCGTTCAAAAAATGCGGCTTGCTCTAGAAACTGCGGGCATCTTCTTTATGGACGTCGGGCCGCAATCTGGCGGCGTGGTGCCGCCACGCGGCCCAGAAAATTAGCGTTGCATTACATTTGCTTTTCACGTAGTAACGATGGTGAAAAGGAAATGCCATGGCTGACATCATTCCATTTCGCCCGCCTCAGTTCGCGTGGGGTCATATAGGCGACTACCTCCGAGTTGGGGAGACGGGCCACCACCAGCTAGAGGCTATTTTCGAGGAGGGAAAACTTCGCACAAACCGCGCCATTTTCGACGCAAACAGCCATTCTCACCAGAAGGATTTGGCACGCCGCTTTCGGGAACGCGGTGCGGAGATAACGCTCGATCCGAAAACCGCCGAGTTAGCGGCGGCAGCGAAATATCAAGGTCGGGTCAGTAGCACTCCCTGGGCGGAAGGGCTCGATACGCCCACGCGCTTCTGGGAGAGACTTGATGAGGTCTGTCGCAGAGTGGCTCAGATGGCGATCGAAGAAGGGTTTCACCGAGTCATTGCGCCGTCTCACTTCCTTCGAGAGGGGGCTGCAGATTCTTGGCTTGAAATAGATATCGAGGCCTTTCGTCGAACACGCCGCTACCTAGACGAGCTAGGTGGAACGCGGATTGCGCTCGATTACGGGTTAATTTTGACACGAGACGACCTTCTCGACGAGGCCGTACGCGGCTCAATCGTTGCCGCCATTTTCGATCTTCCATTTAGCAATCTGTTCGTACGAATCTCGCGATTTGGCGCGGACGCTAGCCCCCCTCAAATCAGGCGCGTTATCACAGCACTCGCGGGATTTCATAACCTCGGACGCGCCGTCGTGCTTGATTACGTCGGGGGATTAACGGCTCATGCTGCCTTGGCCTTTGGTGCGGCAAGTGGATTGGCGCGTGGCTTGGGTAATCAAGAACGATTTGATGCCTCAGACTGGCAAAAGTTCCCTCAACCTCGGTCAGCTGACGATCAGAATAGCGGGCCAGCTAAGCGGGTGCGTATCTTCGGGCTTGATAGATCATTGACAATACCGGAGCTGATGTCGCTCGCGAAAGCACGTAACGGGCATCGGCTCGTAGTGTGCTCCGACCGGGACTGTTGCCACAGGGGGCTCGAGGGCATGGTCGCAGACCGCAAGGGTCATTACGCAGTTCAAGAAGCGAAGCTTCTTCGCGAACTTGAAAGCGTGCCTGAGCCGAAGCGGACAGAACATTTCCTATCACATGAGCTTGCTATCGCAGATCGGACAGCCCGGCAGATCAAAGACATAAAGCCCCTCGAATCCGAGTTGAAGCCACGCAAGGGCCAAACCGCTACACAGGCGGCGCAGAAACTCACTGAGCGCCTCGTGGCTTGGGCAAGGCGGAATGAGAAAACACGTTCGGTGCTAGAAAATCTCCATGAGGTTCATGAGATCGAGCGGTCCAGGGTTCCGTCCGTTGACACTCATCCCTCAGTCAAAAGCGTGAAAGCTAACGGGTTCTGATTGTGAGCAAAGCTGTCGGCAGATACATCGAAGAGATCAAAGAGCAAGGCGGTCTTCGCGGAACCGATATCGCCAATTTCGCTGACGTTTCCTCAGCCACGGTCACGCGGTGGACATCGGGTTCACATGTTCCTCACCCAAAGGCACAACTACTTCTCGCAAATCTGCATTATATTGTTTCCAGACTTAGCGATTATTACAACGATGATGAGATAAGGCTTTGGCTGTATGCAGCTCACCCGCAGCTTGGAGGAAGAAGGGCGATCGATCTAATCATCGCTAGCGAGCCTGCCGAGGTGATTTCAATTTTAGACAGATTGGACGCCGACGCGTACTTGTAACCAGACATGCGGAAAGCTCGCCCCCAGGATCTTATCGACGCACTGGAGCCGCGGCCGCGGAAATTCCTAGAAGCACGAGTCTGGCGAGCAGTGTCAGAAGGCCGTGATCCCCTCTCGGGATATCGATCCGGGGGACGGTGGGACGACGGATCGTTTGACGTCTTGTATACATCCTTAGAAGCCGACGGCGCCATAGCGGAAACGGTGTTCCACCAACGCCGCGGCCAGCCGGTCCTCCCATCCAAGCCTTCAAAACGGCTGTACCCCCTCGACGTGACGCTCAGTGACGTACTTGACCTGGGCTCGCTCGATGATTTGGGACAGCTCGGTGTTGATCAGGCTCAATTTGGTCGCATGGCGTACGCAGAGCGTGCTTCTGAATATCCATCTCTACAGGAGCTAGCCGAGGTCGCGCATTTTCTGGCCTTCAAAGCCATGTTAGTGCCAAGCGCACGTTGGGATTGCCGTAATCTTGTCATCTTCACAGAACGGTGCGCACCCGGGGATATCGAGCGTGCATCGGCTGGCAAAATCCTCGATCTCTCGACTTGGTACCAACGTAACGGCTCCCAGATGAAATGACGCACGGGAACGGCAAGACGGTCACCCGCGCCGGCCCCCACTCGCCTTTTCGCTTAATTGAAGGCGGTACCAGTTCAAAAGCGATGATCGCCGATTGACGAGCGCCTCCTCCGCGCCGACTTTGTCAGCGCTAGGAGCCGCCCGATGAACGCGCCCGAGAAGCCGCCGAAGAAGCTGGTCGCGAGTCCCACGGGCCGCCTCCCTGACGGGGACGAGATTCACGATCGCGTGATGAAGCGCTACCCGATTGTCATGGCTCGCCTCGCCGAGCATGAAAGAGCCTGCGAGGCTAGGCGCCGAGACAAGGCCGGGAAGACTGATTAGGCTACCCGTCCGCGCGCCTCGCCCTTCCCCCTTAGCCCCCACATTGCTAAGCCCCGCGCCAACCGCGCCGGGCTGCTTAGCCTTAAGCCCGGCTCCGACTGTCTCTTGACCGTAAGGGCCCGCAGATGACCGCCGTAGGCAACAACGCCCTCGACACCCGCTCCGAGCTCCAGGTCGGAGCGAAGCGTTACGCTTATTACTCCCTCTCAAAAGCCGCCGCCGCGCTCGGCGACGTGTCCCGCCTCCCCTTCTCGATGAAGGTGCTGCTCGAGAATCTCATCCGCTTCGAGGACGGGAAGACCGTCACCCGCGCCGACATCCAGGCGCTGGTCGACTGGCAGAAGGCGCCCGGCGGCGGGATCTCCCACGAGATCCAGTATCGCCCCGCGCGCGTGCTGATGCAGGACTTCACCGGCGTCCCCGCGGTGGTCGATCTCGCCGCGCTTCGCGACGCGATGGCGCAGCTCGGCGGCGATCCCGCCAGGATCAATCCGCAGGTGCCGGTCCACCTCGTCATCGATCACTCGGTGATGGTCGACGAGTTCGGGACGCCGCGCTCGTTCGAGGCCAATGTCGAGCTCGAATACAGCCGCAATTTCGAGCGCTACCAGTTCCTCAAATGGGGCTCCAAGGCCTTCGCCAATTTCGAGGTCGTGCCGCCCGGCACCGGCATCTGTCACCAGATCAACCTCGAGCTGATCGCGCGCTCGGTCTGGTCGTCGAAGGACGCGTCCGGGGAGGAAGTGGCCTACCCCGACACCCTCGTCGGCACCGACAGCCACACGACGATGGTCAACGGCCTCGGCGTGCTCGGCTGGGGCGTGGGCGGGATCGAGGCGGAAGCGGGCATGCTCGGCCAGCCGGTCTCGATGCTGATCCCCGAAGTGGTCGGCTTCCATCTCTCGGGCGAATTGAAGGAGGGCATCACCGCCACCGACCTGGTGCTGACCGTCACCCAGATGCTGCGCCGCAAGGGCGTGGTCGGGCGGTTCGTCGAATTCTACGGCCCCGGCGTCTCGGCGCTCTCGCTCGCCGACCGCGCGACGATCGCCAACATGGCGCCCGAATATGGCGCCACCTGCGGCTTCTTCCCGGTCGATGGAAAGACGCTCGATTATTATCGCCTCACCGGCCGCTCCGAGGAGCAGATCGCCTTGGTCGAGGCCTATTCCCGGGCGCAGGGCCTTTGGCTCGACGCCGGCGCGCCCGACCCGATCTTCACCGATACGCTCGCGCTCGACATGTCGTCGGTCGAGCCGTCGCTGGCCGGGCCGAAGCGGCCGCAGGACAAGGTCGCGCTCTCCAAGGTCGACGAGGAATTCGTCGCCAGCTTCGAGGCCGAATATGGCCACGGTAAGCGCACGCTGAAGGAGCGCTTCCCGGTCGCGGCGGGGACGGCGGCGGAGGGCGGCGGGTGCGAGACCGAGGCCTGCGACCTCGGCCATGGCGACGTCGTCATCGCCGCCATCACCTCGTGCACCAACACCTCCAACCCCTCGGTGCTGATCGCCGCCGGCCTGGTCGCGCGCAAGGCGCGGGAGAAGGGGCTGACGCGCAAGCCCTGGGTCAAGACCTCGCTGGCGCCGGGCTCGCAGGTGGTGACCGACTATCTCGACAAGGCCGGCCTCTCGGAGGATCTGAACGCGATCGGCTTCGAGCTGGTCGGCTATGGCTGCACGACCTGCATCGGCAATTCGGGGCCCTTGCCCGAGCCGATCTCGGCCGCGATCCACAAGAACGACCTGGTGGCCGCGTCGGTCCTCTCCGGCAACCGCAATTTCGAGGGGCGGGTGTCGCCGGACGTGCGCGCCAATTTCCTCGCCTCGCCGCCGCTCGTCGTCGCCTATGCGCTCAAGGGCACGGTGATCGAGGACATGATCGAGAGCCCGATCGGCACCGGTTCGGACGGCGGCGACGTCTATCTGCGCGACATCTGGCCTTCGAACGAAGAAGTGCGCGCCCTCATCGACTCTTCGGTCACATCCGGCATGTTCCGCGCCCGCTATGCCGACGTCTACAAGGGCGACGACCGCTGGCGCGGCATCCCGCTGACCGGCGGCGCGACCTATGCCTGGGACGCCGCCTCCACCTACATCCAGAACCCGCCATATTTCGAAGCCATGTCGATGACGCCGACCTCGCTCGGCGACATCGAGGGCGCGCGCCCGCTCGCCATTTTCGGCGATTCGATCACCACCGACCATATCAGTCCCGCCGGCGCCATCAGGGTCGACTCGCCGGCTGGTAAGTACTTGATATCAAACGGAATAGAGCGCACGGACTTCAACAGCTACGGCGCCCGCCGCGGCAATCACGAAGTGATGATGCGCGGCACCTTCGCCAACATCCGCATCCGCAACAAGATGGTCCCCGGCGTCGAGGGCGGCTACACGAAGCACGTCCCCTCGGGCGAGCAGCTCGCCATCTACGACGCCGCCATGCGCTACAAGGAGGAGGGCATTCCGCTCGTCGTGATCGCAGGCAAGGAATATGGCACCGGCTCGTCGCGCGACTGGGCGGCCAAGGGCACCAACCTGCTCGGCGTCCGCGCCGTCATCGCCGAGACCTATGAGCGCATCCACCGCTCGAACCTGGTCGGCATGGGCGTGCTGCCGCTCCAGTTCCTCGGCGATCCGCCGGCGTTCGACGGCTCGGAGATCTTCACCGTCACCGGCATCGGCGCGCTCCAGCCGCGCCAGGAGATCCAGGTCAGGGTCCGCCACGAGAGCGGAGTCGAGACCAGCTTCCCAGCCCGGGTCCGGATCGACACCCTCAACGAGCTCGAATATTTCCGCCACGGCGGCATCCTCCACTACGTGCTGAGGGGCCTCGCGGCCCGGCATTGAGGGAGGTCCGTCCGGTGGGAAGGCTGGTCGATCTCAGCCATGTGATCGAGCACGGCATGGTCACCTACAAGGGCCTGCCCGGGCCGCATATCTGTGACTATTGGACCCGGGAGCATAGCGCCGGCTTCTACGAGGACGGCTCGACCTTCCAGATCGGCCGGATCGACATGGTGGCCAATACCGGCACCTATCTCGACGCGCCCTTCCACCGTTATGCCGACGGCGCGGACCTCGCGCAGCTCGCGCTGGTGCAGCTCGCGTCCCTCGCGGGGCTGGTCGTGCGGGCGGAGGGGCCGGCTGCGGATGCGGACGCGTTCGAGGGGCTCGACGTCGCCGGCAAGGCGGTGCTGGTCCACACCGGCTGGGACCGGCACTGGCGCACCCCGGCTTATTACGAGGACCATCCCTATCTCACCGAGGCGGCGGCGCGGCTGCTGGCGGAGCGCGGGGCGCGGCTGGTCGGCATCGACAGCCACAATATCGACGACACGCGCGGCAGGAGCCGGCCCGTCCACACGATCCTGCTCGGGGCGGGCGTGCTCGTCTGCGAGCATCTCACGAACCTCGCCGCGCTCCCGGACAGCGGCTTCCTTTTCTCCGCCGTGCCGCCCAAGGTGGCGGGGATGGGCACCTTCCCCGTCCGCGCCTTCGCGGAGATCCTCTAGCCGCGCCTCCTAACGGTTCGTCGCCACAGCAAAACGGTTCGTCGCCGGGCTTTTCCGGCGGCGACTCGGGCGTTTCAGAGGGGGACGGTCGCGTCGGGCTGCTTCCGTTCATCGCAAGTCCATGAAACTTCTCTGACTCTCGGCGGTTCTGGCTGCCAAGTGAGTTTGAGAAGGAGCCAGTGTAGTGGCGACGAGCATTTTGGAAGCGCGCGGCGGAAGCCTGATCCCCCAGCCCAGCCAGCGCGGCTATCACATCGTCTATCGCGACCATGAGACCAATTACTGCCCCGGTTGCGGGCGGACGCACTGGTATATCGGCCGGCTGTCGGCGGAATGCGCCTTCTGCGCCACCGCTCTGCCGCTCGAAAATGCGTCGCTCGTCGCCGGCGGCCAGATCGTCCGCCACGCCCGGCGGCCCGGTTACTCGTCCCCCGTCGAGCACGCCTTCGCCGCCTGATACGGCTTCAAAAGCTCCGCGATCCCCTTCGCGGCGCTCCTCACGGGTCCGGGGCATTCCTCCCCTCTGTCGCCGGACCATGGGCCAACCGGCAACCGTCCCCTTTGCCGGCGCCCACACAGGCGGATCCCGCACGGAGCCTCGCGCTCCGGCGGGATCCGCGCTCCTCACCCACCCGGCGCCCGCGCCCGCACCGGCACGTTGACGTTGCAGACGTCGATGCCGCCCGCCGGGCGCTGGAAGAATGTGCCGCCGCGATTGGCGCGGCCGGTCACCCAGGCCGAGAAAGCCGCGCTGTCGGTGCGCATGACTTCGTAGGCGGGCCGCTCCCCGGCCGGGATGTCGGCGGCGATCCGGACGCGCGCGATGCGGATCGGCTGCTCGCCGCGCTCGGTCTGGTAGAAGCCGAGATTGCCGGTCCCCCGCGGTCGCGCCGACAGGGCCGCCATGCCGTCGACGACGCGCCCCACCGTGGCGATGTTGAGGTCGAGCTGGCGCGGCGCATGGCCGGTCACCGTGTAGAGCTCGCTTCCCGAGCCTGTGTCGGGCGCGAGGCCGCGGGCGACGCCGACGCTGCCGTAGCAATGGGTCAGCCAGGCGCGGCCGCTTTCCGGGTCCCAGGCGACCGGCCAGCCCAGAGCGTGGCCCGCCATCGGCGCAGAGCTGTCCGGAAAGCCGAGCGGCCGCGGCGATAGGCCCTCCAGCGCCCGGTCATATTCCGCGGGCGGCGGGGCCACCACGCCTTGCGGCATCGGATTCTCGGCATCGCCATTGCCCCATTGGGTCACATAATTGTCCTGCACCCGGTAGATCGTCGCCTGGCCCCACCAGCCGGCGCGGGCGAAGGCGCGGATATTGGCGACGTGGACCGGCGCGAAATCGGGTGCCAGCTCGATCGCGACCCTGCTGCCCGGAGATCCATTGGCGTCGGCGAGATCCATGATCAGGAGATTCTCCGGATCGATCGCCCGCCAGTCCGCAGCGGTGCTGGCGGCCAGCACCTGCGCCGGCTCCTGCGCCCCCGCCACCGGCGCGGGCCGCCAGGAGGCAGGGCGCTCGGCCTCGCCTTCCCGCGCGGTCTGGACGCAGGCGCCGAGGGCGAGAGCGGCGGCAAAGGCGGCGGCGTGGCGCATGGACTGGCTCCCATCGGTTCGCCTTCACCTTCGTCGCGCCGCGCCGCCTGATCAAGGGCGCTGAGGCGCACGCAAAAAGGGGCCGGCGTCGGCCGGCCCCTCTTGGCGCGTTTCCCCTCGCGGCGCTACCAGATGCGGACGCGCTGCTCCGGCGGCAGATAGAGCCGGTCGCCGGGCTGGATGTTGAACGCGCGGTACCAGGCGTCGACATTGCGGACGATGCCGTTGACGCGCCATTCCGGCGGGCTGTGGGGATCGGTGAGCAGCCGTTCGCGGAGCGCGTCGGGGCGGATGTTGGAGCGCCAGGCCTGGGCGAAGGCGAGGAAGAAGCGCTGGTCGCCGGTAAGGCCGTCGATCACCGGTGGCTCGCCGTTCTGGGCGATATGGCGGCGATAGGCGGCATAGGCCATTTCGAGGCCGCCGAGGTCGCCGATATTCTCGCCGAGCGTCAGCTGTCCACTGACGCGCTGGCCGGGAATACCCTCATATTGGTTGAACTGCTCGACGAGGCGCCGGGTACGCTCGGTGTAGCGCTCGGCCGCGGCCGGGGTCCACCAGTCGCGGAAGCGGCCCTGTGCGTCGAACTGGCGGCCCTGGTCGTCGAAGCCGTGGCCGATCTCGTGGCCGATGATCGCACCGATGCTGCCGTAATTGACGGCGGGATCGGCGTGCGGATCGAAATAAGGCGGCTGCAGGATCGCCGCCGGGAAGGTGATCTGGTTCGACAGCGGCGAATAGGAAGCGTTGATCGTCTGCGGAGTCATCCCCCAGAGAGAACGGTCGACCGGGTGCGGCAGCCGCGAGAGCTGCAGATGGTGCTCGAATTCGCCGGCCCGCATGACGTTGCCGAACACGTCGCCGCGGTCGACGCGCATCGCGCCATAGTCGATATACCGCTCGGGCCCGCCGATGCGGGGATCGAAGGCCTCGAGCTTGGCCAGCGCCTGGGTACGGGTCGCGTCGTCCATCCATTCGAGCGTCCCGAGCCGCTCGGCGAAGGCGGCGCGCAAATTGGCGACGAGCTCGCCCATCTGGCGGCGGCTCTCGGCCGGGAAGTGGCGCTCCATGTAGATGCGGCCGACGGCCTCGCCGAGCGCGCCGTTGACCAGGTCGAGGCCGCGCTTCCAGCGGTCGCGCGGCTGCTCGACCCCGCGCAGGGTCCGCGAATAGAAGTTGAAATGCGCCTGGTCGAAGGCCCGCGGCAGATAGGGCGCCGCCGAGCGCAGCATGTGGAAGGTCATATAGTCCTTCCAGGTGCCGAGCGGGACGGTGTCGAGCAGCTGGCCGATGGCGGTGATCGCGGTGGTGTGGCCGGCGATCACGGTGGGCACCTCGCCGAGGCCGATTTGCTGTAGCCAGGGCGTCCAGTTGAACTGCGGGGCGAGCTGGGTCAGCTGCTCGCGGTTCATCGGGTTGATCAGCTGGCGGACGTCGCGGCTGCGCTCGGGCGTCCAGTGCGCTTCGGCGATCCGCCGCTCGAGCGCGATGATCGCGTCGGCCTTCGCTTCCGGATTGGCGATGCCGGCCAGGCGGTGAAGCTCGACGATATAGTTGCGGTAGCCGGTGCGGAACGTGTCGAACTGCGCGCCCTCGCGCAGATAATAGTCGCGGCCCGGCATGCCGAGGCCGCCCTGGCCCGCGAAGGCGACGTAACGGGTCGGGTCCGCCGGATTGGGGAGAATGCCGACGTCGACCGGCGACATGTAGCCGGGCGTCGCGAACAGGCGCAGCAGGTCGTCGCGGTTGCGGACGGCGGCGATCCGGCTGAGATAGGGGCGGACCGGGGCGATGCCGCGGGCCTCGATGCCGGCCTCGTCCATGTAGCTCGCATAGAGGTCGGCGACCTGGCGGTCGGACGGGTTGGACGAGCGGCCGGCGGTCTCCAGGATCGCGCGCAGCTGCTGCTCGAGCTCGAGCTGCAGCATGACGCCGACGCCGAAGGAGGTGCGGTCGGCCGGAATCGGGTTGGTGCGGAACCAGGCATTGTTGGCGTAGCGCCAGAAATCGTCGCCCGGTTTCACCGAGAGATCACGGGCGGCGAGATCGACGCCCCAGCCGCCGAAGCGGGCCTTGCCGGCCGGCTGGGCGGCAGCGGTGGTCGCGGCCGGCTGCGCGATCAGCGGCGCGGTTCCGGCCAGAAGCAGGGCCGCAACCAGCCCGATACGAGTCCTGTTCATGTCGTTGATTCTCCAGCGGCGGATTTGTCCAGCCGCACCAGTGACTTCATTCCGCCTGCGACATCGCCCAAAAGCGTCCGGAGCGCAACCGGATTCGGCTCGATTGCGGTGCCCTTCCGGCGCCGTTTCCCTTGCGGTCGCGGCCCGCCTGGTGCACGGCGGGTGGGCGGGGGAGTTTGCGTTCATGTCCGTCCACCAGACCCAGGCCGCGGGCATCGAGGCGCTCAGCCCGGTCCTCGAGACCGCGCTCGACGCGGTGGTCGTGATGCGCCGCGACGGCACGGTGGCGGCGTGGAACCAGGTCGCCGAGCGGGCCTTCGGGTGGACGGCCGCGGAGGCCGTCGGCCGGCTGATGGTCGATCTCATCATCCCCGAGCGCTATCGCGAGCCGCATTGCCGGGGGCTGGAGCGCTATAACGAAACCGGCGAGGAGCGGGTGCTCAACCGCCGCATCGAGATCGCCGCGATCCGCAAGGACGGCGCGGAGATTCCGATCGAGCTTTCGATCACCACCGCGCAGTCGGTGCACGAGACGATGTTCATCGGCTTCCTGCGCGACATCAGCGAGCGGCGCGCCGCCGAGGAGCGGCTCGAACGGCAGGCGCGCGAGACGCGGATCCTGTTCGACGTCACCACCATGGCGGCGGAGACCGGCTCGTTCGAAGAGGCGCTGCGCTCGTGCCTCGCCGCCATTTGCCAGCTAACCGGCTGGCCGATCGGCCACGCTTTGGTCCTCAAGCGCGGCGGCGCGGCGGAGCTGGTGTCGACCGGCATCTGGCACGAGGCGGACCCGGATGCCGCGGCCGCGCTGCGGCAGGCGACCGACGCGATCTCGTTCAAGCCCGGAATCGGCGTCCCCGGCCGGATTCTCGCCACCGGCGAGCCGAGCTGGGTCTCCGACACCGGGACCGACCCTTTCTTCGCCCGCAAGGGGCTCGGCTTCGGCGCCGCTTTCGGATTTCCGGTGAAGAGCGAAGGGCATATCATCGCGGCGCTCGAATTCTTCTCGCACGAGACGGCTCCGCCCGACGCCGACCTGCTGCTCACCGTACGGACGCTCGGCGAGCAGGTCGGCCGGGTGCTCGAGCGCAAGCGCACCGAGGAGCATCAGCGCCTGCTGCTGAACGAGCTCAACCACCGTGTGAAAAACACGCTCGCCGTGATCCAGAGCCTCGCCGCCCAGACCTTCCGCGGGGAGGCGGCGCTGCCCGAGGCGCGCCGGGCGTTCGAGGATCGCCTCGCCGCGCTGGCGGGCGCCCACGACCTCCTCACCGGCCGCAACTGGGAGGCGGCGGCGCTGCGCCAGGTGGTGGAGAGCGCGGGCACCGGCTGCGGCGCCGACCGCGACCGCGTGACGATCAAGGGCGAGGATATCGAGCTGTCGCCGCGCACGGCGGTGTCGATTGCGATGGCGCTCCACGAGCTGTGCACGAACGCCGTCAAATACGGCGCTCTATCGACCGATGCGGGGTCGGTGGCGATCTCCTGGACGCTCGCCGGCACCGCCCGCGCGCGCCGGCTGCGCTTGTGCTGGGCCGAGCAGGGCGGGCCGCCGGTCGCCCCGCCGCAGCGCCGCGGCTTCGGCAGCCGGATGATCGAACGCGGCCTGGCCGCCGAGCTCGGCGGGACGGTCGAGCTCGAGTTCCGGGCCGAAGGCGTGCGCTGCGTCGTCGATGCGCCGCTGCCGGCGCAGGTCGAGGACTAGGGCCTAGCGTCCAGGCCCGGCGGGCGGCACCTGCGCCACGCCGACCAGCCCGATCCGTCCCCGCGACACCGTCCACAGCCGGTGCGGATCGCCGGTCGCGACCAGCAGAGGCCGGTTCATCCACAAGGACAGAAGGACGTGAATCTCGGTGGGCAGCGGGTCGAGCAAATGGGTGACGGCGAGCGGCCGCGCCGGCGTCCCCGGACGCCCGGCGACGCTCGTGTCGGCCGGGGCCTGGAGGTCGGCGCAGCCATTGGCGAAGGCGCGGGTCGAGCCGACGCTACCGTCCGGAGCGACGGTGGCGAGGAAATGGCCGCCGAGCGGGTAGCGGCCGCGCGCGCTCTGCGGAGAAAGCTTATAGACTTCTATGGCCGCATCGGCGGCGGCTGGCGGCATGACGAACACGTTGAAATCGCCCGAGCAGGGCTGCCGGTCGAGCGTGGCGACCGCGGCGCGGGCGGCGGCCATGCGGCGCTGGGTGGCGGAGAGCGCCGGCCGGGCGGCACCCGTGAACACTTCGGGCGTGGCGATGCGGCCGCCGAGGACCTGCCCGCGATAGACCGCCACCGGCCCCTCCGGCCCCTCGGCATAATATATGACGGTGAGCCCATTGCCCTCGGGGACCGCGATCCAGCCGGCTACTCCGGCCGCCGTCGGATCAGGAATGCGCGCGAGCAGGTCCTGGGTGGTGAGCTGGGCGGCCCGGGCGAGCTCGAAGAGCTGGATGCCGCGCTGGGTTGCGGCGGCGAGCCGCTGGCGCTCCTCGGCCGTCGGCGGCGCGACCGGCGCGGCGGGACCCGTGGCGGCGGGAGGGGCGGCTGCCGGCTCCTGACTGGCGGCCGGCTGCCCCTGCGCCGACGCCGCGAGCAGCAGGGACGTTACGGCGAGGCCGGCGCTGAATCGACGCATCACATTGTTCCCCTTCGAGAAATCTCGGCATGACCATAGCGGCTGCGCCCCGGCGCGGGCAAGCGCCGCCCGGAATTGCGCCCGCCGCATGGCTGCAGGATGAACGAGCGCTAGAGCGCGATCGCCACCGTCTTCAGTTCGGTATAGGCCTCGACGCCGTAGCGACCGCTCTCTCGCCCGTAGCCCGACTGCTTGTAGCCGCCGAACGGCAAGGCGACGTCGGCCGCGGCGACGGTGTTGCCCCAGACCATGCCGGCCTTCAGCTTGGCCGCCATGCGGTGCATCGCCGAGACGTCGCGCGTCCAGACGGTGGCCGCGAGGCCGTAAGTCGTGTCGTTCGCTGCCTTGGCGACCTCGTCGAGATCCTCGAAGCGGGTGGCGGTCAGCACCGGCCCGAATATCTCCTCGCGCACGCAGCGCATCTCGGGCTTGACGTCGACGAGGATGGTGGGCTGCACGAACCAGCCCCCGTCCGAGCCGGGTGCCTCGCCGCCGCAGAGCACCGAC